>NZ_CP116256.1:7207907-7508895 GCF_027947575.1 Streptomyces rubrogriseus | reverse complement strand
GGCTCCTGCTGACCGCGCTGGACGTGTTCCGCTGGGGGCTGGTCCTCGTCGGCGCCGCCTTGCTCCTTGGCGCCGCGCTCCGCTGGGCGATGCCCCGCGTCGGCATGCTCGCCGTGCGCTCGCGCTTCACGGACATCGCGACCTACGGCGTCCTCGGCCTCTCCATCGCCCTGCTGGCGCTGATGGCCCAGCCGAACCCGGTGCTGGAGATCCCGTTCCTCAAGGACACCCTGCACTTCACGGTCAGCTGACCGCGACGCGGGGCGGCGGCCCGTCCTCACCCCCGTGAAAGGACGGGCCGCCGCCGGGAACAACCTTCCTGCACTTCGAACGCCCTGTTCAACGCCTGGCAGGGCGCTGTGGCACGGAAGTGACCGTTCCGCTACTCCGCTACGCGCCGCCTTCTCGGGGGTTCCGTTCCGGTCACGGGACCCCCGGTGGGACACTGGACCCCGGGTCGGTGGGCGTGCGACGGTGCACGTTCGCGGCCTCTGTGCTCCTGTGCGCCCCCACCCCGGGAACTGAGATCCTGACCGGGCGCATCCCTGTGGGTAGCCAGAAACGGGTGCCGCGCGGGGGGACGCCGCGCGCGGGGACCAGCGGGGAAACGACCAGCACGTCACCGGGGGAAGAGGGGGAAGCAGTGCCTCGTTGGAAGGCCTTGCCGGAGGAACTCGATCCGCAGATCAGGGAGTTCACCAGTCAGCTGCGCCGGCTCGTGGACCGCAGCGAGCTGAGCGTGGCGTCGGTGGCCGACGCCACGGGCTACAGCAAGACGTCCTGGGAGCGCTATCTGAACGGCCGGCTGCTGGCGCCGAAGGGTGCCATCGTGGCGCTGGCGGAGGTGACGGGGACCAACCCCGTCCACCTGACCACCATGTGGGAGCTGGCCGAGCGCGCCTGGAGCCGCTCGGAGATGCGCCACGACATGACCATGGAGGCCATCCGGATCTCCCAGGCCCGTGCGGCGCTCGGCGAACTGGGCACGCCCGCGGCCAGGTCGGGCGGCTCCGCGGCCAAGTCGGGCCACGGCGGCAGGAACGGCAAGGGGAGCCGGACCGGCCGCCACGGCGGCGGCGCGTCGGCGGCGTCCGGGGTCGCCGGACCCGCGGGTGTGTCGCCCACGCTGCCGCCGACGGTGCCGACCAGCCGACGGCCGCCGACAGCCCCGACTCGGCCCTCGGCGCGGTCCGGGACGGCGGCGGGTCCGGTGCGTCCTCCGTCCCGTCCCCCGGCGGAGCGACCGACGGCAACTCGTGGGGTCTCGCCGGGTACCGGGGCCCCGCGCCGACGGGTGACCGCGCGGCCCGCTCCGACGCCCGGACCGGCACCGGGGAGCCCGTGGGGCCGACCGGCCCCGCCGAGCCGCACGGCCCCGGCCCCGCCGGCGCGTACGGCGAGCCCCGTTCCGACGCGTACGGCGACCCCCGTTCCGGCCCGTACGGCGAGTCCCCTTCCGACGCGTACGGCGAGCCACCGCAGGGCGGCCCCCGCGCGTCCCGCCGGACACCCCCGGGTGGCGGCGGCAACAAGCGGATGACGACCGTGGTCGCGGGCGTCGTCGGTGTCCTCGTCGTGATCGCGGGCGCCTTCTTCCTCCTGAGGGACGGCGGCGACAAGAAGAACGAGGGCACCAAGCCCTCCCCGTCCCCCACCGTGAGCAGCAACCCGAAGCTGCCGCCGGGCGTGAAGTGCAGCGGCGACGCCTGCACCGGCAAGGACCCGGAAGCCATGGGCTGCGGCGGCGACCTGGTGACCACCGGCGCGACCGCCGTGGTCGGCACCGCCGCCGTCGAGGTCCGCTACAGCGAGGTCTGCGGTGCCGCGTGGGCCCGCGTCACCCAGGCCGCACAGGGCGACGAGGTCCAGGTGAGCGCCGGTGGCGGGGGCGAGCAGCGGGCGACGGTCGGCACCGTCGGCAGCACCGTCGCGTACACCCCGATGGTCGCCGTGAAGTCCGCGGCCGACGCCACGGCCTGCGCGACGCTGGCGGCGGGGACGCAGGGCTGCACGAAGTAGCGGCGGGCGGGCGCGGCGGGCGTCCGGCGGCCGACAGCGGACCGGCGAAGAAAATTCGTCCCGGGCAGGCATGTCCCGCGGCGTCACGGGCACGCGAGAAGTACCCCCACGGGAGTCCGGCAACGGTATCCCCGAACGGCGGTCGCCTTCGTCCTCCCTCTCCCGGACAGGCGGCCGCCTTCTTTTGCGCGCCCTTCGGCCGTTCCGCGGCTCGGTCCTGTGGGCCGGGCCACACCGACCCGGACGTGCCGGACACCACGGGCGCGATAGCCTGACGGCTGGATCGATCTCTTGATACCAAGAGATCGATCAAACGCCCGGGGCCGGGACGCCCCACCGCCAGCTGTCATACGGAGAACGCCATGACTCGCACTCCCGTGAACGTCACCGTCACCGGCGCGGCCGGCCAGATCGGTTACGCCCTGCTCTTCCGCATCGCCTCCGGCCAGCTGCTCGGCGCGGACGTGCCGGTCAAGCTGCGCCTCCTGGAGATCACTCCGGCGCTCAAGGCCGCCGAGGGCACCGCGATGGAGCTGGACGACTGCGCGTTCCCGCTGCTCCAGGGCATCGAGATCACCGACGACCCGAACGTGGCCTTCGACGGCGCCAACGTCGCCCTCCTGGTCGGCGCCCGCCCCCGCACCAAGGGCATGGAGCGCGGCGACCTCCTGGAGGCCAACGGCGGCATCTTCAAGCCGCAGGGCAAGGCCATCAACGACCACGCCGCGGACGACATCAAGGTCCTCGTCGTCGGCAACCCGGCCAACACCAACGCCCTGATCGCCCAGGCCGCCGCCCCGGACGTACCGGCCGAGCGCTTCACCGCGATGACCCGGCTGGACCACAACCGCGCGCTGACCCAGCTCGCGAAGAAGACCGGCTCGACGGTCGCCGACATCAAGCGCCTGACCATCTGGGGCAACCACTCCGCCACCCAGTACCCGGACATCTTCCACGCCACCGTCGCGGGCAAGAACGCCGCCGAGACCGTCAACGACGAGAAGTGGCTGGCCGACGAGTTCATCCCGACCGTCGCCAAGCGCGGCGCCGCCATCATCGAGGCCCGCGGCGCGTCCTCGGCCGCCTCCGCCGCCAACGCCGCCATCGACCACGTGTACACGTGGGTCAACGGCACCGCCGAGGGCGACTGGACCTCCATGGGCATCCCGTCGGACGGCTCCTACGGCGTCCCCGAGGGCATCATCTCCTCCTTCCCGGTCACCACGAAGGACGGTTCGTACGAGATCGTCCAGGGCCTGGACATCAACGAGTTCTCCCGCGCCCGCATCGACGCCTCCGTCAAGGAGCTGTCGGAGGAGCGCGAGGCGGTCCGCGGTCTCGGCCTCATCTGAGCCCGCCCCGACGCCCGCACGGGCCCCGTTCCGGTTCAGACCGGGACGGGGCCCGTGCCCGTTTCCGTGCACCGATAAAGCCCTTTTGTCGCTTTCCTTCGTGATGCGCCGCACTTTCGGCCACCGATTCGGCATGCAAACGGGGGCGCGGGGCAGGGGCTCCCGGTCCCCGAGAGCGACACCCGGGTGACGCAGGGGGACCGATCGGGAACGGAAGGCAACACCGACCATGGCGAACAGCACGCACACTCCGGCGGAGCGGGCGCACCGGACCATCCACGCGGGAGGCGAGTGGCTCGCGGCGTCCTCCGGCGCCACGCGCGAGATCCTCGACCCCGCGGACGCCGTGGCGTTCGCCGTGGTCGCGGAGGGCGACGAGAAGGACACCGACCTCGCGGTGGCCGCCGCCCGCCGCGCCTTCGACGCGGGCGACTGGCCGCACACCCCGGTCGCCGAGCGCGCCGCCCTGCTGCGCCGCGTCGCCGACCTCCTCGTGCGCGACCGCGAGACGCTCGGCCTGCTGGAGAGCCGCGACGCGGGCAAGACCGTCGAGGAGGGGCGCGTCGACATCGACTGCGTCGCCGACGCCTTCCGCTACTTCGCCGACCTGGTCGCGGGCGAGGCCCCCGGCCGCGTCGTCGACGCGGGCTCGCCCGACATCCACAGCGTCGTCGTGCACGAGCCGGTCGGCGTCTGCGCCATGATCACGCCCTGGAACTACCCGCTCCTCCAGGCCAGTTGGAAGATCGCCCCGGCGCTCGCCGCAGGCAACACCTTCGTGATCAAGCCCAGCGAGATCACCCCGCTCACCACGGTCGCCCTGATCGACCTGCTCGTCGAGGCCGGCCTCCCCACCGGCGTCGCGAACATCGTCACCGGCCCCGGCCACACCGTCGGCGCCCGGCTCGCCGAGCACCCCGACGTCGACCTGGTCTCCTTCACCGGCGGCCTGACCAGCGGCATCAAGGTCGCCCAGGCCGCCGCCGTCACCGTCAAGAAGGTCGCCCTCGAACTCGGCGGCAAGAACCCCAACGTGGTCTTCGCCGACGCCTGCGAGACCGAGGAGGGCTTCGACACCGCCGTCGACCAGGCCCTCAACGCCGCCTTCATCCACAGCGGGCAGGTCTGCTCCGCCGGCGGCCGCCTCATCGTCGAGGAGTCGGTGCGCGAACGCTTCGTCGCCGAACTCGCCCGCCGCGCGGCGAAGATCCGCCTCGGCCGCGGCACCGAGGAGGGCGTCGAGTGCGGCCCGATGGTCTCCGCGCAGCAGCGCGCCAAGACCGAGGACTACGTCGCCTCCGCCCTCGCCGAGGGCGCCGAACTCCGCTGCGGCGGCCGCCGTCCCGAGCCGTCCCCCCAGCGGCCCGAGTCCGGCTACTTCTACGAGCCGACCGTCCTCGACCACTGCCACCGCGAGATGCGGGTCGTACGGGAGGAGGTCTTCGGACCGGTCCTCACCGTCGAGACCTTCCGGACCGAGGACGAGGCCGTAGCCCTCGCCAACGACACCGAGTACGGTCTGGCCGGTGCCGTCTGGACCGCCGACGCGGGACGGGCCCGCCGGGTCGCGGGCCGGCTGCGGCACGGCACCGTGTGGATCAACGACTTCCACCCCTACCTGCCGCAGGCGGAGTGGGGCGGCTTCGGCAAGAGCGGCGTGGGCCGCGAACTGGGCCCCGCGGGCCTCGCCGAGTACCGCGAGAGCAAGCACGTCTACCAGAACCTGGCGCCGAAGCCCGTCCGCTGGTTCTCCGGCTGACCACTCCCGTCTCCGTACGTCCCCGCACCATCCGCTCGCCCCACTGGAGTACCCCCATGCCAGAAACCACTCACGTCTACGACTACGTCGTCATCGGCGGCGGTACGGCAGGCTCCGTGATCGCCTCCCGCCTCACCGAGAACCCGGACGTCACCGTCGCCGTCATCGAAGGCGGGCCGAGCGACGTCGGCCGCGACGACGTGCTGACCCTGCGCCGCTGGATGGGCCTGCTCGGCGGCGAGCTGGACTACGACTACCCCACCACCGAGCAGCCGCGCGGCAATTCGCACATCCGGCACAGCCGCGCCCGCGTCCTCGGCGGCTGCTCCTCGCACAACACCCTCATCGCCTTCAAGCCGCTGCCGTCCGACTGGGACGAGTGGGAGGCGGCCGGCGCCAAGGGCTGGGGCGCGGTCCAGATGGAGGCCTACTTCGCCCGGCTGAAGAACAACATCGTCCCGGTCGACGAGAAGGACCGGAACGCCATCGCCCGCGACTTCGTCGACTCCGCGCAGCAGACGCTTCAGGTCCCCCGGATCGAGGGCTTCAACAAGAAGCCGTTCACCGAGGGCGTCGGCTTCTTCGACCTCGCCTACCACCCCGAGAACAACAAGCGCTCCTCGGCGTCGGTGGCCTACCTGCACCCCGTGATGGACGAGCGCCCCAACCTCACGCTGATGCTGGAGACCTGGGCGTACCGGCTCGAACTCGACGGCGCCCGCGCCGAGGGCGTCCACGTCCGCACCAAGGACGGCGAGGAGATCCTGGTCAAGGCGCGGAACGAGGTGGTCCTCTGCGCCGGCGCCGTCGACTCCCCGCGCCTGCTGCTGCACTCCGGCATCGGCCCCCGCGAAGACCTCGAAGCCCTCGGCATACCCGTGGCGCTCGACCTGCCCGGCGTCGGCGAGAACCTGCTCGACCACCCCGAGTCGGTGATCGTGTGGGAGACCAACGGGCCCATCCCGGACAACTCCGCGATGGACTCCGACGCCGGTCTGTTCGTGCGCCGCGACCCCGAACACGCGGGCCCCGACCTGATGTTCCACTTCTACCAGATTCCGTTCACGGACAATCCGGAGCGACTCGGCTACCAGCGCCCCGAGTTCGGCGTCTCCATGACCCCGAACATCCCCAAGCCGAAGTCCCGCGGCCGCCTCTACCTCACCAGCGCCGACCCGTCCGAGAAGCCGGCCCTGGACTTCCGGTACTTCACCGACGGCGACGACTACGACGGCCGCACCCTCGTCGACGGCATCAGGATCGCCCGCGAGATCGCCGCGTCCCAGCCGCTGGCCGGCTGGCTCAAGCGCGAGGTCTGCCCCGGCCCGGACGTCACCGGCGACGAGGAGCTGAGCGAGTACGCCCGCAAGGTCGCCCACACCGTCTACCACCCGGCGGGCACCTGCCGCATGGGCGCCGCCACCGACGAGCAGGCCGTCGTCGACCCGGAGCTGCGTATCCGCGGCCTTGAGGGCATCCGCATCGCCGACGCCTCCGTCTTCCCGACCATGCCCGCCGTCAACCCGATGATCGGCGTCCTCATGGTCGGCGAGCGCGCCGTCGAGCTGATCGGCGGTGACGCCCGATGAGCGGCACCGGCAAGAACACCACCGCCGCCGCGACCGACACCGTGGCCGAGCGGCCCCCGGTCTTCTCCGTCGACGGCCTGTGGAAGGTCTTCGGCCCGAAGGCCGCCCGCGTCCCCGCCGACCCGGACCTCACCGCCCTGAGCCCGGCCGAGCTGCGCTCCCGCACCGGCTGCACCGCCGCCGTCGCCGACGTCTCCTTCGACGTGCGCAAGGGCGAGGTCTTCGTCGTCATGGGCCTGTCCGGCTCCGGCAAGTCCACCCTCGTACGCTGCCTGACCCGCCTCATCGAGCCGACCGCCGGGTCCATCGCCATCGACGGCGAGGACGTCCGGGCGATGGACAGGTCCCGGCTGCGCGAACTGCGCCGGCACCGTGCCGCGATGGTCTTCCAGCACTTCGGCCTGCTCCCGCACCGCACCGTCCTGGACAACGTCGCCTACGGCCTGGAGGTCCAGGGCATGGGCCGCGCCGAGCGCCGCGAGCGGGCCGCCGCGATCGTCGCCAAGGTCGGCCTGGAGGGCCTGGAGCAGCGCCGCCCCGGCCAGCTCTCCGGCGGCCAGCGCCAGCGCGTCGGCCTCGCCCGCGCCCTCGCCGTCGACCCCGAGGTCCTGCTCTTCGACGAGCCGTTCAGCGCGCTGGACCCGCTGATCCGGCGGGACATGCAGGAGGAGGTCGTCCGGCTGCACCGCGAGGAGGGCCGCACGATGGTCTTCATCACCCACGACCTCCAGGAGGCCCTCAAACTCGGCGACCGCATCGCCCTGATGCGCGACGGACGCGTGGTGCAGCTCGGCACCCCGGAGGAGATCGTCGGCTCGCCCGCCGACGACTACGTCCGCGAGTTCGTCCGCGACGTCCCGCGCGAGCAGGTCCTCACCGTCCGCACGGCGATGCGCCCCGCCGCCTCCGCCGACGAGGCGGGCACGGGCCCGGCGATCCGCCCGGAGGCCACGGTCTCGGAGGCCATCGAGGCGGTGGCAAGGGCAGGCTCGGCAGCCCGCGTCATGGACGAGGGCCGCTGCCTGGGCGTGGTCGACGCATCCGACCTCCTGTCGGTGGTAGCGGGCACAGCCGACGCGCCCGCCGCAGCAGACGGTGCCGCAGCCGCCGCAGCTGCGGGCAGTCGTGCCGCTGGGGCGGCACGGGTGGGCGCAGCGGCACCGGCCCAGCGCCGCAAGCTGACGACCCCCGCCGAGCCCACCACCGAGGAGCCGGCGTAATGGCAACGATCACCGCACCGACCTCGGAGAAGGCCGCCCCGCCGGGCATACTCACCCACCCTGCGACCCGCAAGCTCCTCGCCCTGGCCGCTCTGGCCGCCGTCCTCGTCCCCCTGGCCGTCACCCAGTGGGGCGGCGCCACCTGGCCGAGCGCCCTCACCGTCGACGTCTCCGAACCCCTCGGCAGGGCCAGCGACTGGATCATCGACAACCGGGACAGCCACCCCCTGTTCCTGTACTTCTTCGGTCACGTCAGCAACATCGTGGTCGTCGCCGTACGCGCCGTGTACCTCGCCCTCCTCGCCGTCGGCTGGGCCGGGGTCACCGCGATCGGCGCCCTGGTCGCCTGGCGGGTGGCCGGGGTGAAGCTCGCGGCGGGCACCGCGGCGGCGTTCCTGGCCTGCGGCCTGCTCGGCATGTGGGTGCCGACGATGCAGACCCTGGCCCTCATGGTCGTCGCCGTCCTCGCCTCCGTCGGCGTCGGCGCCCTGCTGGGCCTGGCCGCCGGCCTGTCCGACCGGATGGACCGCGTCCTGCGCCCGGTGCTGGACACCATGCAGGTGCTGCCCGCCTTCGCCTACCTCCTCCCCGTCGTCCTGGTCTTCGGCATCGGCGTCCCCGCCGCCGTGCTGGCCACCGTCGTCTACGCCGCCCCGCCCATGGCCCGGCTCACCTCGCTGGGCCTGCGCGGCGCGGACCGGGAGGTCCTGGAGGCCGTCGAGTCCCTCGGCACCACCGCCCGTCAGCGCCTGCTGACCGCCCGCATCCCGCTGGCCCGCAAGGAACTCCTGCTCGGCGTCAACCAGACGATCATGATGGCGCTGTCCATGGCCGTCATCGCCTCGGTCATCGGCGCCGGCGGCCTCGGCGACCGCGTCTACCAGGCGCTCGCCTCGGTCGACGTCGGCGCGGCCCTCGCGGCCGGCATCCCGATCGTGCTGCTCGCCGTCGTCCTGGACCGGGTGACCGGCGCGGCCGGGGAACGGCTCGGCGAGTCCGGAAAGTCACCGGTGACCTGGCTGTACGCCCTGGTCGTCGCCGCGGCCGTCGCGCTCGCCGGACGCCTGGCCGGCTTCCTCGACTGGCCCGACGGCTGGGACCTGAACATCGCCGAGCCCGTCAACCGGGCCGTCGACTGGATGACCGCCCACCTGTACTCCGGCGTTCCCGTCGTCGGCGGCACCGCCGACTGGGCCGCGCACTTCACCAGCTGGATCCTCAACCCGCTCCGCGACGGCCTCCAGTGGCTGCCCTGGTGGTCCGTGCTCCTGATCGTCGCCGCCCTGGCCTGGCTGATCGGCACCTGGCGCACCGCGCTCACCGCCGTCCTCGCGATGGCCGCGATCGGCGTGCTCGGCGTGTGGGACCCGTCCCTGGACACGCTCTCCCAGGTACTCGCCGCCGTCGCCGTGACCCTGGTCGTCGGCTTCGCCACCGGCATCGCCGCCGCCCGCGGCGACCGCTTCGAGCGCCTGCTGCGGCCCGTGCTCGACGTCTTCCAGACCATGCCGCAGTTCGTGTACCTGATCCCGGTCGTCGCCCTGTTCGGCGTGGGCCGCGCGCCCGCCGTGGCGGCAGCGGTCGTCTACGCCCTCCCGGCCGTCGTCCGCATCACCGCCCAGGGCCTGCGCCAGGTCGACCCGGCCGCCATGGAGTCGGCCCGTTCGCTCGGCGCCACCAGCGGCCAGCAGCTGCGCCAGGTCCAGCTTCCGCTGGCCCGCCCGGCCCTGCTGCTCGCCGTCAACCAGGGCGTCGTCCTGGTCCTCGCCGTCGTCATCATCGGCGGCCTGGTCGGCGGTGGCGCGCTCGGCTACCAGGTCGTCTTCGGCCTCGCCCAGGGCGACCTGGCGACCGGCCTGGTCGCGGGCGCCGCGATCGTCTGCCTCGGCCTGATGCTCGACCGCGTCACCCAGCCCACCGAACGCCGTACGACGAAGAAGGGAGCCTGACATGCGACTGCGACTGCGTATGCGTACGACCACCGCCCTCGCGGGCGTGGCCGCGCTGACGCTGCTCACCGGCTGCGGCGCCGCCGACATGACCAAGCAGGCGTCCCCGTACGCCAACGCCCAGGGCGCCAGGACCGTCACGCTGTCCGTGCAGTCCTGGGTCGGCGCCCAGGCCAACGTGGCCGTCGCCCAGTACCTGCTGGAGCACGAGCTGGGCTACCGGGTCGACACCGTCCAGGTCGACGAGGTCCCCGCCTGGGACGCGCTCAGCCAGGGCCGCGTCGACGCCATCCTGGAGGACTGGGGCCACCCCGAGCAGGAACAGCGCTACGTCCAGGACAAGAAGACCATCGCCGCGGGCGGCGACCTCGGGGTCACCGGGCACATCGGCTGGTTCGTCCCGACGTACTTCGCGAAGAAGCACCCGGACGTCACGAACTGGAAGAACCTCGACAAGTACGCCGACCTGCTGCGCACCGCGGAGAGCGGCGGCAAGGGCCAGCTCCTGGACGGCTCCCCGTCCTACGTCACCAACGACAAGGCCCTGGTGAAGAACCTGGACCTGGACTACCAGGTCGTCTTCGCCGGTTCGGAGGCCGCCCAGATCACCCAGATGCAGCAGTTCGCCAAGGAGAAGAAGCCCTTCCTCAGCTACTGGTACACCCCCCAGTGGCTGATGGAGAAGGTCCCGATGACCGAGGTGAAGCTGCCGCCGTACGAGGAGGGCTGCGACGCCGACCCGGAGAAGGTCGCCTGTGCCTACCCCGTCACCCCGCTGCAGAAGTACCTCAACGCCGGCTTCGCGAAGGAGGGCGGCAAGGCGGCGGAGTTCCTGAAGCGGTTCAAGTGGACGACGGAGGACCAGAACCAGGTCTCCCTGATGATCGCCGAGCAGAAGATGCGGCCCGAGGAGGCGGCGAAGAAGTGGGTGGACGGCCACGAGTCCGTCTGGAAGCAGTGGCTGCCCTGACCCTCACCTCGGGGGGCGGCCCGCGAGGCCTGCCGCGGCCTCCCGCACCGACTGCTCCGCATGCCGCTGGAGACCGGGCCCGAACGTGATCCGGGTGGCCCCGAGCCCGCCGAGTTCGGCGGGCGCGGGGCCCTGCCCGGGCCGCGCGAACACGTTGACCGGCCCCTGGATCCCGGACCGCAGCAGCGGCAGCAGAGCGGTGGGGGCGGCGATGGGATACACGCAGTCGGCGCCCGCGGCGACATAGGCGGCGGCCCGCTCGATGGCCGCTCCCGGATCGTCGACGCCCCGGATGAACGTGTCGATCCGGGCGTTCAGGAAGAGCCGGTCACCGGCCTCCCCCCGCACCCCGGCCAGCCACTCGGCGTGCTCCGCCGGGTCCTTGAGCCCCTCGTCGGTGGAGTCCTCCAGGTTGCAGCCGACCACGCCCACCTCGAGGAGCCGCTCCACCAGCTCCTTCGGCGCCAGGCCGTAGCCGTCCTCGACGTCCGCCGACACGGGCACGTCCACGGCGCGCACGATCCGCGCGACCGCCGCGAACATCTCGTCGGCCGGGGTCTGCCCGTCCTCGTACCCGAGCGAGGCCGCCACCCCGGCGCTCGGCGTCGCGAGCGCCGGGAACCCGGCCTCCACGAACACCCGGGCGCTCGCCGCGTCCCAGGGGCCCGGCAGGACGAGGGGGTCGTCCGGGACCCGGCCGTGGTGAAGGGCGCGGAACGCGGCGGCGTGACTCACGGTGTGTAACCCCCCGGTGGGACCCTGCGGCTGACCATCAGCCGGTTCCAGCTGTTGATGACGGTGATCAGCCCGACCAGATGGGCGAGTTCGCCGTCGTCGAAGTGTACGGCGGCCTCCTCGTACACCTCGTCGGACACGAAGCCCTCGGTCAGGACGGTCATCGCCTCGGTCAGCGCGAGCGCGGCCCGCTCCCGCCCGTCGTACAGGTCCCCCGCCTCCTCCCAGGCGGCGAGCAGACCGAGGCGCTCCTCGCCCTCCCCGTTCTTGCGGGCCAGGGTGAGGTGCATGTCCAGGCAGAACGCGCAGTGGTTGAGCTGCGAGGCCCGGATCATCACCAGCTCGGCGAGCACCGGGTCGCCGAGCCCCTTCTTGGCCGCCGCGCTCAGCGCCGACAGCGCCTTCCCGACCTCCCGGTCCAGGAGCTGCGTGCGTGCCGTCACGCGTGCCCGCCCGGCGTGTAGTGGCCCGGAGTCATCCGGCAGGTCACGCCGAACCGGTTCCAGGCGTTGATCGTCGTGATCGCGGCGATCAGCTGCGCCAGCTCCGGCTCGTCGAAGTGCTTGGCGGCCTTCTCGTACACCTCGTCCGGCACGAAGCCGTCGGTCAGCACGGTGACCGCCTCGGTCAGCTCGATCGCCGCCAGCTCCTTCTCCGTGTAGAAGTGCCGCGACTCCTCCCAGGCGGCCAGCTGCACGATCCGCTCCACACTCTCGCCGGCGGCCAGGGCGTCCTTGGTGTGCATGTCGAGGCAGAAGGCGCAGTGGTTGATCTGCGAGGCGCGGATCTTCACCAGCTCGTACAGCGCCGGGTCCAGCCCCCGCTTGGCGACGGTCTCGAGCCGGATCATCGCCTTGTAGACCTCAGGGGCGTGCTGGGACCAGTTCAGCCGGACGGGTACCTCGGCGGCGTAGCCCGGCGTCTTCGTGTCATCGGTGGGTGTCGTCATGCCTTCGACCCTAGGAAGGAAACAGCCCAGCGGTATGGTCCATTTCCATGGCGAATTCCTGGGCCACTCTCGGCGTGGACCTGCACCTCGAACCCACCGGTCCCGGCCTGCGCCGCGGCCTCACCGACGCGTTGCGCGAGGCCGTCCGCACCGGCCGCCTGGGACCCGGCACCCGGCTCCCCTCGTCCCGCGTCCTCGCCGCCGACCTCGGCATCGCCCGCAACACCGTCGCCGACGCCTACGCCGACCTCGTCGCCGAGGGCTGGCTCACCGCGCGCCAGGGCTCGGGCACCCACGTCGCCGACCGTGTCGCCGCCCCGCCGGCCGAAGCCTCGGCCCGGCGCCCCCGGGAGCCCGCCCGGCCCCTCCACGACCTGCGCCCCGGCAGCCCGGACCTCGCCAGCTTTCCGCGCGTCGAGTGGCTCAGAGCCGCCCGCCGCGCCGTCACGGCCGCTCCCAACGACGCCTTCGGCTACGGCGATCCCCGCGGCCACCCCGAGCTGCGCGGCGCGCTGTCCGCCTACCTCGCCCGCGCCCGGGGCGTGCGCGCCGCCCCCGAACACCTGCTGGTCTGCGGCGGCGTCGCGCACGCCCTGGTGGTGCTGGCCGCGGTGCTGCGGGCGCGAGGCGTGCGCACCGTGGCCGTCGAGTCGTACGGCCTCCACGTCCACCGCGACCTGCTCGAAGCCGCCGGTCTGCGAACCGTCCCGCTGCCCGTCGACGACCGGGGCGCCGACCCCGGGGCGCTCACGGACGCGGGCGCCGTGCTGCTCACCCCCGCCCACCAGTTCCCGACCGGCGTGCCGCTGCACCCCGACCGCCGGGCGGCCGTCGTGGACTGGGCGCGGCGCACCGGCGCCCTGATCCTGGAGGACGACTACGACGGCGAGTTCCGCTACGACCGCCAGCCCGTCGGCGCCCTCCAGGGACTCGCCCCCGACCACGTCGTCTACCTCGGCACCGCCAGCAAGTCCCTCGCCCCCGGCCTGCGACTGGCGTGGGCGGTGCTCCCGCCGGGGCTCGCCGACGAGGTCACGGCGACCCGCGGCGGCTCCGACACCTGCGGCGTGCTGGAACAGCTCACGCTGGCCGAGTTCCTCGCCTCCGGGGCCTACGACCGGCACGTCCGTGCCTCCCGCCTGCGCTACCGGCGCCGCCGGGACGCCCTGGTCGCGGCCCTCGCCGGCCGGGTCCCCGAGGTGCGGATCGCCGGGATCGCGGCCGGTCTGCACGCCGTACTCGGTCTGCCGCCCGGCACCGAGCAGCAGGTGCTCAGATCGGCGGCCTGGCAGGGCCTGGGCCTGCACGGCCTGTCCGTCTTCCGCCACCCGAAGGCCACGACCGACCCGCTGGACGCGGTGGTCGTCGGCTACGGCACCCCGCCCGACCACGCCTGGACCGGCGCCCTGGACGCGCTGTGCCGGGCGCTGCCCTAGCCAGGCCCCGGCGTCCGCCACCGGCGCCGGCCGGGCCCGCGACCGGGTTCGACCGGCGCCCTTCCGTATCACGGACACCCACGGCATGCCCCCGCCCCACCCGGTAGCCTGGCCCCGGGCCGTGACTGGCGCGCTGGGATGGGACGAACCATCGGGAAGCGGCCCCGGAAACACCGAGAGCCGTGCGCCTGGGCCATCCGTACCGCGAACGCTGCAACCGACGTCCGGAGGACCCCTTGCCCGCCGAAATCTCCCCCGAGTCCACCGCCTACCGAGCCGCGCTCGACGTCATCCGAGCCGTCGAACCCCGCGTCGCGGACGCCATCGGCCAGGAGGTCGCCGACCAGCGCGAGATGCTCAAGCTGATCGCCTCCGAGAACTACGCCTCCCCGGCCACGCTCCTGGCGATGGGCAACTGGTTCAGCGACAAGTACGCCGAGGGCACCATCGGCCGCCGCTTCTACGCCGGCTGCCGCAACGTCGACACCGTCGAGTCCCTCGCCGCCGAGCACGCGCGCGAACTGTTCGGCGCCCGCCACGCCTACGTCCAGCCGCACTCCGGCATCGACGCCAACCTGGTCGCCTTCTGGGCCGTCCTCGGCGCCCGCGTCGAGGTGCCGTTCCTGGAGAAGACCGGCGCCCGCCAGGTCAACGACCTGACCGACGCCGACTGGGCCGAGCTGCGGCAGGCCTTCGGCAACCAGCGGATGCTCGGCATGTCCCTGGACGCCGGCGGCCACCTCACCCACGGCTTCCGCCCCAACATCAGCGGCAAGATGTTCGACCAGCGCTCCTACGGCACCGACCCGGCCACCGGCCTCATCGACTACGAGGCCCTGCGCGCCTCCGCCCGCGAGTTCAAGCCACTGATCATCGTCGCGGGCTACTCCGCGTACCCCCGGCTGGTGAACTTCCGGATCATGCGCGAGATCGCCGACGAGGTCGGCGCGACCCTCATGGTCGACATGGCGCACTTCGCCGGACTCGTCGCGGGCAAGGTGCTCACCGGCGACTTCGACCCGGTCCCGCACGCCCAGATCGTGACGACCACCACCCACAAGTCGCTGCGCGGCCCGCGCGGCGGCATGGTCCTGTGCGACGACTCCCTCAAGGACCAGGTCGACCGCGGCTGCCCGATGGTGCTCGGCGGCCCGCTGCCGCACGTCATGGCCGCCAAGGCCGTCGCCCTCGCCGAGGCCCGGCAGCCCGCGTTCCAGGACTACGCCCAGCGCATCGTGGACAACGCCCGCGCGCTCGCCGAGGGCCTGACCAAGCGCGGCGCCACCCTGGTGACCGGGGGCACCGACAACCACCTCAACCTGATCGACGTGGCCTCCTCCTACGGCCTCACCGGCCGACAGGCCGAGGCCGCGCTGCTCGACTCCGGCATCGTCACCAACCGCAACGCCATCCCGGCCGACCCGAACGGCGCCTGGTACACCTCCGGCATCCGCATCGGCACCCCGGCGCTCACCACGCGCGGTCTCGGCACGGCGGAGATGGACGAGGTCGCGGGCCTCATCGACCGCGTCCTCACCGCCACCGAGCCCGGCACCACCAAGTCCGGCGCCCCGTCCAAGGCCTCCCACGTC
This sequence comes from Streptomyces rubrogriseus, assembly GCF_027947575.1. Lineage (NCBI taxonomy): Bacteria > Bacillati > Actinomycetota > Actinomycetes > Kitasatosporales > Streptomycetaceae > Streptomyces > Streptomyces rubrogriseus. The sequence goes on along the minus strand of NZ_CP116256.1, from coordinate 7,493,325 downwards.
CTCGACGCGAAGGTCGCCGACGAGATCTCGCACCGAGCCACCGACCTGGTGGCCGGCTTCCCGCTGTACCCGGAGATCGACCTCGGCTGACCTGCCGCCCGGAGCGCCGGCTACAGGTCGATCAGCTCCTGACGCGGCTCCCCGCGCGGCGGCCCGGTCCGGTACCGGTCCGCCGCGCGGCGGACCAGCAGCGTCCCCGCGACGCCCGCCCCGAGCCCGGCGGCGGCCCACCACACCCCGTCCGGCCCGCGGTCCTCTTCCTGGTCCCCGGACCCGTCCTTCGCGACGAAGCCCTCGTCGACCAGCCAGGCGTAGGTGTCCCGGTCCACCCGGTGCCAGCGGATGTCGTCGTCCGCCACGTCCGGCGCCGGATCGGTACGCACCCACGGCGTGCCGTCCCCGGCCAGGAACAGCTGGTCCTGCCGCAGCATCGCCACGTCCCCGCCCGGCGCCCGCTCCGTCTGCGGCCACCCCCCGACCCCGGTCAGCCCCCACAGCACCGTGAACCGCACCGGCGGACGGCGGTCCCGCGTCCAGTCCTCCGGCACCGGCTCGGATCCCGAGTACGACGGGTCGAGCAGGCTGCGCAGCCGGTCGAAGTCCCGCTCACCCGCGTGCCAGGACGTGGTGCGCCCCGTGCCCGTCCACACGATCACCGCCACGTCCGGATCCACCAGGGGCGCCGCACCGTCCGCCACCGCGGTCCCCGGCACCCCCGCCCACACCACCGCGGCCAGCGCCGCCCCCGCCCACCACCGCACGCCGTACCCCCTCCGTCCCCGCCCTCGGCCCCCGCCCTTGTTACACCGCCGGGCCCGGAATGCAGCCTCCCTGTTCCGAACCAGTGCCCGACCGCCCCGCGCGGCCTGAGAGAATGGTGAGCATGGCCTCTGAACGCCCACCCGTCTCCCACCACCACCCTCAGGGGAATGGCTCCGCCATGCAGCGTCGTCCGCGCGTGCTCTCCGGTATCCAGCCGACCTCCGGCTCGTTCCACCTCGGCAACTACCTCGGCGCCGTCCGCCAGTGGGTCGACATGCAGGACACCCACGACGCGTTCTACATGGTCGTCGACCTGCACGCGATCACGGTCCCGCAGGACCCGAAGGAACTGCGCGAGAACACCCGCGTCGCCGCCGCACAGCTCCTCGCGGCCGGCCTCGACCCGGACCGCTGCACCCTGTTCGTGCAGAGCCACGTCCCCGAGCACGCCCAGCTCGGCTGGCTGATGAACTGCATCACCGGCTTCGGCGAGGCCTCCCGGATGACGCAGTTCAAGGACAAGTCCGCCAAGCAGGGCAACGACCGCACCACCGTCGGCCTGTTCACCTACCCGATGCTGATGGTCGCCGACATCCTGCTGTACCAGGCCGACCAGGTCCCCGTCGGCGAGGACCAGCGCCAGCACCTGGAGCTGACCCGCGACCTCGCGGACCGCTTCAACCAGACCTACGGCGACGCCTTCACCGTGCCGACCGCGTACATCCTCAAGGAGACGGCGAAGATCTACGACCTTCAGGACCCGACCGCCAAGATGAGCAAGTCGGCGGCCACCCCGAAGGGCCTGATCAACCTCCTCGACGAGCCGAAGGCCACCGCGAAGAAGGTGAAGAGCGCGGTCACGGACACCGACACCGTGGTCCGCTTCGACCGCGAGCACAAACCCGGCGTCAGCAACCTCCTGACGATCTACTCCACCCTCACCGGAGCCGAGATCGCCGAGCTGGAGCGGAAGTACGAGGGCAAGGGCTACGGCGCGCTGAAGACGGACCTCGCCGACGTCGTCGTGGAGTTCGTCACCCCCTTCCGGGAGCGCACCCGGCAGTACCTGGACGACCCGGAGACGCTCGACGCGATCCTCGCCAAGGGTGCGGAGAAGGCCAGGAGCGTCGCCGCCGAGACCCTCGCCCGGGCGTACGACGAGGTGGGCTTCCTCCCCGCCAAGCACTGACCCGCGACACCGCCCGGGAGTGCCGCCGCCGCGGTGCCCCCGGCACCGTCCGTGCGCCCCGGCATGCCGCCGTAGCGCTGCACATCACTCCGGTTGCGCCTGCCCACGGCACGGCGGTGGCCGTACAGTCGATATCCGGGTGTCCGTCCGAAGGACACACAACGACAGGAGACGAAGTGGGGACCGTAACGATCGGCGTGTCGATCGCGGTCCCGGAGCCTCACGGCAGCAAGCTCCAGCAGCTGCGCGCGGGCTTCGGCGACGCCGCTGCTCACGGCATCCCCACGCACGTCACCCTGCTGCCGCCGACCGAGGTCGACGGCGCCGCGCTGCCCGCCGTCGAGGCGCACTTGGCGGAGGTGGCGGCACGCGGCCGGCCCTTCCCGATGCGGCTGTCCGGCACCGGGACCTTCCGGCCGCTGTCGCCCGTCGTCTTCGTCCAGGTGGTCGAGGGCGCGGCGGCCTGCTCCTGGCTGCAGAAGCGGGTGCGCGACGCGTCCGGCCCCGTCCCCCGCGAACTGCAGTTCCCGTACCACCCGCACGTCACCGTGGCGCACGGCATCGACGAGGCGGCGATGGACCGCGCCTACGAGGAGCTGTCCGACTACGAGGCCCAGTGGCCCTGCACCGGCTTCGCGCTGTACGAGCAGGGCGCCGACGCGGTCTGGCGCAAGCTGCGCGAGTTCCCCTTCGGCAGCGCCACCGTGCCCCCGCAGGCCGGCCGTGTGGAGACCGGCTCCCTGCCGACCCGGTAGCCACACCTCGGACCGGCAGCCGGACGTCGCACCGGTGGCCGCACCTCGGACCGGCAGCCGGACGTCGCACCGGTGGCCGCACCTCGGACCGGCGGCAGCCGCACCCCGGACCGGCTGCCCGGCGTCGCACCGGCAGCCGGACGTCACACGGGCAGCCGCCGGAACACCGCCCGCGGCAGGTGCCGCACCGCGGACATGACCACCCGCAGCGCGCCCGGCACCCACACCGTCTCCGAACGCCGCCGCAGCCCCAGCTCGATGGCCGTGGCCACCGCCTCGGGCGTCGTGGCGAGCGGCGCCTGAGCCATCCCCTCGGTCATCCGCGAGCGCACGAACCCGGGGCGTACGACCATGACGTGCACGCCCGTGCCGTGCAGCGCGTCGCCCAGGCCCTGCGCGAAGGCGTCGAGGCCCGCCTTGCTGGAGCCGTAGATGAAGTTGGCGCGGCGGGCCCGCTCACCGGCGACGGAGGAGAGCACCACCAGCGAGCCGTGCCCCTGCGCCTGGAGGGAGCGGGCGGCGACCAGCCCGGCCGAGACCGCGCCGGTGTAGTTGGTCTGCGCGACCCGCACGGCGTTCAGCGGCTCGCGTTCGTCGTGCGCCTGGTCGCCCAGGATGCCGAAGGCCAGCAGCACCAGGTCGATGTCGCCCTCGGCGAACACCTTGCCGAGCGCCGCCTCGTGGCCCTCGGGGTCCAGCGCGTCGAAGGCGACCGTGCGCACCTCGGCGCCGAGCCCGCGCAGTTGCCCGGCGGCCGCGTCCAGGGCGGGGGAGGGGCGCCCGGCCAGCCACACCGTACGGGTGCGGCGGGCCACCAGGCGGCGCACGGTGGCGAGCGCGATCTCGGAGGTACCGCCGAGGACGAGGAGGGACTGGGGGAGGCCGAAGGCGTCCTTCACGACTGCTCCAGACATGTCAGTGGTGGCAGGGGCGTCACAGGGCGAGGCGGCGGGCCAGGTCGGAGACGAACACCCCGCGCGGGTCCAGCTCCGCGCGCAGGGCGCGGAAGTCGGCCAGGCGGGGGTACATCGCGTCGAGCAGTTCGGGGCGAAGCCGGGAGTCCTTGGCGAGGTAGACCCGACCGCCCGCGTCCGCGACCTCCTCGTCCAGCTCGTCCAGGAACGCGCCGAGCCCCGGCAGGCCCGCCGGGATGTCGAGGGCGAGCGTCCAGCCCGGGACGGGGAAGGAGAGCCAGCCCGGGTCGGCCTCCCCGAAGCGCTTGAGGACGGCCAGGAAGGAGGGGCAGCGGCGGGCGGAGATGCGCCGCACGATCCGGCGCAGGGCCTCCTCGCGGCCGTGCCCGACGACGAACTGGTACTGCACGAAGCCCCCGCGGCCGTAGACCCGGTTCCAGTGCGGGACGCCGTCCAGCGGGTGGAAGAAGGTGGAGATCCGCTGGAGGCGGCCCCGGCTCTCCCGGGGGGCCTTGCGGTACCAGACCTCGTTGAACAGGCCCACCGTCGTACGGCTGAGCAGTCCGCCCGGCAGGAAGTCGGGGGTCGCGGGCAGGCGCGAGGTGCGGAAGGCCAGCGGCGCGTGCCGGGCGCGCGAACGGGCGGGCAGCGCGTCCAGCGGGGCGTGGTCGCCGCGGGTGAGCACCGCGCGGCCGGTCGCCCGCCCGCGCGCGAGGAGGTCGATCCAGGCGACCGAGTAGCGGTAGCGGTGGTCGGTGGCGGTCAGCCGGGCCATCAGGTCGTCCAGGTCGCCGGCCCGCTCGGTGTCGACCGACATCAGCGCCGTCTCGACCGGCTGGAGCCGCAGCGTCGCGGTGAGGATCACGCCGGTCAGCCCCATGCCCCCCGCCGTCGCGTCGAACAGGGGCGTGCCCGGGGTGACGGTGCGGACCCGGCCGTCGGCGGTGAGCAGCTCCAGGGAGAGCACGTGCCGCGTGAAGGACCCCGACACGTGGTGGTTCTTGCCGTGGATGTCCGCGCCGATCGCCCCGCCGACCGTCACGTAGCGGGTGCCGGGCGTCACCGGCACGAACCAGCCGAGCGGCAGCAGCACCTCCATCAGCCGGTGCAGGGAGACGCCCGCGTCGCACAGCACGGTGCCGCCCGCGACGTCGACGGCGTGCACGCGGTCCAGGGCCGTCATGTCGAGCACGGCACCCCCGGCGTTCTGCGCCGCGTCCCCGTACGCCCGCCCGAGCCCCCGGGCGATGCCGCCCCGGACCCCGCAGTCCCGGACGGCGACGGCCGCCTCCTCGTAGGTCCGCGGCCGGACGAGGAGCGCCGCGGTGGGCGCCGTGCGGCCCCAGCCGGTGACGGTGCCCCAGTCGGCGTCGGGAACGGTGTCGGCAGACATGGCGGTGACCGTATCGCCCCGTCTCGCCATGTGTGAATGGTTAGTCCCAAAACATTCGGAGCATCCCTGAAACGGGTGATTAATGGTATGTCGCTCCGGTGTGCCCGCCCTCGCGTGCCGCGGGCGTGGACAGTGAGTCCACATGGACGACCTCGACGACATGGACCACCGGATCGTCAGCGCGCTCAGGGCCCACGGAACCGACCCGCGCGTGGCCGGCGCCGCACGCGCCCTGTCCTGGGCGGGGGAGCACGGGGCGCTGTGGCTCGCGGCGGGCCTCACCGCGGCCGCCGTGGACGCGCCCCGGCGCACGGCCTGGCTGCGCGGCACCGCCCTCACCGCGGGCGCCCACGTCGTCAGCATGGGCGTGAAGCGGGTCGTGCGCCGACCCCGCCCCGCGCACGTCGTCCCCCTGGTGCGCACCGCGGGCCGGCACTCCTTCCCCAGCTCCCACGCCACCTCGGCCGCCGCGGCCGCCGTGGTCTTCGGCACCCTCGGGGTGCGTGCCGCCTGGCCGCTCGCCGCCGCCGTGTGCGCCTCCCGGCTGGTCGTCGGCGTCCACTACCCCTCCGACGTCGCCGCGGGCGCCGCCCTGGGCGCGCTCACGGCCCGGCTCGGTGCCGGCTGGATGCGCGGAGGCACCCGTGACTGACACGGCCGTCACCGACACCGCCGTCCTGCGCCAACGCGGCCCCGAACAGCAGCGGGAGCCCGACCCGCCGCGTCGCGCGAGACGGGTCCCGGCCGGACTGCTGCGCACCGCGCGCCCCCGTCAGTGGGTCAAGAACGTCCTGGTCGTCGCGGCCCCGGCCGCCGCCGGCGAGCTGTTCTCCGCGCACGCGCTGGGCCGGCTCGCCCTGGTCTTCGCCCTGTTCACCGCCTGCGCCGCCGCCGTCTACCTGGTCAACGACGCCCGCGACGCCGAGGCCGACCGCGCCCACCCCGTCAAACGGCACCGCCCGGTCGCCGCCGGAGACGTCCCGGTGCCGCTCGCCCACGCCGTCGGAGGCGTCCTGGGCGTCCTCGCGCCCGTCCTCGCCGCCTGGCTGTGCCCCGCGCCCGTCGCGGCCCTGCTGACCGCCTACCTGGCCATGCAACTGGCGTACTGCGTCAGCCTCAAGCACGTCCTGGTCGTCGACCTCGCCGTCGTCACCACCGGTTTTCTGATGCGGGCGATGATCGGCGGACTCGCGCTCGGCATCCCCCTGTCGCGCTGGTTCCTCATCACCACCGGCTTCGGCGCCCTGTTCATGGTCGCCGCCAAGCGCTACTCCGAAGCCGTGCAGATGGCCGGGAAGGACGGTGCCACGCGCGCGCTGCTCACCGAGTACACCACCGGCTACCTCCGCTTCGTCTGGCAGCTCGCCGCCGGGGTCGCCGTCCTCGGCTACTGCCTGTGGGCCATGGAGGAGGGCGGTGTCCCGCACACCAGCGTGCTGCCCTGGCGCCAGCTCTCCGTGATCCCCTTCGTCCTGGCCGTCCTGCGCTACGCCGTCTTCGCCGACCGCGGCACCGCGGGCGAGCCCGAGGACGTCGTCCTGCGCGACCGCGCCCTCGCGCTGATCGGCGTGGTCTGGCTCGCGATGTACGGCCTGGCGGTGGCCAATTGGTAGCCGGCCGGCGTGAACTGCTGGGCTTCGCCTCCGCCGGCCTGCTCGCCTACGCCGTCGACCTCGGCCTCTTCACGTGCCTGCGCGGCCCGGCCGGTCTCGACCCGCTCACCGCCAAGGCCCTCTCCTTCGTCGCGGGCTGCTCGGTCGCCTACGCGGGCAACGCGCTGGGCACCTACCGCCACCTCGGCCGCCCCCGGGGCCTGCGCCCCTGCGCGGTGTTCTTCGCCGTGAACGCCGCCGGCGCCGCCGTGCAACTGCTCTGCCTGGCCGTCAGCCACTACGGGCTCGGCCTCACCTCGCAGCGCGCCGACACGGTCTCCGGCGCCGGGGTCGGCATGATCCTGGGCACGATCCTGCGCTTCTGGGGCACAAGGACACTGGTCTTCCGGTCCGCGGCCGGATCCGGGGGGCCCTCGGGATCATGGAACGCGACGAGCGGGGGCAGGGTCGGATCATGGACTGGCTGAAGAAGCTCCCCGTCGTGGGACCGTGGATCGCCCGCCTGATGACCACGCACGCGTGGCGCTCCTACGAGCGTCTCGACCGGGTGAAGTGGTCCCGGCTGGCCGCCGCCATGACCTTCACCAGCTTCGTCGCGCTGTTCCCGCTGCTGAGCCTGGCCGCCGCCGTCGCCGCCGCCACGCTGAACAAGCAGCAGCAGGACAAGCTCCAGGACAAGCTCGCCGAGCAGATCCCCGGCATCTCCGACCAGCTGAACATCCAGGGCCTCGTCGACAACGCCGGCACCGTCGGTGTGATCTCCGCGCTCCTGCTCCTGTTCACCGGCATGGGCTGGATCGAGGCCACCCGGGGCTGCCTGCGCGCCGTGTGGGAGCTGCCCGACGAGGAGGAGAACCCGGTCCTGCACCGGGCCAAGGACGCGGGTGTCCTCGTCGGTCTCGGCGGCGCGCTGCTGATCACCGTCGGCATCTCCACCGTCGCCTCGGCGCTGGTCGGCTGGATCATCCGCACCATCGGCCTCGCCCAGGGCGGGGTCGGCGGCGTCCTGCTCTACGTCGCCGCCTTCGCCGTCGCCGTGCTCGCCGACTTCCTGCTGCTGCTGTACGTGCTGACCCTGCTGCCCGGCGTCCAGCCCGAGCGCCGCCGCCTGGTGGTGGCCGCGCTGATCGGCGCGGTCGGCTTCGAACTGCTGAAACTGCTGCTCAGCGGCTACATCCAGGGCGTCGCGGCGAAGAGCATGTACGGCGCCTTCGGCGTCCCCGTCGCCCTGCTGCTGTGGATCAACTTCACCGCGAAGCTGGTGCTGTTCTGCGCCTCCTGGACGGCGACGGGCAGCAAGGCGCAGGAACTGGGGGAGCCGGGCGACGCGGACGTCACGGACGGGTCCGGCGACGGACCAGGTCCGGCAGCGGCCACTTCCGGTTGATCAGGAACGCACCGCCTGCGAGCAGCACCAGCACCCCCGCGGCGACACCGGCCGCGACCCCGGCCCCGCCGGCCCCGTTCCCGGCCGCGGCACCCGCCACCGGCTTGGTGCCCGCGGCGCCCTTCCCGGTGCCGCCCGCCTCACCGGAGGCCTCCGCCGAGGGGCTCGCCGCGGTGGCGCTCCTCGGCCGCACCAGCTCCCCCACCGGCCGCACCTTGCCGGCCGCCTGGAAGCCCCAGTCGAACAGCCGGGCGGTCTCCTTGTAGACCTCGTTGTGCTCGTCCTTCGCCGGGTTCATCACGGTGACGAGCAGCACCCGGCCGCCGCGCTCGGCGACGCCCGTGAAAGTGGAACCCGCGTTGGTGGTGTTGCCGTTCTTCACGCCCGCGATGCCGGGGTAGACCTCGACGTCGTAGTCGCCTCGCAGCAGACGGTTGGTGTTCTGGATCTCGTACGGCTCGCGGGACGTCCTGCCCTTCTTGTCCTTCTTCGTCTCGCCCGGGAAATCCGCGCGGACCGTGGAGGCGTACTCGCGGAAGTCCTTCTTCTGCAGCCCCGAACGGGCGAAGAGCGTCAGGTCGTACGCGGAGGAGACCTGCCCCGGCATGTCGTAGCCGTCGGGGCTGACCGCGGTCGTGTCGAGGGCTTGGAGTTCCTCGGCGTGTGCGTTCATTTCCCGCACGGTGGGCTCGACGCCGCCGTTCATTGCGGCCAGCACGTGCACCGCGTCGTTTCCGGACATCAGGAAGACCCCGCGCCACAGGTCCTCGACCGTGTACGTCTCGTTCTCCTTGATCCCCACCATGCTGGACCCGGAGCCGATGCCCGCGAGGTCGGAGACCTGGACCTTGCGCTTCGTCGTCTTCGGCCACTTCGGCAGCAGCGTGTCCGCGAACAGCATCTTCAGGGTGCTCGCCGGGGCCAGCTCCCAGTGCGCGTTGTGCGCGGCCAGCACGTCGCCCGACTCGGCGTCCGCGACGATCCACGACCGGGCCGTGAGGTCCTTCGGCAGCACGGGCGCCCCGCCCGCCAGGTCCACCTGCGTTCCGGGCTTCCCGAGCCGCGCGCCGCCCACGCCCGACATCGACGCCGGCGGAGTGGCCGACGGACTCGTCGACGGGCTCGGGGCGGCGAGCGCGGCGGGGGAGAGGAGGGCGAGAGCGGTCAGGGCGGCGGAGGTGACCGTCAGGGATCGCCTGAGGGCCTTCTTGGGAGCGGGCACGAGCGGAAACGTACCCCCCGCGATCGGGTCGGTCCCACCCCCCTCCCCACCCCGCGCACGGATCCGGACGGCGTGCGGCGATACTGAAACCATGAAGCTCAGCCGCCCCGTCTCCTGGTTCCTGCTCGCTTTCGGGGTGTGGAGCTGGATCATCTGGATCACTTTCGTCAAAAACCTGGTCAAGGACGGCAGCGGGCTCGCCTTCGAGGACGGCGACCCCACGGCGTACTTCTGGGTGCACCTGCTGCTCGCGATCGTCTCCTTCGTATTGGGGACGGTCGTCGGGGTCATCGGGTTGCGCGGCGTGCGCGCACTGCGCCGAACGTCATAGGCGACGAGGACGTCACGGACGCCCCGGGCGTCCCAACCGAGGGGATACGACGGCATGGTGGTCGTCTTCGTGCTGGTCGCGTTGCTGATGGTGGGCGTCCTGGTGACGGCCAACTGGTATGTGTGGCGGCGCCTGTTCCGCGACACCACCCGCGCCCCGGGGCCCGTGCGCCGGATCGGCGCGGCGGTGATCGCCGGGGGCTGGCTGCTGGCGGTCGGGGCGCTGGTCGCCGAGCGCGCGGGCGCCCCGTTCTGGCTCCAGCGCGTGCTCGCCTGGCCGGGCTTCCTGTGGCTGGCCCTGTCGATCTACCTGCTGCTCGCGGTGCTCGCGGGCGAGGTCGTCCGGCCGCTGCTGCGGCGGTTCCTGGAGCGCAGGGCGGCCGCGCGGCGGACGGCGGGGGCGGAGCCCTCGGTCACCCCGGCCGCGGACACCTCGCGCATACCGGCCGGCACGGCTCCGCCGAAGACGCCCGAGACGCCCGAGGCACCCGTGAGGCCCGAGGCGTCCGAGGCATCCGAGGCGCCGGGTGCCGAAGCTCCGTCCGAGGGCAGCCCCCTCGCCGTACCCTCCCGCCGTCTCTTCGTCTCCCGCGTCGTCGCCGGTGCCGCCGCCGCGGCGGCCGTCGGCACGGTCGGCTACGGCACGTACGGTGTGCTGAGCGGCCCGAAGGTGAAGCGGGTCACGGTGCCGCTGGCCAAGCTCCCGCGCGCGGCGCACGGGTTCCGCATCGCCGTCGTCAGCGACATCCACCTGGGCCCGGTGCTCGGCCGCGGCTTCGCGCAGCAGGTCGTCGACACGATCAACTCCACGCAGCCCGACCTGATCGCCGTCGTCGGCGACCTGGTGGACGGCAGCGTGAAGGACCTCGGCCCGGCCGCCGCCCCGCTGGCCCAGCTCAAGGCGCGGCACGGCGCGTACTTCGTCACCGGCAACCACGAGTACTTCTCCGGCGCCGAGCAGTGGGTCGCCGAGGTGCGGCGGCTCGGGCTGCTCCCGCTGGAGAACGCCCGCACCGAGCTGCCCCACTTCGACCTGGCCGGCGTCAACGACGTGGCGGGCGAGGACGAGGGCCAGGGCCCCGACTACGACAGGGCCCTCGGCGACCGGGACCGCTCCCGCGCCTGCGTGCTCCTCGCCCACCAGCCGGTGCAGATCCACGACGCCGTCGACCACGGCGTCGACCTCCAGCTCTCCGGCCACACCCACGGCGGCCAGCTCTGGCCCGGCAACCTCATCGCGGGCGCCGCCAACCCCACGCTGGCGGGCCTGGAGCGCTACGGCGACACCCAGCTGTACGTCAGCCGCGGCGCGGGCGCCTGGGGCCCGCCCACGCGCGTGGGGGCGCCCTCGGACATCACGGTGATCGAGCTGGCGTCCCGTCAGGCCTGAGGACCGGCATCCCGCGTCGGCTTCTTCGCGGGGTCCGGCATCATCCTCGTCATCCCCGGCAGGAAGTCCGTGAACAGCTCGTGCACCTCCCGCACCAGCGGGCGCAGCACCCGGAAGCGGGCCAGTACGACGCCCCGCGCGGTGAGCCGGGCGCCGCGCTCGGCGAGGCGGTAGCTGCGCTCGCGGCCCTCGGTGCGGTCGAAGATCCAGTACAGGACGAGGCCCATCTGGGACAGCCACATCAGCTCGGGCAGGATGTCCCGCAGGTCCTCGGGCACCTTGGTCTTCGCCCCGGCGAGCACCGCGCGGTGGATGCTGATGGCCTCCACGCGCGCGTGCTCCGACTCCGGGGAGAAGGGGCTGAGCGGGCTGTCCGGGTCGGCGGCGTTCTTGAAGAACTGCACCGCGAACTCGTGGTACGGCGTGGCGATGTCCAGCCAGACCTTCAGCACGCCCGCCAGCCGCGCCTCCAGGTCGGTCTCCCGGGCCAGCACCTCGCGGACCGCCGCCCGGTGCTCGGCGGCGATCCGGTCGTAGAAGCCCTGGATCAGGTGTTCCTTGCCGGCGAAGTAGTAGTACGCGTTGCCGACGGAGACCCCGGCCTCCTGGGCGATGGCCCGCATCGTGGTCCGGTCGTAACCGCGTTCCTGGAACAGCCGCATGGCCGTCTCCAGGATCAGCGCGCGGGTCTGCTCGGACTTGCTGAGGTGGGCGCCGTCGTCGGGGCCGTCGTTGGTCGCAGGCACGGGTCCAGAGCCTATCCAGTGGCGCAGGTGCCGTCGTCACAGCCCGGCCCGGCGTAGATCCAGCCGAGCCCCGGCTCGTACACCCAGCCGTCGGCCCGCCGGTACCCGTTGCCGCCCCACTGCCGCTGCCCGCCCCGCCATTTGGCGGCGGCCAGGACGGCCCCCCGGGCCAGCCAGGCGCCCTTGGGCGTGCTGAGCCGGTGGGCGAGCCTGCGGTACTCGCGCAGCGCCCACAGGACGACGACCCAGGCGGCGGCGCCCCGGTAGACCTGCCCGGCGTCGCCCACGGCGGTGACCTCGTCCAGGGTGGCCCCGTGGTCGAGCCCGGGGAAGCGCCTGCGCGCCTCCTGGGACGCGGCCGGGACCAGTTCCAGCGGCACCAGCCGGGGCTGGCGCAGCAGCCAGTCCCGTACATGCGTGCACAGGGCGCACTCGGCGTCGTAGAGGACGGTGAGCCGGCGCACGGGGGCGCCGGCCGTCGTCCCGGGGGCGGGAGCCATCGGCTCAGGCCCCGGCCGTCGGGGCCACCCAGCCCTGCGGCGGGACCGGGGGCACCTGCTCGCGCTCCATCAGGCCGCGCCGCCGGATCTTGTTGAGCACGTACACGTTGCCCAGGTGCATCACGCCGAGCACCAGCAGCACCACGCCGAGCTTGGTCGACAGCGCCTCGAAGATGCCCCGGGTGTCGGTGATGGTCTCGTCGTCGCTCAGGTAGAGGGCGACGAAGCCGAGGTTCACGAGGTAGAAGCCGACCACCAGGAGGTGGTTGACGGCGTCCGCGAGCTTCTCGTTGCCGTGCAGGACGTCGGAGAGGAAGACCCGTCCGTTGCGGCTGAGCGTGCGGGCCACCCAGACGGTCAGACCGATGCTGACGGCCAGGTAGATGACGTAGGCGATGACGGTGCGGTCCATGCCCCACCCCTTCTTGAACGCGTTCAAAACGCTGACAGGACTGACTGTAGACCTGTTTTTGAACACGTTCAAGCGGAGGTTCCGCTCAGGGGCGGCGGCCCAGCTCCGGGCGCTTGGAGTAGTCCGTGAGGCCGATGACGTTGCCCCACGGGTCGGCGAACTCGACGGTCCAGCCGGTGGCGACGGGGAACGGCTCGTCGAGCGGCGGCACCCCGGCGTCCTTCAGCGCGCGGGCGGCGACCCGGGCGTCGGTCACCTCCAGCCACACGCGCGCGGAGGGCCACATCGGCGGCTGCCGCCCGAACTCCTCCTCCACCCGCAGCAGCAGCCCCGGCGTCTCGACGCCGACCTTCAGCAGCGCGATCCCGGCCTCGTCGAGCCGGTAGGCGACCGGGAAGCCGGCCCGCTCGTAGAACCCGACGGCCTCACCGAGGTCACCGACGGGCAGCAGTACGTTGTCGAACCCGAGCAGTTCGTACGACTCGTCATCTGACATGGCGTCAGGCTAGGACGATCGTCGCCCGGAACGGCTGATTGTCAGCCCTCGTCGGGCGTGCTCTTCGTCCGTCCGGCGGCAAGGATCGCGGCGACGTCCAGCGTGACCTCGGCACCGAGAGAGTCGGGGAGGGTGACGGACTCGCCCGGGGAGTGGACGCGGTGGGTGGAGTAGTCGGCGCAGTCCGGGTCAGTCAGGACGTGGAGGCGCTGGTGCTTGCGGTCGACGATCACGTAGACGGGGACCATGGCGGCGGCGTATGCGGTGACCTTGGCCTTGAGGTCGTTCCTCCAGTTGCTGGAGGTGACCTCCAGGACGAGGCGGAAGCAGACCGGGTCGTAGCAGTTGTTCTCGACGAGGTGGTCGTCGACGTCGGCGTCCACGATCGCCAGGTCGGGAATCGCGTAGTCCTCGGCGTCCATGGGAAGCCAGAGGCCGATGCCCTGGACCACCTTCGATTCCGAGCCGTGGAGGCCAGCGGCCGCGAAGGGCAGGATGAGGTCGGTCAGGACTACGGCGTGCGGGCCGTCCGGTGGCGGGGTCGCGGTGAGCTGGCCCTCGATGATTTCGACGCGGTAGCCCGGAGAACGGTCCATGATGCGGTTCGCCTCCGTGATCAGCGGAAGGTCGCCGCGGGGCGGCTCGACGGGTGCTGCGGACATCGTGTGCCTCCTGAGAACTGGCGTCGAGGCCATCCTCAGGGGGTGGAGAGTGCCCGTACGCCCGTTGCCGACGGGTTCACCCGATGGTGTGGCATATGCCAGAGGGCCCCGCTTCCAGGGGAAACGGGGCCCTCACAGCCGTGAACCGGCGTACGCCGACGGCGTCAGAAGCGGCGCGTGATCAGCGCTCGCTTCACCTCCGCGATGGCCTTGGTGACCTCGATGCCGCGCGGGCAGGCGTCCGTGCAGTTGAAGGTCGTACGGCAGCGCCACACGCCGTCGCGGTCGTTCAGGATCTCCAGCCGCTGCTCGCCGGCCTCGTCGCGCGAGTCGAAGATGAAGCGGTGGGCGTTGACGATCGCGGCCGGGCCGAAGTACTGGCCGTCGTTCCAGAACACCGGGCACGAGGACGTGCACGCGGCGCACAGGATGCACTTGGTCGTGTCGTCGAAGCGCTCGCGGTCCTCGGCGGTCTGGAGGCGCTCACGCGTCGGCTCGTTGGTGTCCTTCGTGATCAGGAAGGGCATCACGTCCCGGTACGCCTGGAAGAACGGCTCCATGTCGACGACCAGGTCCTTGAGGACCGTCAGGCCCTTGATGGGCTCGACCGTGATCGGCTTCTCGGGGCTGAGATCCTTGATCAGCGTCTTGCACGCGAGGCGGTTCTTGCCGTTGATCCGCATGGCGTCCGAGCCGCAGATGCCGTGCGCGCAGGAACGGCGGAAGGTCAGGCTTCCGTCCAGGTCCCACTTGATCTTGTGCAGCGCGTCGAGGACGCGCTCCTTCGGGTCGATCTCCAGCTGGAAGTCTTCCCAGGTCGCCTCGGCCGCGACCTCCGGGTTGAACCGCCGGACGCGGAAGGTGACCGTGATGTAGGGGGAGTCGGCGAAGCCCGGCTCGGGGGCCTGGTCGCTCTTCTCCATGACAGGGGTAGCCATCAGTACTTACGCTCCATCGGCTGGTAGCGGGTCTGGACGACCGGCTTGTAGTCGAGCCGGATGGACTCGGCGCCGTCGTCGCCCACCTCGCGGTACGCCATGGTGTGGCGCATGAAGTTGACGTCGTCGCGGTTGGGGAAGTCCTCGCGGTAGTGACCGCCGCGCGACTCCTTGCGGGCGAGGGCGGAGACCGCCATCACCTCGGCCAGGTCGAGCAGGTTGCCCAGCTCGACGGCCTCCAGCAGGTCGGTGTTGAAGCGCCGGCCCTTGTCCTGGATCGCCACGTTCTTGTAGCGGGCGCGCAGCTCGGCGATCTTCTCGACGGCCGTCTTGATCGTCTGCTCGGTGCGGAACACCATGACGTTGGCGTCCATGCACTCCTGCAGCTCGCGGCGGAGCGTCGCCACCCGCTCGGTGCCGGTGGACGAGCGCAGCCGCTCGATCTGCTCGACGACCTGGGACTCCGGGTCCTCGGGCAGCTCGACGAAGTCCGCCTTCTGCGCGTACTCCGCGGCGGCGATGCCCGCGCGGCGGCCGAAGACGTTGATGTCGAGCAGCGAGTTGGTGCCCAGCCGGTTGGCGCCGTGCACGGACACGCAGGCGACCTCGCCGGCCGCGTACAGGCCGGGGACGACGGTGGTGTTGTCGCTGAGGACCTCACCCTCGACGTTGGTCGGGATGCCGCCCATGGCGTAGTGCGCGGTCGGCTGGATCGGGATCGGGTCCGTGTAGGGCTCGATGCCGAGGTAGGTCCGCGCGAACTCCGTGATGTCGGGCAGCTTGGCGTCCAGCTGCTCCGGCGGGAGGTGGGTGAGGTCCAGGTAGACGTGGTCGCCCTCGGGACCGCAGCCGCGGCCCTCGCGGATCTCCGTGTAGATGGAGCGCGAGACGACGTCGCGGGAGGCGAGGTCCTTCATGACCGGCGCGTACTTCTCCATGAAGCGCTCGCCGTCCTTGTTGCGCAGGATGCCGCCCTCACCGCGGGCGCCCTCCGTCAGCAGGATGCCCATGCGCCAGATGCCGGTCGGGTGGAACTGGAAGAACTCCATGTCCTCCAGCGGCAGTCCGCGCCGGTACACGGCCGCCTGGCCGTCACCGGTGAGCGTGTGCGCGTTGGACGTCACCTTGAAGAACTTGCCGGTGCCGCCGGAGGCGTAGATCACGGACTTCGCCTGGAAGACGTGGATCTCGCCGGTCGCCAGCTCGTAGGCCACCACGCCGGCCGACTTCTTGACGCCGTCGACCTCGGTGATCAGCTGGTCCAGGACGTAGAACTCGTTGAAGAACTCCACGCCCTCCTTGACACAGTTCTGATAGAGCGTCTGGAGGATCATGTGACCGGTGCGGTCGGCCGCGTAGCAGGAGCGGCGGACCGGGGCCTCGCCGTGGTTGCGGCTGTGACCGCCGAAACGGCGCTGGTCGATGGTCCCGTTGGGCGTCCGGTTGAACGGGAGGCCCATCTTCTCCAGGTCGAGGACCGAGTCGATGGCCTCCTTCGCCAGGATCTCGGCGGCGTCCTGGTCGACCAGGTAGTCACCGCCCTTGACCGTGTCGAAGGTGTGCCACTCCCAGTTGTCCTCCTCCACGTTGGCCAGCGCGGCGGCCATGCCGCCCTGCGCGGCGCCCGTGTGGGAGCGGGTGGGGTAGAGCTTCGTCAGCACGGCGGTGCGGCTGCGCTTGGTCGACTCGATGGCCGCGCGCATGCCGGCGCCACCGGCGCCGACGATGACGGTGTCGTACTTGTGTACCTTCATGATTTTCGCAGCCCCGTGCCTAGCGGATGTTCGGGTCGAAGGTGAAGATCACCAGCGTGCCCAGCAGGATGGTGAACACCGTGGCGGTGTAGAGCAGGCCCTTGAGCCACAGGCGGGTGTTCGGGCGCTCCGCGTAGTCGTTGATGACCGTGCGCAGGCCGTTCGCGCCGTGCAGCATCGCGAGCCAGAGCATCAGGAGGTCCCAGACCTGCCAGAACGGCGAGGCCCAGCGGCCCGCCACGAAGGCGAAGCCGATCTTGGAGACGCCGCCGTCGAGCACCAGCTGGATCAGCAGGTGGCCGAGGACCAGGACGACCAGCACGACGCCGGACAGGCGCATGAACAGCCAGGCGACCATCTCGAAGTTGCCCCGGGTGGACTTCGGGGTCTTCTTCGTGCGGGCGCGGGGCGCCTCGATGAGCGGCGCCGGGTTGTCGGCCGAGTAGAGGGAGGCGCCCTCGACGGGGCCGATCCCGGAAGCGGGGGATTCAGTCGTGGACATTGGCGTCAGCTCCCGAACAGTTCACGAGCGGCGTGGCCGAGGACGGGGTAGATCGCCCCGAGCATCAGCACGACCCACAGGGCGACGACGGTCCAGAGCATCTGCTTCTGGTAGCGGGCGCCCTTGACCCAGAAGTCGACGGCGATGACACGCAGGCCGTTGAGCGCGTGGAAGAGGATGGCGGCGACGAGGCCGTACTCCAGCAGCGCGACGATCGGCGTCTTGTACGTGGCCACGACGGTGTCGTAGGCCTCGGGGGACACCCGCACGAGAGCGGTGTCCAGCACGTGAACGAACAGGAAGAAGAAGATGAGGACGCCGGTGACTCGGTGAGCCACCCAGGACCACATTCCTTCCCGGCCGCGGTACAGCGTTCCAGCCGGCACGGAAATTTCCTCCGGGAGCGGGGATTGGGGCCGCGCCGGCTTTCCTTGTCGGTCGGGCCCGGCCGGGTACGGTCCACCGGCCCCCAGCATGGTAGCGACGGTTGCCTGCGGCGCTTACGGGGGGCCTGCCGTTGTGATCAAACTTGCACTCAAAGGAGCAGTGAATTTGAGCGGGGGCGGCCACGAGGGTGGGGTTTGGTGTGGTTTGCCGGGTGCGGGTGCGGGTGGTCGGTGGTTGCTCGCGCAGTTCCCCGCGCCCCTTAGAGGGCGTTGCCCAGTCGTGTCTTTGCCAGGTGCCGCAGTTCCTCGGCCGTTACCAGGCGTTCTTCGTCCGGGTCGTTGTTCAAGCGTGACCGGATGGCTGTCAGGACGTGGTTCAGGGTCTCGTCCGGGGACAGGCCGGCCAGGCTGATGACGAACACGTGTCCGAAGCGGGACTCGTATGCGGCGTGGGCCGCGCCGAGGGCCGTGTGGGCCGCCGCGTAGGTGTCGTCCGGCAGGGCGGGCAGCGTCTCCGCCGCCAGGGCCTCGGTCAGGTCGTCCGGGGAGAGGTCGTAGGCCGCCTCGTCCGCCGCCGCCAGGAGGGCGGGGAGGTCCGGGTAGGGGCGGTGGGCGGTGAGGCGGTGGGCCCAGGCGTGGGAGTGCAGGCAGGCGAGGAGGGTCTGGGTGGCCTCGTCGGCGGGGGCCGCGTTGAAGCGCTCCAGCGGGGCGGACGGTGCCGGTGTGGCGCGTGTTTGCACCGGTACCGGTATGGCCACTCGGCGGGGGAGGTCTGGGAGACGGTGCGCAGGCAGCGTGGGTCCTCGTGGGCTTCCCGTGTGTGTCGGCAGGGGATTGTGCGAAAGGTGTGGCGTCACGTTATCGAGTGACGGCAACGCGTGTCCGTCCGATGCCCGAATTTCACCCGAACGGGAGAGTTTCAGAACATGTGGTGGACGCATGACGGCAACAGCGACCTTAGGTTGGCGCTGTGAGCCAGCACGGAGGCCGGATACCGGCGCACAAGGTGAGACAGCGGGCCGTGATCGCCGGCGCGGTGGTCGCCGCCCTCGGCGTGGGAGTCGGCCTGTGGGCCGCCGACGGCGACGGCGGCGGTGACGGCGACCGGGAGGGCTCGGCGGCCCGGTCCTCCACCGGCGAGGCGGCCGCCCCCAGCCCCAGCCGGTCCTACCCGCTGTCCAAGGAGCCGCGCACCATCCCCGCCGTGCGCGAGCACACCGCCGCGCGCGGCCCCGGCTGGCAGCCCGAGAAGGGGAACCGGGTCGTGGTCGCCGACTCCGGACTCGCCGACGAGGGCAAGCAGATCGCCGGCGACCTGGGCATGACGTACGCCGGGGAGAAGGACGACGAGCGCGCCGGGGACCTGCTGCTCGACGTCAAGGCCGACAAGGGCGCGAACCCGGAGTCGTACACCATGACCGTACGGGACGGCCGGGTCACCGTCACCGGGCCCGCCGAGGCCGGGGTCTACTACGGCACCCGCACCCTGAAACAGGCGGTGGACGGCGGCGGCACCGCGCCGGAGGGCGTCGTGAAGGACGAGCCCGCGAAACCGAAGCGCGGCTTCTCGCTCGACATCGCCCGCAAGCACTACACAGCCGACTGGATCAAGGACCGGATCCGGGAGCTGGGCGACCTCAAGTTCAACGAGCTGGGCCTGCACTTCTCCGACGACCAGGCCTTCCGCATCGAGTCCGACTCGCACCCCGAGATCGTCTCGGACGACCACCTGACCAAGGCCGAGATGAAGGAGATCATCGATCTCGCCTCCTCGCGCCACATCACCGTCGTCCCCGAGATCGACTCGCCGGGCCACCTCGGCGCCGTGATCGCCGCGCACCCCGACCTCCAGCTGCGCAACGCGCAGGGCACGGCCACCCGCGGCGCCATCGACATCTCCAAGCCGGAGGCCGCGAAGATCGTCGACGACCTGCTGAACGAGTACGCCGACCTCTTCCCCGGCTCCCAGTTCCACCTGGGCGCCGACGAGTACCAGGCGCTCGTGGTGCCGAACCCGGAGGCGTCCTACCCGACGCTGGCCGCCGCGGCCCGCAAGGCCTACGGCTCCGACGGCACCGTCGCCGACCTCACCACCGGCTGGCTCAACGGCCGCGCCAAGACGGTCATGGCACACGACCGCACCCCGCGCGCCTGGAACGACGGCTTCTTCAAGGACACCTCCGTCGAGCCGCTCAAGGACATCAAGGTCGCCTACTGGACCGGCAAGGAGATCGGCGCCCGCCCGCCGGCCGAGTACCTGAGCGAGGGCCGCCAGGTCCTCAACTACAACGACGAGTTCCTCTACTACGTGCTCGGCCAGCCGCAGACCTTCGTCTATCCGACCGGCGAGCGCATCTACGAGCAGTGGACCCCGCGCGTCCTGCGCGGCACCACCGCCGTCGACGCCAAGTACGACGACCAGATACTCGGCGGCAGCTTCGCCGTCTGGGGCGACTTCCCGAACGCCCAGACCCAGGCCCAGGTCGCCGAGGGCATCCGGCTGCCGCTGGCCGCGACGGTCCAGAAGCTGTGGGACCCCGGCAAGCCCGAGCTGTCCTGGACGGACTTCGCGGCGCTGGCGAACCGGCTCGACTGACCCCGACCGACGCGGCCAACACGCCGATTGGCCGATCCTGCTGCGAACTCCCGTACGGCTGTGGTGGTCTTTTGCCCAGCCGAACCGACACGCCGGGGGGAACCGGGACATGGGCTACTGGGGGTACTTCGTCGTCGGCCGCGCCGAGCGGCCGCTCGCGGAGCTGGAGGCGCTGTCCGGCGCCGCGGACATGGCCCTGCGCCAGTCCGCGCCGGACGGCTGGCAGGTGTGGGAGTTCCCGGGCGGCGACGGAGACGTCGGGAACATGAACGACCTGGCCGGGCAGACCGGCGCGCCCGCGCTGTTCGGCTACGTGATGGACAGCGACTGCGTGGTCGTGGAGGCGGCGGCGCCCGAGAGCGGGGCGTGGACGACCTGCCTGGCGCGCACCGCCATGGCCGGCTACCTGGGCGCCGAGCGGGACGGGCTCACCCTGGAGGACTACTTCCTGGAACCCCGGGACGCCGCCGAGCGCGCCGTCGCCTGGGCCGCCGAGGCGGGGTGTGCCGCGAATGCCGCCGAACTGGCGCGGGTGCTGTCGGACGACCCGGCTGCGGAGCCCGACGCGGGTGGCGACGACGGGGTCCTCGCCTCCGGTCCCGTGGCCGAAAACCTCTTCTTCCGGTTCCTCGACCGGCTGGGCGTCGTGCCGCTGTGACACTCCCGGGCCGTCGCACGCAGTAAGGGTCAGTGCGGGCTCCGTGGTGGTGGGCGGGGCGCAGCGGCCGGAACTGGGAGGCACCCGATGAGCCTGGTGGAACTGATCGCGCGGGCCGACACACGCGGACTCGCCGCGAGCGGGCTGGCTTGTTTGGATCGCTGCGTCCCGCTGCTCGACGGCGACGACGAGGCCCTCAGACCCCTGTGGGCGACGCTCGCCGACGGGTCCGGCGACGCGCCCGGACCCGACTGGGCCGAGGCGCTGGCGCAGGTGCGGGACAAGCTCGCCGGCCCCGACGCCACGGGTGAGGACGAGGCCGTGGTCCTGGCCCGCCGCATGCTCGCGGCGGCGCCGGCCGAGTGCTCCGGCCCGGCGCTGCGGACGTGGGCCGACGCCTGTTCCGCCGCCTCGCTCCGCATCCACCGGCTGCTCGACCCGGCGGCTGGCGCGGCCCCGGAGGGCGACGTCCCCCGCGACGCGGGCACGGAGGGGCTCCCCGCTCGTCGCCGCCGAACTGCGCCGCCAGGCCGGCGTCCTGGAACTGCTCGCCGGGCACGGCGCGGCCGGGGTGCGTCCGGCTCTGGAGGTCTCCACGGAGGGGCGCCGCGTGCTGCGCGCGGTGGTCTCCCGCCGGGCCCGGGGACGGGGCTGAACGCCGGGGCCGCCGTCGGGCCCTGCCTGTGACCGTCGTGCGGGGAACACGCGGTGGCGGTGCGGCGGACGTGGGGGAGGTGGGGCGGTCCTGCGCCGGTTGCGGAACGACCGCCTCCCACGTGTGACGCGAGCCCGCCGTACGGCGCTATAGCCCATGTGACGACTGTGACCAGCGGATTGACGAGCGGATGGACGAGCGGGACGACGAGCCCGCAGCAGACCCGGCCGTCGGCCGCCGCCAAGCCGGTGCGGTGGGCGGCGGACGCGGTGGCCACGATGCGCGAGGGCGCGCGGCTGCGCCTGGACTACTCGGCGCAGAGCCTGTGGCGCGTGGACCGGGTGATCGACGCGATCCGGCGCGAGCAGGCGCCGTACGCCGCGGTGGAGACGGCGCTGCGCGGACTCGGCGCCTACGCCGGGGAGGTGATCGTGCGGCAGGCGGGCGGCGAGTGGTGGACGACCGGCGGCGACCACTGGGTCCGCACCCCGGACGGCCGGCTGTGGGACCCGATCGACGAGGCCCGCCGCTGCTTCGCCGGGGACGGGTCGCTGCGCCTGCTGTGCCGGGACGCGACGACCGCTTCCCTGTGACACTTCCGTGCGCCGCAACGCTGATGACCGTGGGGGCGGGCTCACCTGAGCGCGCGCAGGACTCGGTACGGACGAGGACGGTTCTTGGGCCAGCGAGGGGAACCCCGCCGCGTGCAGGCGTACGACGGGGAACTGGGCGCGGCCGTCGCGCGGGCCCAGCAAGGTGACGAGGCCGCCTTCGCGGTCGCCTACCGGTTCGTGCAGCCCGGACTCCTGGGCTACGTGCGCGGGCTGGTCGGCGACGACGCCGAGGACGTCGCGGCGGACGCCTGGCTGGAGATAGCCCGTGACCTGCGGCGCTTCAAGGGGGACGGCGCCGGCTTCCGGGGCTGGACGGCGACGATCGCCCGGCACCGGGCCCTGGACCACCTGCGCCGCCAGAAGGTACGGCCCCGACCCACGGCGCTGGAGCAGGACGTCCTGGACCTGCCCGGTCCGCACAGCACGCACGAGCAGGCACTGGAGACGCTGTCCACCCGGGCCGCGCTCGGCCTGGTCGCGGCGCTGCCGCGCGACCAGGCCGAGGCCGTCCTGCTGCGGGTCGTCGTCGGGCTCGACGGGCCCTCCGCCGCGCGCGTGCTCGGCAAACGGCCGGGCGCGGTGCGTACGGCGACGTACCGGGGGCTGAAGCGGCTCGCCCGGCAACTGGGAGCCGACGGTGTGACGGATGACGGCCCCCGGACGCTGGGGGAGTCGACATGAGGGGCGCCGAGGGCGGCGGCCCCGCGGACCGAGCGGGAGCGGGCATGGGCGCACGGCACGAGGCGGGTGACGGCCGCGACACCGGTCCCCGGGCCGCCCCCGGCGGCGTGCCCGGCACGGAGGCGCTGCTCGCCGCGGCACTGCGGGCGGAGGGCGCCGACACCGAGGGCGAACGCCGCGCCCTGGCCGCCTTCCGGGCCGCCCGAGACGCGGAACCGGCCCGTGCCGCGCGCACCCGGCGGCGGGACGACTGGCGGCCGCGCGACGGGCGACACCCGGGGCGCACGCTGAAGACCGCCCTCTCCGTGCTGCTGGCGAGCCTCACCCTGGGCGGCGTCGCCTACGCGGCCATGGGCGGGGCGGCTCCGCCGCGGACGACGGCGGCCCGGACCGCACCCGCCCGCCCGCCGCCTCCGACGACGCCCCGGCCCGGCCGGTCGCCACCCCACCGGGCACCACGCCGGGCCACGGCACCCCGGACACCGCGACCACGCCCCCCGGAGCCTCCGCGTCCCCGGGGACATCCGCACCTTCCCGCGTCTCCACGCCCCCGGGCCCCCCGGCCGTCGGCCGGGACACCGAGGCCCACTGCCGCGCCTACGAGCGGCTGGCGGGCAACGGCAAGGCGCTGGACGCCGCGGTCTGGCAGCGGCTGGTCGCGGCGGCGGGCGGTGCCGAGCGCGTCGAGACCTACTGCACCGAGCAGCTCGACCTGCCGACCGGGCCGGGACCGTCGACCGGTGCCGGGAACGGCACCGGCGGGACCGACGTCGGCGGGAACGACGCGGGGAACGGCGGTACGGGAGACACCGGCGCCGAACCGGGCGCCGACGGGATCCTCGGCGACGGAGGCGTCGACCCGGAGGCCGGCGAGGGCGGCGTCGCGGCACAGCTGCCGGACCTGGACCACCCGTAGGTCCGAGCGGTCCCACGCCGGCGGTACGAGGGAAATGGTGCCCACGGAGACGTCTGACGTCTCGACCGGGCAACACCGGGAGTTCCCGCATCGCCCCAGGTGGGCGGAGGCGTGCCGGCAACGGCCGAGGCCGCCACCCCCCACAGGAGAGGCCCCGGCCGCCGCGCGGCACGGGCCGCGCGGCGGCCCGTACTCCCTTCAGCGCCGGGAGTGCGTTTTCTGTCACACCTCACCGCGTCACGGGTTAGTTGCATCTTGTACGGCAATGCGAGGGGGACATGGACGAGTGGCGGTTTCAAGACGTAACGTGCCATTCGCGCCGATGCAGCGCGGGGGCTCGCTCCCGCCACGGGCTTGCGGGAGACCACCGCAACCATCGATGAGGAACCACGACGGCGAGGACCACGTCCGCGAGAGCGGCGCCGGCTCAGGCGCAGAAAGGCTTCTCGGTGCTGGGGGACGACGCGGAGCTGACCGCCGCGGTGCGTGCGGCACAGGACGGGGACGAGACCGCGTTCCGGACCGTGTACCGCGCCGTGCAGCCGCGCCTGCTGGGATACGTGCGCACGCTCGTCGGCGATCACGACGCCGAGGACGTGGCCTCCGAAACATGGCTCCAGGTAGCCCGTGACCTGGAACGGTTCGACGGCGACGCCGACCGCTTCCGCGGCTGGGCCGCCCGCATCGCCCGCAACCGCGCGCTGGACCACATCCGCATGCGCGGCCGCCGGCCGGTGATCGGCGGCGACGAGACGGAGCTGACGGGCAGGCCCGCGGAGTCCGACACCGCGGGCGAGGCCATGGAGGCACTGGCCACCGGCAGCACCCTCTCCCTCATCGCCCGGCTGCCCCAGGACCAGGCCGAGGCGGTCGTCCTGCGCGTGGTGATGGGCCTCGACGCCAAGAGCGCCGCCGAGACCCTGGGCAAGCGGCCGGGCGCCGTCCGCACGGCGGCGCACCGCGGCCTGAAGCGGCTGGCCGAACTGCTCGGCGGCGATCCGGAATCCGGCGGCGGGCTCGACGCCCTGCCGCCGCAGCGAGAACCGCACGGCCGTGCGGTGACGTCCGCGAGTGTGACGCATACGCGTACGCGGACGCAGAAGGACATGTGATGGCCGACGAGCAGGACAAGTGGCTGGACCGCGAAACGGCGGAGTTCCTGCTGCGCGGAGAGCCACTGGAGGGTGCCGACCCCGCGGTTCGCGACCGTGCCGAACGACTCGTCGCGGCCCTGGGCGCACTCGCCCCGCCGGTGCCGTCCGGCGAGGAACTCCCCGGCGAGGCCGCTGCGTTGGCGGCCTTCCGCAAGGTGCGCGCCGAACAGGCCGACGCGTCGGCGGGGGTCTCGGCCGCCGTCGGGCACGGCGCCGCGGACCGGCTCTCCGGCGCCGGTCCCGTCCGCATCGGCTCGCGCGGCGAGAGCGCCCGGCGGCCGCGCCGGGGCCGCCCGCTGCGCCTCGGGCTGGCCGCCGCGCTGGCCGTCGGCATGATCGGCGGCGTGGCGGCCGCGGCCGGAACCGGAGTGCTGCCGACGCCGTTCGACCGCACCGAACCGGAACCCGCCGCCACCGTCTCGGCCGCGGCCTCCCCGGCCGTCCGCTCGCCCCGCCCTCGCCGCTGGACGGCGTGCAGGGCGGGTCGGTGCCGGGTGCCACCCCGGGTGCGCCCGAGGGGGCACCGCGCGGGACGGCGGCGAGGCCCGGGACCGCGGCGCCGACGACCGGAACCCCGGCGGCACCGACGGCCGGCGGTCGAGCCTCGCCGCGTCCTGCCGCAAGGTGCGCGCCGGCAAGGAACTCGACACCGCCCACCGGCACGCGCTGAAGGAGGCGGCCGGGGGAGCCTCGCGGGTCGGGAAGTACTGCGGCGCCCTCCTCGCCGGAACCGGTACCGGCGGCCGGGACGACGCCGACCGGGCCACCCCGCGAGGGCCGGTCCGGGAGGGCGAGCTCCGCGGGGCCACCGGCGACGGCCAGGGCGAGAAGAGCGACGACGGCGGCAAGGGCGGCAAGGGCGCCAAGAGCGACGAGGGCGAAGGCAAGGACAACGGCAAGGGCAACGGGCAGGGCAAGGACGAAGGCAAGGGCCAGGGCAAGGGCGACGACGGTGACGACGACGGCGGCAACGGCGACGACGACGCCGACACAGCCCCGCCCCGGCGCGGTCCCCACCACCCCGCTCGCCCCCACCACCCCGACCGGGCCCACGGTCCGCACACCTCCTCGGCCTACCAGCCCCGGCCGCAGCACACCGGCGCGCCCCACGCCGCCTAGCCCCGCGATCCCCTCTGACCTGCGCTTTCGTAGGCAGCGGGGATTTTTCTCGCCAGGGGTGTGACACTTTCGGCCGCCGTGACGCAGTAATGAGTGAGCCGACTGGTCATCGGCTTTCGCACCGAGCCGGGGTTCCCCCCGTACCTGCGGCTCGTGCACCTCGGCGCGGGCGGGACACGTTCCCCGGTCCCGCCCGCGCCCCATTCGCCGCCCGGCCATCGTGCCGCCGCACCGCCTCACCGGTACACGACGACCTTGTCGCCGGTCCTCACCTGCGCGTACAGATCCGCGATCGCCGCCTCGTCCCGCACGTTGACGCAGCCGTGCGAGGCACCCGCGTAACCGCGGGCCGCGAAGTCGTAGGAGTAGTGCACGGCCTGGCCGCCGCTGAAGAACATGGCGTACGGCATGGCCGAGTCGTAGAGCGTCGAGACGTGGTGGCGGGACTTCCAGTAGACCTGGAAGACGCCCTCCCGGGTCGGGGTGTACTGCGAGCCGAAGCGCACGGACATCGTGGACACGGTCCGCCCGTCGATCATCCAGCGCAGCGTGCGGCTCGACTTGCTGACGCACAGCACCCGGCCGCTCGTGCAGCGCGGGTCGGGCGCGGCGGCGGGCTGGCCACCCATCAGGTACAGCTCCCACCTGCCCGGCTCGTGGGACATCCCGAGCAGCCGCTGCCAGGTGACGGAGTCCGTCCGGCCGGTCCGCGGCAGTCCGCGCTTGCCCTGGAAACCGCTGACCGCGCGCTCGGTCAGGTCGTCGTACGTCCCGGTCGGCCCGTCCACCAGCCACTCCACCTGACGCAGCCGGGCCTGCAGCTCGCGGACGTCCCGGCCGCTGTCGCCCCGCTTCCACAGCACCCTGGCCGCCGCCGGGGCGGCGGGCGGCGCACTCGAAGGCCGGCGCCGGTCCTGGGCCGGCGCGCTCTTCGGCGGGTGGCCGGTGACCTCTATGCGCACCGGCGCGCGGCCCTTGCCGTCGGGCCCCGTGCCCTGCACGGTGCAGCCGCCCGCCACCAGTACGGCCCCCAGCGCGACGGCGACCGCCCGTCCCGTGCTCCCCATGCCCGTCATACGCATCACGGCCCCCCGTCGTCTCACGGCCCCGCACGGACGTCCCCAGGAATGTTCCCCCGGATGACGCGCCGCGAACGGCACGGCATCGTTGTGACCGGGCCCGCTCCGGGCCTGTGAGGAAGGTCCCAGGGTGCGCCTCTCCACCGGGCGCACGCGCGCGGATACAGTCCGTCGAAGGATCGGCCCGTACCGGCGGGTAGATGACGGGTAGTTCGATGAAGACGAACATGTGCTCAGCGGGAGGCATCACACCATGACGCGCGAGTCCGAGTCCGGGCTGCCCATCGAACCGGTCTACGGGCCCGACGCCCTGGCGGACTGGGAGGCGGCCGAGAAGCTGGGCGAGCCCGGGAAGTACCCGTTCACCCGGGGCGTCTACCCGTCGATGTACACCGGCCGGCCGTGGACGATGCGCCAGTACGCCGGTTTCGGCACGGCCACCGAGTCCAACGCCCGCTACAAGCAGCTGATCGCCAACGGCACCATGGGCCTGTCGGTCGCCTTCGACCTGCCCACCCAGATGGGCCACGACTCCGACGCGCCGATCGCGAGCGGCGAGGTCGGCAAGGTCGGTGTCGCCATCGACTCCATCGACGACATGCGGGTGCTGTTCGGCGGGATCCCGCTGGACAAGGTCTCCACGTCGATGACGATCAACGCCCCTGCCTCGCTGCTGCTCCTGCTCTACCAACTCGTCGCCGAGGAGCAGGGCGTGAGCGCCGACCAGCTCACCGGCACGATCCAGAACGACGTGCTGAAGGAGTACATCGCGCGCGGGACGTACATCTTCCCGCCGAAGCCGTCGCTGCGCCTGATCGCGGACATCTTCAAGTACTGCCGGGCCGAGATCCCGAAGTGGAACACCATCTCGATCTCCGGCTACCACATGGCCGAGGCGGGCGCGTCTCCCGCGCAGGAGATCGCGTTCACCCTCGCGGACGGCATCGAGTACGTGCGCACCGCGGTCGCGGCCGGCATGGACGTGGACGACTTCGCGCCCCGCCTGTCCTTCTTCTTCGTGGCCCGCACGACGATCCTGGAGGAGGTCGCCAAGTTCCGCGCGGCCCGCCGGATCTGGGCCCGGGTGATGAAGGAGGAGTTCGGCGCGAAGAACCCCAAGTCGCTGATGCTGCGCTTCCACACCCAGACCGCGGGCGTGCAGCTGACCGCCCAGCAGCCCGAGGTGAACCTGGTCCGCGTCGCCGTGCAGGGTCTCGGCGCGGTCCTCGGCGGCACGCAGTCGCTGCACACCAACTCCTTCGACGAGGCCATCGCGCTGCCCACCGACAAGTCCGCGCGCCTCGCCCTGCGCACCCAGCAGGTGCTCGCCTACGAGACGGACGTGACGGCGACCGTCGACCCCTTCGCCGGCTCCTACGTCGTCGAGCGGATGACCGACGACGTCGAGGCGGCGGCGCTTGAGCTGATGGGCAAGGTCGAGGACCTCGGCGGCGCGGTCAACGCCATCGAGCACGGCTTCCAGAAGAGCGAGATCGAGCGCTCCGCCTACCGCATCGCCCAGGAGACCGACTCCGGCGAGCGGGTCGTGGTCGGCGTCAACCGCTTCCAGCTCGACGAGGAGGAGCCCTACGAGCCGCTCCGCGTCGACCCGGCCATCGAGGCCCAGCAGGCCGAACGCCTGGCCGGGCTCCGCGCGGAGCGCGACCAGGCGGCGGTGGACTCCGCACTGGCGGCCCTGAAGAAGGCCGCCGAGGGTGAGGACAACGTCCTGTACCCGATGAAGGACGCGCTGCGCGCCCGGGCGACGGTCGGCGAGGTGTGCAACGCGCTGCGGGAGGTCTGGGGGACGTACGTGCCCTCGGACGCCTTCTGAGGGCACGGAGGAACCGGTTCGGGCCTCAGCCGCTCAGCCCGAACCGGCCCAGGTAGGCGCCGAGCCCCTCCGGCGTGTCGCCGGCCCACCCGACGTACCCGTCCGGCCGTACGAGGAACAGCCCCGCCCCGTACGCCCCGTGCGAGCCCCCGCGCACCACCCGCACCGCGGGCCCCACGTCACCGCCGGGCGCGTCGGCGCCCAGCGCCAGCAGCGTCCAGTGCGGCCCCCGGAAGGCGTCGAAGAGCCGTACGCCGTCCACCGACCCGTCGGGCGCACGGTCCCCGGCCCGCACCGCGCCCTCGCCGACGGCGCCCCGCGTCTCCACGGTCAGTGACGACTCCCGGTACCCCAGCCCCAGCTGCCGGGTCGCCGCGCCGCGCCGCACCTCGCCGCGGTGGACGCCGGTCGACAGGTCGAGCATCTGCGCGGCGATCGGGCGCCGTTCCTCCTCGTAGCTCTCCAGGAGCGCGGCCGGGGCCTCGCCCGCCAGCACCGCGCCCAGTTTCCAGCCCAGGTTGTAGGCGTCCTGGACGCTGGTGTTCAGGCCCTGGCCGCCCGCGGGCGAGTGCACGTGCGCCGCGTCCCCGGCGAGGAGGACCCGGCCCGAGCGGAACCGGTCGGCCAGGGCGGCCCGCGGTCGGAAGTCGGAGGCCCAGCGCACCTCGGTCACGTCCTCGGCGGCGATGTGCGAGCGCTCCGCGACGACCTTGCGGACGCCGTCCGGGGAGAGGTCCACGGCCGCGTCCTCCGGGAAGCGCGCGGTCACCTGGAAGTCCTCGGTCCCGGCCAGCGGGCAGACGGCGAGGAAGTCGGCGCCGTCGTGGGGCGGGAAGATGTGCCAGTTGTCGCGGTCCAGGCCGTTGATCCGGACGTCGGCGACCAGCGTCGGGTTCGGGTCGACGGTCTCGCCGGTCATGCCGATGCCCAGGGCGCGGCGCACCGCCGACCGGCCGCCGTCCGCGGCCACCAGGTAGCGGGCGCGGACCGCTCCGCCCGAGGCCAGGTGCGCGGTGACCGTGTCGGCGTCCTGCGTGAGACCGGTGACCTCCCGGCCGAAGGCGATCGTGCCGCCCAGCTCCGCGAGCCGCGCCGCCAGGATCTCCTGCGTGCGCCACTGCGGCACCATCCACGGCTCGTTGTACGGCGAGTCCTCGCCCGGCTCCGCCGCGTCGAACGTGTGGTGCTCACCGACCCGCTCGCCGTCCCGCCAGACCATGGCGACCGGGTAGGTGCCGCCCGCCGCGTGGATGGCGCCGAGGACGCCGAGGTCGTCGAAGACCTCCATGGTGCGGGGTTGCACGCCCTTGCCCCGTGAGCCGGGGAACAGCCCGGCCGCGCGCTCCAGGATCAGTGCGCGGACCCCGCGCCGGGCCAGGTCGACACCGAGGGCGAGGCCGGTGGGTCCGGCACCGACGATCAGAACATCCGTTTCTATTGCATCAACGGTGTTCATGGCATTCACGGAATCCACGGCATCCACGACAAGTCTCCTTAACGTCGTTAAGTTCCGTTGGTGTCCGAGGATGGCCTTAACGCCGTTAAGCTGTCAAGCGTGAGTACGGAACGACGCGCCCCCCTGGACCGCCGACGGGTCGCGGACACGGCGCTGAAGCTGCTGAACGAGGTCGGTCTCGACGGCCTGACCCTGCGCGCCATCGCCAGGGAGCTGGACGTGAAGGCGCCCGCCCTGTACTGGCACTTCAAGGACAAGCAGGCCCTGCTCGACGAGATGGCCACCGAGATGTACCGGCGGATGGTCGCCGGGACCCCCCTCGACCCGGCCGACGGCTGGCGGGAGCGGCTGCTCAAGGCCAACCGCGGCCTGCGTACGGCCCTGCTCGGCTACCGCGACGGCGCCAAGGTGTTCAGCGGTTCACGCTTCACCGGCGCGGTGCACGCCGAGCAGATGGAGGAGAGCCTGCGGCTGTTCACCGCCGCCGGACTCACCCTCGCGCAGGCGGTGCGGGCGAACACGACGGCGTACCTGTTCACCCTCGGCTTCGTCACCGAGGAACAGGGCGTCGAGCCCTTGCCCGGCGAGCGCCGGGAGGGCTTCGACGTGGACGAGCGCGCCCGCCTGCTGGCCGACTACCCTCTGACGGCCGCGGCGGGCGCGGAGATCTTCTCGGACTACGACCGGCACTTCGAGGAGGCGCTGGCCCTGGTGATCGAGGGTGTCGCGGCGACCTACGGCCTCGACTGAGCGGCTCCCGCCGCCCTGCCCGCGCCGCCCGCCTTCGCCCGCTGTGCCGCCCGGTACCGGCGCACCGCACGCGTGACGAGCGGCGGCAGCAGGTCCAGCGCGAGCTTGCGGGTGCGGTCCCGGCGGGCCGACGGCCGGGCCGTCCGGGCGGCTCGGCCGCGCCGGACGGGGCTGCGGGGCCTGCTCCGGCACCGCCGCGGTGTCCGTCCGGCCCGCCTCGGGGGCGGAACCGGCGCCGGGTGCCGCGAGGGCGGCAGCGAGGGCGGCCGCAGCCGCTTGCCCCGGGCGCGGGTCCGCACCAGCCGCTGCCCGGCCGCCCGCTCCACGGTCACGGCGATGTCGTCGCGCCCGCGCAGCGCCGCGAGCAGCTCCTCCTGCACGGGCTCCGGGTCGCCCCAGGTGCCGTACAGCTTCTGGCTGCTCAGGCAGACCGGGCGCAGCCCGCGGTTGAGCACCGCCTCCCAGGCCGCGACGGCGACGCCCGGGGTGTGCTCGCTGCGGAAGTCGTCCAGGACGACGATGCCGTCGGGCCCCAGCAGCTCCTTGGCCGCGCCGATGTCGCCCTCGACGTGCTCGTACAGGTGCGAGGCGTCGATGTGGACGAAGCGGCAGCTGCCCGGCGCGACCTCGTCGACGACCGCGGAGCTGGGCGCCTGGATGATTCTCGGCAGGGTGTCGTGGAAGGAGAGGTAGTTGCGTTCGAAGGCCTGGCGGGTGAGGGAGGAGTACGACTTCGCCGCCTCCGCCCGGTTGGCCGCGTCCGGCGGCTCGGCGCCGAACAGGTCGCAGACGGTGAGCGTCTCGCCGTCCCGCAGCCGGTGCCCGAGCAGGATCGCGCTCTTGCCCAGGTAGGCGCCCAGTTCCAGCAGGTCGCCGCGGGTGTCCAGCCGCTCCTGCCGCTCCAGGAACCAGGAGAACAGCACCTGGTCGAGCGGCCAGAACCAGCCGGGGACGTCGTTCAGCTCACCGGGGTACTCGTGCGTCTCTTGCGCAGTGGCCATGAGGCGAGGATGCCCCCTCGGCGCCCGAAAGGGAGGGGGCCGCGCGATACGACGGTCAGAAAATCGCACGTATCGCTCAATGTGTCCGCGCCAGCGCGTTCCGCAGTCGGGGAGTCAGCGTGTTCTCGACGTACCGGTTCAGCAGCCAGGCCAGTACGAGCATCGCCGCGACCGTCAGCAGGAAGGTGGCGTACGACGGGACGCCCAGATCCTGGTGGAGCGCCTCGATGACGACCCAGCCCAGGTGCTCGTGGACGAGGTAGAACGGGTAGGTCAGCGCGCCCGCGACCGTCAGCCAGCGCCAGTCGGCCCAGCTCAGCCAGCCGAGCGCGATGGCGGCGACCAGGGCGAAGCCCAGCGTGACGATCAGGATGATGCCGAACGACGTCCGGTTGGCGAAGGCGTCCGGGGAGGGCGGGCGCCACAGGTCCTGCACGGCGAAGTACTGGCCGATCAGCCAGCTCACGGCGACGATGCCCCACGCGTACGCGTCCCGCCGGTCCCGGTACACCAGGTACAGGCCGATACCGCCGATGAAGAACGGCGCGTACTGCGGCATCAGCACCAGGTCGAGCAGCGGCTCCTCGGCCGCCTGCGCGATCGCCGCTCCCAGCGTCCAGCAGGCGCAGAAGAGGATGACCCGCCGCCGGCTCGCGCCCGGCAGGACGACACAGAGGGCGAACAGGGCGTAGAAGCGGATCTCCGCCCACAGCGTCCAGTCCACGCCCAGGACCCGATGGGCGCCCAGCGGCTGGTGCAGCAGCGTCAGGTTCAGCAGCCCCTCGCTCGGCGAGACCGCCTCGTAGGCGACGACCGGCAGCGCGAACACGGCCGTCACGAGCACGACCGCCACCCAGTAGGCGGGCAGCAGCCGGGAGGCGCGCGAGGCGAAGAAGGAGCGCAGCGACCGCCCCCACCCGCTCATGCAGATGACGAAGCCACTGATCACGAAGAACACCTGCACGCCCAGGCAGCCGTACGCGAACAGCGAGTGCAGGGTCGGGAACTGGAACTTCGGCGACGACCCCCAGGCCGCGGTCACGTCACCGCCGCGCCCGCCGTAGTGGTACGCCGCCACCATCAGCGCGGCCACCAGCCGCAGTCCGTCCAGGGCGCGCAGCCGCCCCTTCGTGGACCTGGGCGGCGCCGGTGCCGGTGCCGGACCGGACGGGGCCGGAGGGGAGACGGTCGCCTCCGGCCGCGGTATGGACGTGCTCACGACCATCTTGGTCACGCTCGTACTACTCCTTCGACCGCTGTCCGGTCGTTCATCGGTGGTCAGGACGCCCGCAGGTACGCGGAGTGCGCGGCCTTGCCCAGGTAGGTGAAGCGGGTGTCGCCCTTCAGGTGGTCGTCCAGGGCGGCCTTGATGCCCGGCCAGTGGGGGTCGCCGTAGTCGTCCAGGACGACGATCCCGCCCGGCGCGGAGATCTCCTCGGCCCACTGGAGGTCCTGGGCGACACCCTTGGCCGAGTGGTCGCCGTCCACGACGATCACCCCGTAGCGGCGGTCCGAGACGGCGGCCCGGGTTTCGGGGTCCTCGGAGTACCCGCGCCGGATGCGCGCCGCCGCGCCCGCCGGGCCGGCCAGGCCCAGATTGGTGCGTACGGCGTGCTCGTCGACCGGGGTTCCGGTGGGGTCGGGGCGCTGCTCGGTGCCCGGCTGGAGCTGGACGCCGGCGAACGGGTCGACGATGGTCAGCTTCGGGCCGCGGCCGTCGCGCTCCAGCATCCGCACGAGCCCGGCGGAGAACATGCCGTACAGCGTGCCGATCTCCAGGACCTCGTCGTTCGGCGGGTCGAGCAGCGGGATGGTGCCGAGCTTGCCGCAGATGTTCATGGTGCCGCCCGCGATCCGGCCGACGCCCAGCGACTCCAGCGCGACCAGCAGCCGGAACGCGGCGGAGACGTTGCGCACCGCCGCGTCGCGGTCCCCGGACAGGGCCGTGACCTCGGCGTACAGACGTTCCAGCGGAGCCTCGGCCACCATCCGCGAGATGCCGCGGCCCCGGGGGCCGCAGAGCAGCTCGAAGGTGAGCTGCCGGCGCTTGAGCACCTCGACGTCCCGCACCAGCCGCTCGGTGTCCGGGCCGTCCGGCGCCCCCTGGGCCTCGGCGCGCCGGGCGGCCGAACGGACCTGCCGCGCGATGCGCTCGTCGATCAGGTCGGCGACCGGGCGCAGCAGACGCCGGGCCGCCGGACCGCGGAGGAGGGAACGGCTGTTCATGCGTCAAGGACCTCAATTCGTCACGGAGTTGAACGTGAGTGCGAGGAACACGGGTGGGGGTGGGGCAAGGCTAGGCATGCGCACGGCCGGGAGAAGAACAGCCGAGCGGGCCATCGGGAGAACTTCTGGGGAACTCCGGCTGTCCGGCGGGGGACGCCCGCCGCGGCCCCCGCCGGTCCGCCGCTCAGTCCCCCTTGCGCAGCCGCGCCGAGTGATGGGTCACCTGGGCCCTGACCGACTCCCTGCGGGCCAGCTGGCGGATGGCGCGGCCGCGCGGGCCGAGCAGGGCCGCCACCCGGGAGATCTCCGACCACACCCGGCCCCGGTCGCCCCCGGCGATGGCCGCGGCGGCCAGGAGCCGGCACGCCTCACCGGTCCGGCCCCGGGCGGCCCGCAGTTCGGCCATGCCGATCAGCACGTCCACCGGCTGCCGGCGGCGCAGGATCTCGGTGCCCACCCGCAGGGCGTCCTCGACGTTCCCGGTGGCGACGTGGCGCTTGAAGTCCTCGTTGAGGTGCCGGATCTGCTGGGGGATCACCGCCCGCGGCTCTCCGGGAGCGTCGCCGTCCGCCGTCCCGGGGTCCTCCTCGGGCGCGGCGTCCCGACCGTGCGGCACCCGGCCGGGTCCGGGAAGCCCCAGGGCGGCCGTCATCCGGGCGGTGAACGCGGGAATGGCGAACAGTTCCTCGACCTCCCGGTAGTCGCCCTCCGAGACCCGCTCGTCCAGTACCGCCCGCAGGGCCTCGAACGCCGCCTCGGGGGTGTAGTCGGCGAAGGAGCGGTAGCCCGGCACCCCGTCGAGCACCTCGTGGGAGCCGACCCGCCGGTAGGTGACCACCCGCAGCCGCTGCTGGACCGCCTCGACCACCGACAGCGGCATCGGGTCGTCCACGGAGGAGAGGAAGAAGACGTCCGACGCGGCCAACTCCTCCCGCACCCGGGGCCGGGACAGCGCGCCCGTCCACGTCACCCGGTCGGAGAGCAGGGTCGACGAGGCGATCCGCGGGGTGCGGTGGCCGACCCACGCGAACCGCCACGGCAGGCCCTCGGCGTGGGCGAGTTCCGCGACCCGGGAGAAGAGGTCCAGGCCCTTGCGGTCCTGCATGGAGCCGACCATCACGATCCGCGGCAGCGCCCCCGGCACGGCCCGGGCGCGGACCCGGTGGGTGTCCTGCGGAACCGAGTTGTAGACGACGACGGGATCGGTGACGCCGAGCCCGCGGAACATGTCGGCCTGGGCGGTGGAGACGCACAGCACGCTGAGCTGCGGCAGGAGCTTCAGCATCTCCTTGTGGCGCAGCGCGCTGTGCTCGGCCTCGTAGGCCATCACGTGCTCGGTCTCGTGCGCGTACAGGAACACCGCCCGGTCCTCGGCGAGCAGCGTGCCGACGAGATCGTTGCCGATGGCCGAACGCCACAGCGGGGCGAGGCTGTTGACGAGGACCACATCGATGTCCCGCAGCGCGTCGAGCACGTCCTCGGTACGGCAGTACGCGCTCAGGTCGAGGTAGCGGACGTCCACGGGGGAGTGCGCGAGCAGCGCCTGGGTGTACGTCAGGACCGGGATCGCCACGCCGGTGACATAGCCGAAGCCCAGGCCCAGCACGGCCAGCGAGCGGGGCGGCCGCTGCCGGTCCCGTACCGCCCGCAGCGCCCGCTCGGCCCGGGTGCCGACCGGCGCGCGGGAGGCCTCGGCGGACTCCGGCGCGGCCCGCGGCGCCCGGACCTTCGCCTCCCGGACCACCGTGAGGATCCGCTCCGCCACGTCGTCGTGGAAGGTGAGGAAGTGGGTGAGCGGTTCACCGGTGTTGTTGCCGGCGAACTTGCCCGTGCGGTGCAACTGGCCCACCACGTCGACGAGTTCCCCCACGCTGCCGACGTTGCGCAGCAGCGCGTGGTTGACGGCGGGGAAGACGATGTTCAGCGGCGGCGGGCTGAACAGCACCAGCGGGACACCGGCCCGCAGGGTCTGGAGGTAGGTCGTGGAGAAGAAGGTCAGCGCCAGGTCGTAGGACTCCAGGCCCGCCGCGTCCACCAGCGTCGACTCGTCCAGGACCGTGACGCCGGGCAGCGTGCCCAGCCAGTTCAGGTGACCGGAGAGGGTCGAGGGATGCGGCTTGACCGCCACCTCGCCGAACTCGGCGAGCGCCTCGCAGGCCGCCCGCAGGTACTCGCGGTGCTGACCGGCCGCCAGTTTGCGCTGGTCGCCCAGGGGCTGGTCGAGGACGATGATCCGCAACGGCTCCCGCGAGGAACGCGCGGGCCGCGGCGCCGGATTGAGAGTGGCGCGCAGCAGGCCGGGGTCGTCGCTGTGGCCGAGGGCGCCGGTGATGTGGACGACCGGGTCGTCGTCCGCCCTGCGGTACAGCAGGTGCTGGGCGGTGGAAGGCCCCCAGACGCAGACGGCGGCGGGGCCCGAGGCACCGTAGTACCAGTTCTGGTCGCGGAGCCCGGGGCCGAGCCTCTTGTAGTGGAAGTCGAGATGCCCGTCCTGGACCAGGACCACCGGCAGCGTCTCGGTGAGGGCCTGGGCGACCCTGCTGCCGCGCTGCGAGCGGTCGTTGAAGAGGATCAGCCGGTCGACGGACTCCGTCCGCACGAAGTCCGCTATTCGGGGGGCTGTCTCCTCCAGGAACTGCGCGTGCGCGAGCGCCTCCTCCTCCCGGAACAGGTTGTCCACCCGCGCCCCGTCGAGCCGGGCCGAGGCCTCCTCCTCGATCCACCGCCCCACGTCCCCTTCGAGGTCGGCGGTGACCAGCAGGAAGGTGTGCTCCCTCGCCCCCGGTGCGTTCATGATCCCTGCGGTGAGACCGACACCGTTGCGGTTCTCGATGAAGACGGCGATACGCATAGACGACCAGCCCAGTCCCAAGGGTCTGCGGTGCACAGATGCACGGAGTTGTGATTTTTCTGGGGAGATTTCCCGTGCGGATCATCGCACGGGAAGTGGCGTCCAATGAGTGAAGGGAAAATGAACGGAAAGGGGCGCGGCGGGCGAGTAATTCCACGTTCATGTTCCCGACACCGGAAATCACCTCAGCGTTTGACCGACCGCCGAATGCTGCGCGCCCGGCGCACGACCCTGCGTGCCGTGGCATTGCGCGGCAGGAACGCCAGCCGCTCCGGAATTCCGCCGGGCAGCCCCAACGACGTGAGCCGCCGCTTCTTGAAGTACCGCCGGGTGCGGGCGTCGAGACTGCTCCGCAGGTACTCCTCGGCGGCCGGCCGCAGCTCCGGCAGGATCTTGGACTGCATCGCGAAACCGACCGCCCGCACCAGCGCCGCCAGGGCCTCGGCGTCCAGGCCCGGACGCCCCTCGGCGACGGCCTCGGCGTCGTCCGGCCCGGGCAGCAGCGCGTCGACGATGGTGACGGGGACGCGGTTGCTGTTCTCGTACGGCGTCAGCCGGTCCAGCAGGGTGCCGGTGCCGACCCGGGCGACCGGCAGGCGGTACAGGGCGGACGCGGTGAGCAGGGCCGTGGAGAAGCAGCCGACCACCAGCGCCGGGCGCAGCCGCTGGTACAGCACCTCCGCCAGGACCGGGGTGTCCAGCACGGTGAGGTCGACACCGAGCCGCTCCGCCTCCTGCTCCAGGGAGCGGATGAAGCGCGCCGGGGCCGTGGGGTGCGGCTTGAACACCACCCGGGTATGGCCGAGCCCGACGGCGCCGGTCAGCATCCGCACGTGCAGGTCCTCCTCCTCCTCGGCGGAGAGGATGCCCAGCGCCGACAGGTACTGACCGAGCAGCAGCGCCGGTTCCTCGACGTCCGGCAGACCGGCGCCGGTGTCCGCCAGCTCGGCCAGCACCTTGGTGAACGCCTGGGTCGGCACGATCTCCGGCGCCACGCCGAACTCGGTGAGCAGCAGCGGCGTCAGCCCCGGCACCAGGTCGAGGTGGAGCAGCCGCGTCACGCGCGTGCCGACCAGCGGGTCGAGCTTGTTGCGGGTGGGCCCGTAGCTCATCAGACCGTCCGCGTAGACGGTCAGCGGCGCGTCGGTGAAGATCTGCGCCACGCCCAGCGCCGGGTGCACCTGGATGGACTCCACGACGAGTTCCACGTCGTCGTCGCCGAGCCCCCAGGCCAGCCGCAGATACCGCTCCCACATCGGTGCGTCGTCCACCCGCGGCGACCAGCCGCCGGGATGGAAGGGGAAGATCGTCTCGTTCCACGACACCACGTCGTCGAACCGCGACCGCAGCCGCTCGAAGCCGGGCATCTCGTCCGGGGCGGGCGTCGTCTCGGGCGTCGCCGCGTTGTTGGAGACCAGCAGGATCCGCCGGTCGGCCGCGTCGAAGCAGCCCGCGTCCAGGGCCGCGGCGAGCGTGGCCGTGCCGTACAGCGTCGAGGCCAGGAAGATCTGCGTGCTCACGCGGCCACCCCCGCGCCCGAGCCCGAGACCGCACGCCGGCGCAGCCGCCGCAGCCGGGTGGCGCGCTCGGTGTCCATCGAGCCGAGCACCTGGTCGAGCGCGTCCTGCGGCATCCGCCGCAGCGCGGCGGCGCTCATCGCCTTCAGTTTCCGGGCCACGGCAGGCTCGAACCTTTCGATGGAACCGAGATGGTGGGAAATGATCGCGCAGTACGTGCGCACGGCCTTCGGGAGCAGGTTCGCGGCGTCGGGGTCGTCGGCCGCCCCCGCGACGACCTCGTCGAAGGCGCGGAGGAAGTCCAGCTGGCGGACGTCCCCGATCTGGGTGAGCGAGGACGCCACGCCGCGCCGGTAGAAGACCCCGAGCAGTCCGGTCACCGCGAAGGACTCCGCCTCCCGGTGCAGCTTCCAGATCCACGGCCGGTCCTCGGCCGTGCGCAGCCCGTCGGTGAAGTGCAGCAGGCCCCGCTCCACCAGCCGCCGGTGGTAGATCCCGGCCCAGGCGTAGGCGTAGTCGACGGACGTGGACCGGTGGGCCGGCAGGATCGCGTCCCGCGGCCGCAGGACCACGTTCCTGCGGCCGTGCGGCACCCGGTACACGGTGCGGGCCCGGGCCGTGCACTGCACGTGGTCGGTGCGCACGAAGTCGCAGCCCAGCCCCTCGATCGCGGCGACCAGCCGGTCGTAGTGGCCGGGCGCCAGCCAGTCGTCGCCGTCCAGGAAGGTGAGGTACTCGCCGCGCGCCCGGTCGATGCCGGTGTTGCGGGCGGTCGCCAGGCCGCCGTTGCGCTCGTGTCGGACCAGGACCGCCCCGGGCAGCTCCTGCTCCGCGCGCGCGAGGATGTCCGCGGTCCCGTCGGTCGAGCAGTCGTCGACGAGAATGAATTCGAAGTCGTCCCGCGCGTTCGCGCGCAGACTCCGCAGGGTGTCGGGTGCGTATTGCCGCACGTTGTAGAACGGCACGATGACGGAGAGAGTTGGCACGTGCGGGACGTTAGGCGGCGCTCCGGCATGCGGCTTTACCCGTGGCTTGATACGAGGTGAACGAGGCGTGGCGAAGCGGTGAAGCGGATGCTATTCCGCGGACCGGGCCGGCCGATTCCCCATTCGGCGACGTGCTGTTCACCCTTTGTTGGATTCCGGTTGGGCGGTTCCTAGAAATGCCTTCCTAGCGTCTACGGCGTGCCAGCAAGTGCAACGAAGGCCCTGCGAGTCGCCGTCCTGGCGGACTCCGACACCCGGTGGAAATGGGGCGCGCTCACCGCGACCCGCGTCCGCCCCGGGGACCCGGAGATCCACCTCGACGGTTACCTCCTGCGCGGCCGAGCCACCCCCACCACCCGCCAGCTGCGGGAGGTCGGCGTCAGCGCGGACTCGCTCCGCGAGGTGACCGCCGTCGAGTTCCTGCGCGCCATGGACGGGGCGCGGGGCGAGGACTCCTACGACGTCCTCGTCCTCGCCCTGGTCGGCGGCGGGGTCCAGGCGATGCTGCACGGACTGGGCCGCGTCTGGCAGGACCGCGCCGAACGGCCCGTGGTCGTCACCGGATACGTCGGCGTCGTCTACGAGAAGCTCGCCGACGGCCTGCTGCTGCGCCACGGCGCCGACCTCGTGCTCGCCAACTCCCGTCAGGACGCGGAGCGTTTCCGCGCCGTGTACGAGGGGGTCGGCGCCGACGCCGCCGCGGTGACCGAGGTCGCCCTGCCCTTCCTGGGCGGGTCCGCCTACGCCGGTGAGCCGGGCGACCGGGGCGAACGCCCCTACACCGTGGTCTTCGCCGCGCAGCCCTCCGTGCCGGACAGCCGCAGGGACCGTACGTACCTCCTCGAACGGCTGATCGAGCACGCCCGGCTGCACCCCGAGCGCGAGGTGCTGCTCAAGCTGCGCTCCAGGCCCGGCGAACACACCACGCACATCGAGGAGCTGCCCTACCAGAAGCTGGTGCAGCGGGCCGACCCACCGGCCAACTTCCGCCTGGTCTACGGGCACATGGGCGAGGTCCTGGACCGTACCGACCTCCTGGTCACCGTCAGCTCCACCGCGGCCCTGGAGTCCCTGCACCGCCGCATCCCCACCGTCGTCCTCAGCGACCTCGGGGTGCGCGAGGCGCTCGGCAACCACCACTTCGTGGGCTCCGGCTGCCTCGCCTCCTGGGACCAGCTCGACGCCGGCCACCGCCCCGCCCCCGACCCCGAGTGGGTCGCCCGGCAGGGCGTGGCGGCGGACGGCGGCTACGAGACCGCCTTCGACCAGGCCCGCGCCCGCATCGCCGCCCTGCTGGTCCGGCCCGGCGGCCTGCCGCCCCTCGCCCCCTACTACACCCTCGCCACCGCCCCCGGTTACCTCCCCGGCATCCTCGCCCGCCACCACCTCGCCCCCGACGGCACGCCGCTGCCCGGCGCCCCGGCCGCCGACCGCGCGCCCGGCCCGGTCCGCCAGGTCGTCCGCCGCGCGGCCCGCGGCGCCTACCGGCACGGCGTCCAGCGGGTCGCCCCGGTGATCCGCCGGATGGGGGAGCTGTGACGACCCCGATCCCCGGGCCGGCCTCGACACCTGCGCAAGGAGCAGTTGCCATGTCCAACAGCCAAGCGAGTCCGGGCGCTTCGGTGCGCCGGGTGCTCGCCGTGATTCCCGCCCGCGGCGGCTCCAAGGGAGTGCCCGCGAAGAACCTCGCCCCCGTCGGCGGCGTCCCGCTGGTGGTCCGCGCGGTGCGCGAGTGCCTGGCCGCCCGCCTGGTGACCGACGTCGTCGTCTCCACCGACGACCAGGCCATCGCCGCGGCGGCCCGCGAGGCCGGCGCCGAGGTGGTGCTGCGCCCCGCCGCCATCGCCGGGGACACCGCCACCTCCGAGGCCGCAGTGCTGCACGCCATGGACGCCCACGAGGCCCTGCACGGCGCCGCCGTCGACGTGGTGCTGCTCGTCCAGTGCACCAGCCCCTTCCTGGTCCGCGAGGACGTCGACGGGGTGGCCGGCGCGGTCGTCGAGGACGGCGCGGACACGGCCGTCACCGTCGCCCCCTTCCACGGCTTCGTCTGGCGGGACGGCGCCGACGAACCGGGCGGGGCCGACGGCGGCCACGGCGTCAACCACGACAAGGCGTACCGCCCCCGCCGCCAGGACCGCCCCCAGGACCTGCTGGAGACCGGCGCCGCCTACGCCATGGCCGCCCCCGGCTTCCGCAAGCACCAGCACCGCTTCTTCGGCCGCACCGAACTGGTCCGCACCGACCCGGCCCGGGTCCTGGAGATCGACGACCCGCACGACCTCGCCCGCGCCCGCGCCCTCGCGCCGCACTTCGACGCGGCACGGCCCGGCGCCCTCCCGACCGCGGCCGACATCGACGCCGTGGTCCTCGACTTCGACGGCACCCAGACCGACGACCGGGTGCTGATCGACACCGACGGACGGGAGTTCGTCTCCGTGCACCGCGGCGACGGACTCGGCATCGCCGCCCTGCGCCGCAGCGGCCTGACGATGCTGATCCTGTCCACTGAGGTGAACCCGGTCGTCGCCGCCCGCGCGCGCAAGCTCAAGCTGCCCGTGCTGCACGGCATCGACCGCAAGGACCTCGCCCTCAAGCAGTGGTGCGAGGAACAGGGCATCGCCCCCGAACGCGTCCTCTACGTCGGCAACGACGTCAACGACCTCCCGTGCTTCGCCCTGGTCGGCTGGCCCGTCGCGGTCGCCAGCGCCCACGACGCGGTACGCGGCGCGGCCCGCGCGGTCACCACCGTCCCCGGCGGCGAAGGCGCCGTACGGGAGATCGCGGCCTGGCTGCTCGGCCCGTCCCTGGACGCCCTCGACCCCGCTCTCGCAACCACCCCCACGCTCACCCAGTCCAAGTAAGGAACCCCCTGCCATGAGCACCAACTCCCGCATCCGCACCTTCGGCACCCGCGAGGCCGGCCCCGGCCGCCCCGTCTACGTCACCGGCGAGATCGGCATCAACCACAACGGCGAGCTGGAGAACGCCTTCAAGCTGATCGACGCCGCCGCCGAGGCCGGCTGCGACGCCGTCAAGTTCCAGAAGCGCACCCCGGAGATCTGCACCCCGCGCGACCAGTGGGACATCGAGCGCGACACCCCCTGGGGCCGGATGACGTACATCGACTACCGCCACCGCGTGGAGTTCGGCGAGGACGAGTACCGGCAGATCGACGAGTACTGCAAGACCAAGAACATCGACTGGTTCGCCTCCCCGTGGGACACCGAGGCCGTCGCCTTCCTGGAGAAGTTCGACGTCCCGGCCCACAAGGTCGCCTCCGCCTCCCTGACCGACGACGAGCTGCTGCGCGCCCTGCGCGCCACGGGCAAGACGGTCATCCTCTCCACGGGCATGTCCACCCCGAAGCAGATCCGCCACGCGGTCGAGGTCCTCGGCAGCGACAACATCCTCATGTGCCACGCCACGTCGACCTACCCGGCGCAGGCCGAGGAGCTGAACCTCCGCGTCATCAACACGCTCCAGCAGGAGTACCCGAACGTCCCGATCGGCTACTCCGGCCACGAGACCGGCCTGCAGACCACGCTGGCCGCCGTCGCCCTCGGCGCCACCTTCGTCGAGCGCCACATCACCCTCGACCGCGCCATGTGGGGCTCCGACCAGGCCGCCTCCGTCGAGCCGCAGGGCCTGACCCGCCTGGTCCGCGACATCCGCACCATCGAGGCCTCCCTCGGCGACGGCGTCAAGAAGGTCTACGACTCGGAGCTGGGCCCGATGAAGAAGCTGCGCCGCGTCACCGGCGTCGTCGCCGAGGCGGAGATCGCCGCCGCCGCGGGCGAGCCCGTCACCGTCTGATCCCCGGCCACCGAGTCACTCACCACGGGACGGTCCTCCACCGATGAGCCCCCGCGCCGGGAACGCCGGCCCCCGCACTCTCGCCTTCGTCGAGAGC
Organism: Streptomyces rubrogriseus; assembly: GCF_027947575.1. NCBI lineage: Bacteria > Bacillati > Actinomycetota > Actinomycetes > Kitasatosporales > Streptomycetaceae > Streptomyces > Streptomyces rubrogriseus. Next base: position 7,449,968 of record NZ_CP116256.1, on the reverse strand, counting down.
CCGGTACAACTGCTGAACGTGCTGGAGTGGGCGCACACCCGCGCACCCGGCGCGGAGCTCACCCTCGTGGTCCTCTCACCCGTCGACCCGATGACCCGCGGCCAGCTGCGCCGCATGGCGGAACTGGCCCGCAAGGAGGGCCACGAGATCCGCTGGGAGGAGGCGCGCGGCGGCGCCACGGCCCCCTTCCGCACGATCGGCGGCCTGACCACCGCGCTGCGCCAGGCGGACCGGATCGTCATGGGCGACCCGTTCTCCCGCTACGTGCAACTGCTCCTCACCATCACCCGCGCCCACGACCTCGTCGTCGTCGACGACGGCACGGCCACGATGGAGTTCGTCACCCAGCTGGCCCACGGCGAACGCCTGGTCCGCTGGCACCGCAAGGGCAGCCGCCCCGGCCCGCGCGACCTGCTCTTCGCCCCGGTCTCCCGGTCCGCCCGCCACCGCCTCACCCCGGCCCCGGACCGGCAGGTGTCGGTGTTCTCCTCCATGCCCATCGAGGACGTCCCCGAAGGCGTCACCGTCACCGCCAACGACTTCGCCTGGACCAGGTCCCGCTTCGGCCCGCCCCGCATCACCAAGGGCGCCGACATGGTCGGCACCTCCCTGGTGGAGACCGGCGTCGTCGACGCCGACCGCTACGTGGACGCCGTACGCGCCCTGGCGAAGAGCCACGGCGCGGCCCGCTACTTCGCCCACCGCCGCGAGAGCGCCGTGAAGCTGCACCGGCTGGCCGTGGAGACGGGCCTGCAGATCGTCCGCCCCGACCTCCCGCTGGAGCTGATCGCCCGCCGCGGCCCGATCGGCCGTACCGTCCTCAGCTTCCCCTCCACCGTCGTCCACACCCTCCCGCTGGCCCTGGCCGGCACCGACGTCCGCGTCGCCGTCTGCGACATCGACCCCGCCTGGCTCACCGAGTCGGCCTCACCGCGGGCCCGCGGATTCCTGAGCAGCGTCACCGGCTCGGCACGGGACGTGCACCGCCTGTCGGCGGTGGCGGGCACGGCGTAGGGCGCGTGGAGCAGGCCACCCGTGGTAACCGTGAGGAAGAGGACGGGTGCCGTGGAGCGGTCGGAACGCTCCCGGTGATCTCATGATCGGCTCGGTCGGAAAGGCGGCCGAGTTTACCCAAGCGAGACGATGGCTATGCGTAGGGCGGCCGAGTTTTCTTCCCCTAACGGGCTGAATTTTGTTGATCGTGGGTCCATCGATCGCCCGGGAGCCCTACGCTGCAAAGGGTGAACGTGTTGATGTCCCCAGAGTCCGAGGCCGACACTCCCGGTGAAGCCGCGCTGCCCGGCACCTTGCCGGACGCGCTGCGCGCGGAGCTCGTGGCCTTCCGCCGCGACCTCCACATGCACCCCGAGCTGGGAAACCAGGAGTTCCGCACCACCGCCGCGATCAAGGAACGGCTGGAGCGGGCCGGTCTCAAGCCGCGCGTGCTGCCCATCGGCACCGGACTCGTCTGCGACATCGGCACCGACTCGGGGCAGTGGTCCGGCGGGCCCCGCATGCTCGCCCTGCGGGCCGACATCGACGCCCTGCCCATCCCCGACACCAAGAGCGAGTGCGCCTACCGCTCCCAGGTGCCCGACCGCGCCCACGCCTGCGGGCACGACGTGCACACCACCGTCGTCCTCGGCACCGGCCTCGTGCTCGCCGCCCTGCACGAGCAGGGCCTGCTGCCCCGGCCCGTGCGGCTGGTCTTCCAGCCCGCCGAGGAGGTGCTGCCCGGCGGCGCCGCCGACGCCATCGAGGGCGGTGCGCTCGACGGGGTGCGCCGCATCCTGGCCGTGCACTGCGACCCCCGGGTGGACGCCGGGAAGATCGGGCTCAGGGTCGGCCCCATCACCTCCGCCTGCGACCGCCTCGAAATCGCCCTGAACGGCCCCGGCGGCCACACCGCCCGCCCGCACCTCACCACCGACCTGGTCACCGCCACCGCCCGGGTGGTCACCGACGTGCCCCCGCTCGTCGCCCGGCGCGTGGACAGCCGCAGCGGGCTCGCCCTGACCTGGGGACGGATCGAGTCCGGCCACGCCCCGAACGTCATCCCGCAGCACGCCGAACTCGCCGGGACCGTGCGCTGCCTCGACCTGGACGCCTGGCGGCAGGCGCCCGACCTGGTGATGGGCGCCATCGACGAGATCGCCGACCTGTACCGGGCCAAGTCCGAGATCACCTACGTCCGCGGCGTCCCCCCGGTCGTCAACGAGGTCACCAGCACCGAGCTGCTCCAGGCCGCCATGGTCGCCCGGCGCGGCACCGACGCCGTGGAGGGCACCGAGCAGAGCCTGGGCGGCGAGGACTTCTCCTGGTACCTGGAGCACGTGCCCGGCGCCATGGCCCGCCTCGGCGTCCGCCCGCCCGGCGAGCGCACGGTCCGCGACCTCCACCAGGGCGACTTCGACGTGGACGAGCACGCCATCACGGTGGGCGTCGAGATGTTCACCGCGGCCGCCCTCATCGACGCCGTGCAGTAGGCGGCGCGGCGGGCGGTGCGGTGGTAAGTCCCCCTTCGATCCGGTCGTTAACAGGGCGGTAACCGGCCAGCGGCACGAATGGATAACGGCGCCGCGCAACCCCGTTCCCAGGAGGTTCTACGCGCGTTACTGTGCGCCGAACCGAGCGCCCGCTGCGGGGCTTTGGAGAATGGGGAACTTCAGATGCGTCGGACATCAAGACTGATCCGCGTCGCGGTGGGGGTCGCGTCGCTCGCACTCGCGGCCACGGCCTGCGGCGGCACCAGCGGCGAGAGCGGCGACGACGGCGGTGACGACAAGGGCCTCGCCATCGCCTACGACGTCGGCGGCAAGGGCGACCAGTCCTTCAACGACGCCGCGTACGCCGGTCTGGAGCGGGCGAAGAAGGAGTTCGGCTACAAGACCGCCGACATCGAGCCCACCGACGGCGAGACGGACGCCGACAAGGAACAGCGCCTGACCTCCCTGGCCAAGCAGGGCTACAACCCGGTGATCGGCGTCGGCTTCGCCTACGGCCCGGCGATGAAGAACGTCGCCGCCAAGTACCCGGACACCACCTTCGGCATCGTCGACTCCGTGGTCGAGGGCAAGAACGTGGCGTCCCTCGTCTTCGCCGAGAACGAGGCCTCCTACCTGGCCGGCGTCGTCGCGGCCAAGGCCACCAAGACCAAGACCGTCGGCTTCGTGGGCGGTGTGGACGTCCCGCTGATCCACAAGTTCCAGGCGGGCTACGAGCAGGGCGTCAAGGACACCGACCCGAAGATCAAGGTCGTCTCGCAGTACCTGACGCAGACCGCTGAGGAGGGCGGCTTCTCCAGCCCCGACAAGGGCAAGGCCGCCGCCGAGGGGCAGATCGAGAAGAAGGCCGACGTGGTGTACGCGGCGGCCGGTCTCTCCGGGCAGGGCGTCATCGAGGCCGCCGCGAAGGCGAAGGTCTGGGCGATCGGCGTCGACTCGGACCAGTACAAGCAGGAGGCTCTCGCGGCCTACAAGGACTCCATCCTGACCTCCGCCCTCAAGGACATCAACGGCGCGGTCTTCGCCCTGGCCAAGTCCGTCGAGGACGGCAAGCCGCTGACCGGCACCCACACCTTCGACCTGAAGTCCGACGGCGTGGGCCTGTCCGACAGCAACCCGAAGTTCGCCGAGGTCCCGGGCGCCAAGGAGGCCGTGGAGAAGGCCAAGACCGGCATCGTCGACGGCTCCATCAAGGTCGCGACCGAGTAGCCGCACCCCCGCACACACCCGCACGAAGCGGACGGACACCTCCGGGTGCCCGTCCGCTTCCGCGTCCGCCGCCCGCCGCCGCCGGGCGTCACCCTCCGCCACCCCCCGTTTGCGTCCGGCAAGCCCCGTACCCCCATTCGCGGGTCCTTGCTCACGGGCGGATAACAAGGTGGACAGAAGGGGTTTTCAGGCAGGTCTACGCGCGTTAATCTGCGGCGAAGCCAGCGCCGCAGCCGAACCGTCCCCGGCGCTTGTACGACAGGAGCACCAGACATGCGCCGGATTTCCCGGATCACGGTCGCAGGCGCAGCGACCGCCTCCCTGGCCCTCGCCCTCGCCGCCTGCGGTGGTACCTCGACCGACTCCGGTTCGGAGTCCAAGGGGGACAAGGGCCTCGCCATCGCGTACGACGTCGGCGGCAAGGGCGACCAGTCCTTCAACGACGCGGCGTACGCCGGTCTGGAGCAGGCCAAGAAGGAGTTCGGCTACGAGACGGCCGACGTCGAGCCCACCGACGGCGAGACCGACGCCGACAAGGAGCAGCGGCTGTCCTCGCTGGCGAAGCAGGGCTACAACCCGGTCGTCGGCATCGGCTACGCCTACGCCTCCGCGATGAAGAACGTCGCCGAGAAGTACCCGGACACCACCTTCGGCATCGTCGACGACGCCACGATCGAGGCGAAGAACGTCGCGGACCTGGTCTTCAACGAGCAGGAGGCGTCCTACCTCGCCGGTGTCGCCGCCGCCAAGAGCACCAAGACCAACACGGTCGGCTTCGTGGGCGGTGTGGACGTCCCGCTGATCCACAAGTTCCAGGCGGGCTACGAGCAGGGCGTCAAGGACACCGACCCGAAGATCAAGGTCGTCTCGCAGTACCTGACGCAGACCGCTGAGGAGGGCGGCTTCTCCAGCCCCGACAAGGGCAAGACCGCCGCCGAGGGCCAGATCGAGAAGAAGGCCGACGTGGTGTACGCGGCGGCCGGTCTCTCCGGCCAGGGCGTCATCGAGGCCGCCGCCGCCAACAAGGTCTGGGCGATCGGCGTCGACTCCGACCAGTACAAGCAGGAAGCCCTCGCGAAGTACAAGGACTACATCCTGACTTCGGCCACGAAGGACGTCGCTTCGGCCGTCTACAACCTTTCGAAGTCGGTCGAGGACGGCAAGCCGGAGACCGGTATCGTTCGGGGCGATCTGAAGTCCGGCGAGGTCGGTCTCTCGGACTCCAACCCGAAGTTCGCGGACGACGCCGAGCTCCAGGCAGCCATCAAGTCGGCCAAGGAGAAGATCATCAGCGGCGAGATCAAGGTCAAGAGCAGCTGAACGGCTGAGTAGCACCAGCAACACCTCGAACAGCGTGTAACCGCGCCGGCCCGGCCGCACGGCGGGGTACGGGGAGAGCGTCCTCGAAGTCGCCCTCCCCGTACCCCGTCGCGTCGATGTGCCGCCGCTTTTAGATGCCGTAGGGGCGCTACGCGCGTAGACGGCCCCCGTCCCCAGGAGAGTGCGCCATCAACGCGTCCAGCAGCCCTCCGGCCGGAGCGGCGGTCAACGAACCGGTGACCGCCGTCGAACTCGCCGGGATCACCAAGCGTTTCCCCGGAGTCGTGGCCAACCACGACATCCACCTCACCGTCCGCAAGGGCACCGTCCACGCCCTCGTCGGCGAGAACGGCGCCGGCAAGTCGACGCTGATGAAGATCCTCTACGGCATGCAGAAGCCGGACGAGGGGACCATCGCGGTCGACGGCGAGAAGGTGGCCTTCTCCTCGCCCGCCGACGCCATCGTGCGCGGCATCGGCATGGTCCACCAGCACTTCATGCTCGCCGACAACCTCACGGTCCTGGAGAACGTGGTCCTCGGCAGCGAGAAGCTGTACGGCATCGGCGCCAAGGCCCGCCGCAAGATCAAGGAACTCTCCGACCGCTACGGCCTCGGCGTGCGCCCCGATGTCCTCGTCGAGGAGCTGGGCGTCGCCGCCCGCCAGCGGGTGGAGATCCTCAAGGTCCTCTACCGCGGCGCCCGCACGCTGATCCTCGACGAGCCCACGGCCGTCCTGGTGCCGCAGGAGGTGGACGCCCTCTTCGACAACCTGCGCGAGCTGAAGGCTGAGGGCCTGTCCGTCATCTTCATCTCCCACAAGCTGGGCGAGGTCCTCTCGGTCGCCGACGAGATCACCGTCATCCGCCGCGGCACCACGGTCGGCACGGCCGTCCCCGCCGAGACCACGCCCCGCCAGCTCGCCGAGCTGATGGTCGGCAGCGAGCTGCCCACCCCCGAGACGGCGGAGTCCACGGTCACCGACCGCGCGGTCCTCACCGTCGACACCCTGCGCCTGGCCGCGCCCAGCGGCAAGGCCCTGCTCGACGACATCTCCTTCACCATCCACGCCGGTGAGATCCTCGGCATCGCCGGCGTCGAGGGCAACGGCCAGACCGAGCTGGTCGACGCGCTCATCGGGCTGCGCCACGCCGACTCCGGCTCCATCCGCTTCCTCGACCAGGACATCACCGCGCTGCCCACCCGCAAGCGCCGCGAGCAGGGCGTCGGCTACATCCCCGAGGACCGCCACCGCCACGGGCTGCTCCTGGAGGCCCCCCTCTGGGAGAACCGCATCCTCGGCCACGTCACCGAGAAGCCCAACAGCAAGGGGGTCTGGCTGGACCTCAAGAACGCCCAGCAGGACACCCGCCGCATCGTCGAGACGTACGACGTCCGCACCCCCGGCATCGACGTCACCGCCGCCTCGCTGTCCGGCGGCAACCAGCAGAAGCTGATCGTCGGCCGCGAGATGAGCCACAAGCCGCGCTTCCTGATCGCCGCCCACCCCACCCGCGGTGTGGACGTCGGCGCGCAGGCCGCGATCTGGGACCACATCCGCGAGGCCCGCCGCGAGGGCCTGGCCGTGCTGCTGATCTCCGCCGACCTGGACGAGCTGATCGGCCTGTCCGACACCCTCCGGGTGATCTACGACGGCAAGCTGGTCGCGGACGCCGACCCGGCCACCATCACCCCCGAGGCGCTCGGCTCGGCGATGACCGGCGCGGCCTCCGGACACCTGGAAGACGAAGAGAACCCCGAGACCCCGGACGGCGCGACCGGCTCCCCGAAGTCCGCGGCGCCCCCCGCGTCGCCCGAGTCGCCCGCGTCCCCCGAGTCTCCGGAAGACGAGGCCCGCTGATGAAGAAGTTCGACAAGGAGCGCGTGCTCCTCGCGGTGGCCGGACCGGTCATCGCGCTCGCCGTGGCCTTCGTGCTCAGTGCGATCGTCCTGATCGCCTCGGGCAAGAACCCGGTCGAACCGTTCGCCCTCATGTTCGAGCAGGCCGGATTCTCCGACATCCAGGTCCTGATCATCAACCAGGCGTCGATGTACTACATCGCGGCCCTCGCGGTGGCCATCGGCTTCCGGATGAACCTCTTCAACATCGGCGTCGACGGGCAGTACCAGCTCGCCGCCATGATGGCCGCGATCGTCGGCGCCCACGCCAACCTGCCGGCCGGCCTCCAGGTCCCGCTGCTCCTCCTGACCGCCGTTCTCACCGGCGCCTTCTGGTCCGGCATCGCCGGCGTCCTGAAGATCACCCGGGGAGTCAGCGAGGTCGTCGCGACGATCATGCTCAACTCCATCGCCACCGCCGTCATCGGCTACCTGTGGCTGCCCGACGTCTTCGGCGTCAAGATCGGCAACAACAACACCACCGGCGAGATGCACGAGTCCGGCTGGATCCCCGGCATCGACATGGGCGCGGCCGGCGAGATCTACGGCCTGGTGGTCCTCGCCGTCCTCCTCGGCATCGGCTACTGGCTCGTCCTCAACCGCACCCGCTTCGGCTTCGACCTGCGCGCCTCCGGCGCCTCCGAGTCCGCCGCCGCGGCCAGCGGTGTCGACCCCAAGCGCATGGTGCTCACCGCGATGCTGATCTCCGGCGGCCTCGCCGGTCTCGCGGGCCTGCCGATCCTGCTCGGCGACACCCACACCTACAGCCTCAACTTCCCCACCGGCATCGGCTTCCTCGGCATCGGCATCGCCCTGCTCGGCCGCAACAGCCCGGTCGGCATCGCCTTCGCCGCCCTGCTGTGGGCCTGGCTCGACAAGGCCAGCCCCGAGCTGGACTTCCACGGGTACGACAAGGAGATCGCGGTCATCATGCAGGGCCTGATCGTCCTCTCCGTCGTCGTCTCCTACGAGGCCGTCCGCGAGTGGGGCCTGCGCCGCCAGCAGCGCCGGGTCGGCGCGGAGCTGGCCGCCGGACACGTCCTCGGCGCCACCGACAACTCGAAGAAGGAGGTGGCCGGCCGATGACCGCTCCGACCACAGCGACCGACGTCAACCAGCCGTCGCTGGAGCACGCACCACCGACCGGCCGCCGCATGTCGTGGCCCGTGCTGCTCCTGGTCATCGCCGGAGCCCTGGCGCTGACCTCGATCGTCCGCCTGATCACCGGCGCCAACGGCATCACCAACGTCAGCCAGATGTCCACCGCCCTCCAGCTCGCCGTGCCGATCGGCCTCGCCGGTCTCGGCGGCCTGTGGGCCGAGCGCGCGGGCGTCGTCAACATCGGCCTCGAGGGCATGATGATCCTCGGCACCTGGTTCGGTGCCTGGGCCGGCTTCCAGTGGGGTCCGTGGACCGGCGTCCTCGTCGGCATCGTCGGCGGCTGCCTCGGCGGCCTGCTGCACGCCATCGTCACGATCACCTTCAACGTCAACCACATCGTCTCCGGTGTGGCCATCAACATCCTCGCCCTCGGCGCCACCCGCTACCTCGCCCCGCTCGCCTTCGAGGGCCACCAGGGCGGCTCCGCCAAGCAGTCCCCGCCGGTCGACTCCCTCGGCCACTTCTCGATCCCGGGCCTGTCCGGCTGGCTGGACAGCCTCAACGACCAGCACTGGTTCTTCGTCTCGGACATCGCGGGCCTGCTCGGCGGCCTGGTCACCGACGTCTCCTGGCTCACCCTGATCGCGGTCGCCCTGATCCCCGCCACCTGGTGGATCCTGTGGCGCACCCCGTTCGGCCTGCGGCTGCGCTCCTGCGGCGAGAACCCGATCGCCGCCGAGTCCCTCGGCGTCAACGTCTACAAGTACAAGTACCTGGCCGTGATCATCTCCGGCGGCCTGGCCGGCCTCGGCGGCGTCTTCCTGTCCATCGTGGCCAACCCCTTCTACCTGGAGGGCCAGACCAGCGGCCGCGGCTACATCGGCCTCGCGGCGATGATCTTCGGCAACTGGATGCCGGGCGGCCTCGCCATCGGCGCCGGCCTCTTCGGCTACACCGACAGCCTCAACCTGCGCGGCGGCTCCGCCAACGTGCACGCCCTGCTGCTGCTCGGCGCGCTGCTGCTGGTCGCCGGCGCCATCTGGCTGGTGATCCGCAAGAAGTACGTCAAGGCCGCTATCACCTTCGTCGTCGGCGCCCTGGTCTTCGCCTGGTACGCCGGCACCAACGAGGTCCCCAACCAGGTCGTCTCCGCCACGCCGTACGTCGTCACCCTCGTCGTCCTCGCCCTGTCCGCGCAACGGCTGCGGATGCCCAAGGCGGACGGCATGCAGTACCGCAAGGGCCAGGGCAAGTGACCGGGGCCGACTGGGAGGAGCTGCGCACGGCGGCCCGGGACGCGATGTCCCGGGCGTACGCCCCCTACTCGGGGTACGCCGTGGGCGCCGCCGCCCTCGTCGACGACGGCCGCACCGTCACCGGGTGCAACGTGGAGAACGCCAGCTACGGCATCGGCCTGTGCGCCGAGTGCGGGCTGGTCTCCCAGTTGCAGGTGACCGGCGGCGGCCGGCTGACGCACTTCGTCTGCGTCGACGGCGCGGGCGAGGTACTCGTCCCCTGCGGCCGCTGCCGCCAGCTCCTGTACGAGTTCGGCGGCCCGGAGCTGCTCCTGGAGACCCCGGAGGGGATCCTGCCCCTGTCCCGGATGCTCCCGCAGGCCTTCGGCCCCGACCACCTCACCAAGTAGTAACTCGCGTTAGGAAAGCCAGACATGGCCATGGACGTCATCTCCGTCATCCGCACCAAGCGGGACCGCGGCGAGCTGACCGGTGAGCAGATCGACTGGGTCATCGACGCCTACACGCGCGGTGAGGTGGCCGACGAGCAGATGTCCTCGCTCGCGATGGCGATCCTGCTCAACGGCATGAACCGCGGCGAGATCGCCCGCTGGACGGCCGCGATGATCGCCTCGGGCGAGCGCATGGACTTCTCGTCCCTGTCCCGCCCGACCGCCGACAAGCACTCCACGGGCGGCGTCGGCGACAAGATCACCCTGCCCCTCGCACCCCTGGTGGCGGCGTGCGGCGCGGCCGTCCCGCAGCTCTCCGGCCGCGGCCTCGGCCACACCGGCGGCACCCTGGACAAGCTGGAGTCCATCCCCGGCTGGCGCGCCCTCCTGTCCAACGAGGAGATGCTGGACGTCCTGGACACCACCGGCGCGGTGATCTGCGCGGCGGGCGACGGTCTGGCCCCGGCCGACAAGAAGCTGTACGCGCTGCGCGACGTGACGGGCACGGTCGAGGCGATCCCGCTGATCGCCTCCTCCATCATGTCCAAGAAGATCGCCGAGGGCACCGGATCGCTGGTCCTGGACGTGAAGGTGGGCTCCGGCGCCTTCATGAAGACCATCGAGGACGCCCGCGAACTGGCCTCCACGATGGTCGGCCTCGGCACCGACCACGGCGTGAAGACGGTCGCGCTCCTCACCGACATGGCCACCCCCCTCGGCCTGACCGCGGGCAACGCCCTGGAGGTCCGCGAGTCGGTCGAGGTCCTGGCGGGCGGCGGTCCGGCGGACGTGGTCGAGCTGACGTTGGCCCTGGCCCGCGAAATGCTCGACGCGGCGGGCCTGAAGGACGCCGACCCGGCGAAGGCACTGGCCGACGGCTCCGCGATGGACGTCTGGCGCCGCATGATCGCGGCCCAGGGCGGCGACCCGGACGCGGCCCTGCCCACGTCGAAGGAGCAGCACGTGGTGAAGGCGGGCGCCTCCGGCGTCCTGACCCGCCTCGACGCCTACGACATCGGCGTCGCCGCCTGGCGCCTGGGCGCGGGCCGCGCCCGCAAGGAGGACCCGGTGCAGGCCGCCGCGGGCGTCGAACTCCACGCCAAGCCCGGCGACACGGTCACCGCGGGCCAGCCCCTCCTCACCCTCCACACGGACACCCCGGACCGCTTCGAGTACGCGCTGGCGGCGGTGGAGGGCGCGTACGACGTGGCCCCGGCGGGCACGCCCTTCACCGCCTCGCCGGTGGTGCGGGAACGCATCGCCTGACCTGCGGTTTCCTCGTACGGGTGAACGGGACCGGTAGACCAGTGCCGGTCCCGTTCGGCATGCTGGGATCGGTGACGCACCGATAGGAGAACCGCCATGAGCGCACTCACCGTGAGCCAGGAGCCCGACCAGAACTGGGACGACCTCGTCCGGTTCTGGGAGGAGATGGATTGGCCCGAGGGCAGCAAGGTGGAGATCATCGAGGGGATCATCACCGTGTCACCAGCTCCGGGACTGCCTCACAACGACATCACCGATCGCATTCAGCGCCGTCTGTACGCGGTGATCCCTGACCGATGGGGGATCTATCAGACCCTCGCGCTATCGGTGCCGTCTCGCCTCGGGATGCTGATCCCGGATCTTGTGGTGACCCAGTTGCCGGATCACACGGAGTCCGACACCCACATCCCCGCCGCCCTCGCGGAGCTCGTCGTCGAAGTCACCTCCAAGTCCGACGCCCGGCACGACCGCATCGGCAAGCCCGCCGCCTGCGCCACCGCGGGGATCCCCCTCTACCTGCTCGTCGACCGCTGGGCACCCGGCGGCCCCACCGCGACGCTGTACGGCGAACCGAAGGGTGATGTCTACCGGGTGCTGAGCGCCGCGAAGTTCGGCGACTCCCTCACGCTCCCCGCACCCTTCGACCTGACCATCGACACCGGTGAGTTCCCCGAGGCCTGACTCACCCGAGCACCGCCGCCACTCCCACCAGCACCGGCACGGACACCACCGTCGAGACCAGGATGGCGTCGCGGGCCAGGCGCTCGCCGACCCCGTAGGTCGACGCGTAGGTGTACAGGTTCTGCGCGGCGGGGAGCGCCGACGTCACCACCACGTCGAGGAGTTGGGGGCCCCGCAGACCGAAGACTCCGGACGCCAGCGCCCAGGCCACCGCGGGCTGGCCCACCGCCTTCAGCGCGACCGCGAGCAGCACCGGCCGCCGTTCCACGCCCCGCAGCGGCATGGTGGAGCCGCACAGGCCGATGCCGAAGGCCAGCAGCACCGCCGGGACCGACATGTTGCCGATCAGCGTCACCGGGTCCATGACCGGGTCGGGCACCTCGAGGCCGCTCGCGGCGACCGCGACCCCGGCGAGTGAGCCCAGCGCGATCGGATTGCGCAGCGGCGTCAGCAGGCGCCGCCACAGGGTGCCCCCGGCGCCCCCGCGCGACAGGTCCAGGATCGTCACCGCCACCGGCGTCACCAGCACCAGCTGGAACAGCAGCACCGGCGCCACCAGCGAGGTGTCGCCCAGGACGTACACGGCGATCGGGATGCCGAGGTTGCCGGAGTTGACGTAGCCGGAGCACAGCGCGCCGATCGTCGTACGGCCCACACCCCAGCCCCGTACGACGCCCACCGCGACGAACGCACCGGCCACCGCCACCGTGGACAGGGCCGTCACCAGCAGCCGGGCGGAGAAGACCACCGACAGGTCGGCCGTCGCCAGCGTGGTGAACAGCAGGGCCGGGGAGGCCACGTGGAAGGCGAGCTTGGTCAGCACCTCGCGGCCCTGAGGGCCCAGATGGCCGCGCAGGCCGAGCACATAGCCGACGCCGATCACCACCGCGATGACCGCGAAGCCGGTCAGCACCCCCTGCACGGCACCTCCCCGCCGAGCGGGCGGACCGGGGACGATATGGCACGGGGAGACGGAGGGGATGCGTGGGGCATGCAGCAAACCCTCCGGGGCGGAGTCCGCGCACGTCAATGTGATCTCTGCTGCGATCTCCGGCGGCGGGCACCGATGATTTCCCGGCAGACGCCGGGTCTACCGCACGTGGACGCCGTGACACCCGCCGTACTCGTGCTGCCGGGGCCCGTCTCCCGAGGGGAGACGCCCCGGTTCTGCGACGAGGTGCGCGCGCTGCTGGAAAGCACCCGGGCCGGGGTGGTCGTCTGCGACGTCGGCGGTCTCGGGCCGCCGGGGCTCGCCGTGGTCGACCTGCTGGCGCGGCTGGAGCTCACCGCCCGGCGGGCCGGGGGCCGGATCCGGCTGCGCGACCCCGATCCGGCCCTGCACGCCCTACTGGACCTCGTCGGCCTCCGCTTCGAGACGGAGCGGCAGGTCGAAGAGCGGGAACCACCGCTTGGTGTCGAGGAAGCAGTGGAACCCGGTGATGCGGCCCTCTGAGATCTCCAGCACCTGGACCGCCCACGGCGCGAAGCCGCCCGCCTCCGGGTCCGGCTTGTAGTGCGCGAAGGCCGGCAGCCCGTTGGCCTGGACCGGCAGCAGCCGCGACCCGGCGCACGCGGCGCCGAGCGTCGTCATGAAACCGGTGATGTCCGCCGGGCCGGCCAGCCACAGGTCGAACGGCGGCATCGTCATGACCGCGTCCTCGTGCAGGAGCGCCGTCAGCGCCGTCATGTCGTAGCCCTCGAAGGCCGCGACATAGCGCTCCAGCAGCTTCTGCTGCTCCTCGTCCAACGGGTCCGACACCGCCGCGTCGGCGCCGCGGTCCGCCCGCTCGGCGAGTGTCGCGCGGGCGCGCTGCAACGCGCTGTTGACGGAGGCGACCGAGGTGCCGAGCAGCTCGGCGACCTCGCTCGCCCGCCACGCCAGCACCTCGCGCAGGATCAGCACCGCCCGCTGCTTGGGCGGCAGCTGCTGGAGGGCGGCCATGAAGGCGAGCCGCACGGACTCCTTGGCGACCGCGGCCTCGGCCGGGTCGGCGGTCTGCGGCAGCACACGGGCGTCGGGCATCGGCTCCAGCCAGGTGTGGTCCGGGCGCGGGGACAGCGCGGCCTGGGCGAGCGGTGTCGCCTCCGTCAGGTCCATCGGACGCGCCCGCTTGTTGCCCGCGGTCAGCATGTCCAGGCAGACGTTGGTCGCGATCCGGTACAGCCACGAGCGCAGGCTGGAGCGGCCCTCGAACTTGTCGTAGCTCCGCCAGGCGCGGACCAGCGTGTCCTGCACGGCGTCCTCGGCCTCGAAGGAGGAACCGAGCATCCGGTAGCAGTACCCCGTCAGCTCGGGCCGGTGCTTCTCCAGCGCGGAGTCCAGCTCCGTCGTCACGGTGCCGTTGGTCATCGTCCACCCACCCCTGTGGCGTCCCGTCGTGCGCGTCTTCGCGCCTCGCACTTCGGAAGCTACCGCAGGGGACTGACAATGGCCTGTGCAGTCAAGAAAGGCGCAGGTCAGCGCGGCAGGCCCAGAGCCCTCACGGGCGCGACCGCGGCCTGGCGGCGGGCCGCCAGCGACCCGGAGACCGTGATGGCCACGACGCCCAGCACCGCGAGCACCCCCACCGCGACCGTGCCGGCCCAGCCGCCGGAGTGGAAGGCCACCGCGCCGACCGTACTGCCCGCGCTGGAACCCACGTAGTAGGCGGACTGGTACAGCGCCGAGGCCTGGGCCCGGCCGTGCTGCGCGGTCTTGCCGACCGCCGAGGACGCCACCGCGTGCCCGGCGAAGAAGCCCGCCGTGATCAGCACCAGGCCGAGCAGGACCAGCGGCAGGGACGGCGCCAGGGACAGCAGCAGGCCCGCCGCCGTCGTACCGGCGCCGAGGTAGAGCGCGCCGCGGCGGCCCAGGCGGCCCACCAGCCGGCCCGCCGTCGAGGCCGAGACCGTGCCGACCAGGTAGACCAGGAAGATCGAGCCGATCAGACCCTGCGGGAGGGAGAAGGGTGCCTCGGTCAGGCGGTAGCCGATCACCGTGTAGACGCCGCCGAACACCGTCATGAACAGCGCGCCGATCGCGTACAGGCGGCGCAGCAGCGGGTCGGCCAGGTGGTCGCGGACCGTGCGGACCAGGACCCGCGGGCGCAGCGAGCCCGGCGTGAAGTGCTTCGGCGCCGGCAGCAGCAGCCGGAAGGCCACCGCGCAGGCCACCGCGACCAGGCCGATCACCCCGACGGCGACCCGCCAGCCCCACTCCTGGGCGACCCAGCCGGTGATCACCCGGCCGCTCATCCCGCCCACGCTGTTGCCCGCCACGAACAGGCCGATCGCGGTGACCAGCGCCCGCGGCCGCACCTCCTCCGCCAGGTACGCCGTCGCCGAGGCCGGCAGCCCGGCCAGCGCCGCGCCCTGCACCGCCCGCAGCGCGACCAGCGCCGGCAGCGACGGGGCGAAGGGCACCAGCAGCCCGACGGTCACCGCGACCGCCAGCGACGCCGTCATGACCGTACGCCGTCCGAACCGCTCCGACAGCGCGCTCATCGGCAGCACGAACACCGCGAGGCCACCGGTCGCGGCGGCCACCGTCCAGCTCGCGTCGCTCGCCGTGACGCCCAGGTCGCCGGAGATCAGCGGCAGCAGGGCCTGGGTGGAGTAGAGGAGCGCGAAGGTCGCGACGCCCGCCAGGAACAGCGCGAAACTCATCCGGCGGTAGCCGGGGCCGCCCGGCGCCATGCGCGAGTCGGAGGACGCGAGGGAGTCGGAGGCGGCGGATGCGGCGTCCACGACCGTGGACGCCCCGGTATCGGCGGGAGTCATGCCACGAAGGTACGAAGCCCCTTACTCATCCGTCCAATGCATGGAATGGCCATAATCGTTCCCATGGTGCATCAGCAAAGCTCACGGCCCCGCCTGTCACCGTCCGGTGACACAGAAGACATCGTCGCGCTGCTCGCGCCCCGCCTCGCGCACTTCGCCGGCGTGGCCCGCACCGAGCACGTCACCCGGGCCGCCCAGGAGATGAACGTCCCCCAGTCGACCCTCTCCCGCGCCCTCGTCCGCCTGGAGGAGGACCTCGGCGTCGACCTGTTCGTCCGGCGCGGCCGCACCCTCGCGCTGACCGTCGCCGGGCGCACCTTCCTCGGCTCCGTCGAACGCGCCCTCGCCGAGGTCGAGCGGGCCGCCGACGAGGTCCGCGCCGACGCCGACCCGGCCACCGGCAAGGTCGCCTTCGGCTTCCTGCACACCATGGGCGCCGAGACCGTCCCCGGCCTGCTGCACGCCTTCCGCGCCGACCACCCCCGGGTCCGCTTCAGCCTCGTGCAGAACTACGGCGAGGCCATGCTGGAGCGGCTGCGCGCGGGGGAGCTGGACCTGTGCCTCACCTCCCCGGTCCCCGACGCCCCCGACCTGGTCGCCCGCCGCCTCGACGAGCAGAAGCTGCGCCTGGTCGTCCCGGCCGACCACTCCCTGGCCGGGCGCCGGCGCATCCGCCTCGCCGAGGCCGCCGACGAGATCTTCGTGACCCTGGAGCCCGGCTACGGCCTGCGGCGCATCACCGACGCGCTGTGCAAGGAGGCCGGTTTCCGGCCCAGGGTGGCCTTCGAGGGGGAGGAGGCGGAGACGCTGCGCGGCCTGGTCGCGGCCGGTCTCGGCGTCGCCCTGCTGCCGCCGCCCGCCGTGCCCCGCCCCGGCGTCGTCGAACTGACGGTCACCGCCCCGCGCGCCGCCCGCGAGATCGGCGTGGCCTGGCTGGCGGGACGCACGGACACGCCGCCCGTCGCGGCGTTCAAGAGGTTCCTGCTGTCACGGCGGGGGAGCCTCCTGCCGTCCTGAACCTCGCGACGGGGGGCCTACCGCCGCAGCGACTTCCCGAACCCCGCCGCCAACGGCATCCGCAGTCCCAGCGGCGGGGGAGCGGCCAGGGCGTCCTCCACCGGGCGCGAGAAGGACTGCCCGAACAGCACGCCCATCACGAAGTCCTCGGCCAGCGCGGTGACCTCGTCCCGGTACTGCCGCAGCCCGTGGCCGTCGGAGTGCACCTCGAACCGGCACACACCGCGGTTCGCCTTCTTCGCCCGGGAGGCGAGCCGGAAGGACAACTCCGGGTCGCTGCGGCCGTCGTTGGTGCCGTGCACGATCAGCACCTGCCGCCCGGCGAGCTGCTTCACCGGTTCGGGTGGCGCGGCCACGTCGTCCTCCGGCAGCCAAGGGGCGATCGCCAGCACCGAGTTGACGGCCTCGTTCCCCGCTGCCCGCAACGCCGCCCGGCCGCCCATTCCGGTGCCGACCAGGCAGACGGGTACGTCGCCGTAGCGCCGTACGGCCTCGTCGGCGGCCCACTCGGCGTCCCGGGCGAGGTGGGCCTCGGCGCCGTTCCAGCCGCGGTAGCGGTAGTGCACGACATGCGTGGCCAGACCCTCCTCCCGGCCCGCGCGTGCCAGCCTGCGCCCCAACGCGCGCACGGACGCGGCCGCGAGCAGCGCGGAGGGCCTGCGGTCGGAGACCTCGTCGCCCTCGGGGAGCAGCAGCACCACACCGCTCACCGCCGTCCCCTCCGGACCGAGCGTCCGCCCCAGCCGGGCCCGACGGACCGGCGTCGCTTGCTGTGCCATGGCAGAAGATTCTCAGAAGACCGGGTGTACGGAACCCTTCCGCGCGGTCACCGTTACATATCGGGGAGTCCGTACAGCGCATCGGGTCCGGGCATTCGCCCGGTGTTCTACGCGCGTAGGAGTTAGAGTGCGCAAATGACGAGCCAAAGCACCGAGAAGAGCGCCGCGGCGAGCAGCGCGACGCATACCGCGACCGTCTCGAAGACACCGTCGCCGGACCGGATCCGCCGGGCGCCGAAGGTCCTGCTGCACGATCACCTCGACGGCGGTCTGCGGCCGGGCACGGTCGTGGAACTCGCCCGCGAGACGGGCTACGGGGACCTCCCCGAAACCGACGCCGACCTGCTCGGCACCTGGTTCCGGCAGGCCGCCGACTCCGGGTCCCTGGAGCGGTACCTGGAGACCTTCTCCCACACCGTCGGCGTCATGCAGACCCGCGACGCGCTGGTCCGGGTCGCCGCCGAGTGCGCGCAGGACCTCGCCGAGGACGGCGTCGTCTACGCCGAGGTGCGGTACGCCCCCGAGCAGCACCTGGAGAAGGGGCTGACCCTCGAAGAGGTCGTCGAGGCCGTCAACGAGGGCTTCCGGGAGGGCGAGCGGCGCGCCCGGGACAACGGCCACCGCATCCGGGTCGGCGCCCTGCTCACCGCGATGCGGCACGCGGCCCGCTCCCTGGAGATCGCCGAACTCGCCAACCGCTACCGCGATCTGGGCGTGGTCGGATTCGACATCGCGGGCGCCGAGGCCGGTTACCCGCCCACCCGGCACCTGGACGCCTTCGAGTACCTGAAGCGGGAGAACAACCACTTCACCATCCACGCCGGCGAGGCCTTCGGGCTGCCGTCCATCTGGCAGGCTCTTCAGTGGTGCGGCGCCGACCGGCTCGGGCACGGGGTGCGCATCATCGACGACATCCAGGTCCACGAGGACGGCTCGGTCAAGCTCGGGCGGCTCGCCTCCTACGTCCGCGACAAGCGGATCCCGCTGGAGCTGTGCCCCAGCTCCAACCTCCAGACCGGCGCCGCCGACTCCTACGCCGAGCACCCCATCGGGCTGCTGCGCCGGCTGCACTTCCGGGCCACCGTCAACACCGACAACCGGCTGATGTCCCACACCAGCATGAGCCGGGAATTCGAGCACCTGGTCGAGGCATTCGGCTACACGCTCGACGACATGCAGTGGTTCTCCGTCAATGCGATGAAATCAGCGTTCATTCCTTTCGATGAACGACTGGCCATGATCAATGACGTCATCAAGCCCGGATATGCCGAGCTGAAATCCGAATGGCTGTTCCAGCAGACGGCTTCGACCAGCGGTTCTTCGGAATCCGACGACTGAACGCGGGACGACGGTAATACGGAAACGTGGACGGACATTCACCATCCGTCCGCATTTCGATGTTTGCCGCCGGGGGTGGCGCGTGTTTACGGTCAAGGACCGCTCACATCCCCGTCACCCCATTACGAGGACGCATCTTCATGAAGCAGTCTGCTGCCAAGACCCTCGGTGTCGCCGCCCTCGGCGCCGCCTTCGCCGCCGCCGGCGCGGGCGCGGCCACCGCGGCCCCCGAGCTCCCGGACACCGCGCAGACGGTGGACTCCGTCGCCCGCACCCTCCCCGCGGAGACCGTCTCCCAGGTGGCGCCCGGCGCGGGCAACGTGCTGGAGCAGGGCCGCAAGATCTCCCACACCGGTCTGACCGTCGCGCAGCCGGTGGTCGAGCAGGTGGTCGCCGAGCAGCTCGCCGAGGGCCCGACCGAGCCGGTCGCCAAGCTGCTCGGCGGTGTGCCGCTGAAGGGGCTGCCCACCCAGGGCCTGCCGGTCAACGGCCTCCCGCTGGGCGGCTGAGCGCCACCGCCTCCCCCGTACGCGCCGAAGGGGCGCACCCGGTCGCCGGGTGCGCCCCATCGGTGTACCAGAGGGGTGGTACGTCTGTCACCAGGCCGTACGGGCGGCCTTCTCCTCGGACGGGAGCAGGATCCACAGGGCCAGGTAGAGCAGGAACTGCGGGCCGGGCAGCAGGCAGGAGACCAGGAAGATCACCCGCATCGTGCCGGCGGAGGTGCCGAAGCGCCGGGCCAGCGCGGCGCACACTCCGCCGATCATGCGGCCGTGGGTGGGGCGGGCGAGGCTGGACATCGCGGCTCCTTCGTGAGCGTGTGGGTGGGGCTGCCCTCCGGCTTCCCCTTCATCTGCCCTCCACGCTACGGAGACGAACCGCACAAAGCGTCGCTCTACGGGGCGATACCGACCCTGGGAATCGTCGGGGTCCGACCCTGACCGGGCTCCTCCTGGAGGAGGCCCTCCCGCCCGTGCTGCCGGTACCAGCGGCGGAGCCGGGCCCGGCCCGCCGGGACGACGGCGAGGTGCGCGAGGGCCACGCCCACCGTGTTCAGCAGCACCGAGTCGATGTCGACGACCTGACCGGGCACCCCGGTCTGCAGCAGCTCGACGCCCACCGACAGCAGGGCGGCCGCGGCCGTGGTGCGCAGCAGGGACGCCAGCGGCGAGACGTGCAGCCGCCCGCCGGCCACCGGCAGCAGGACGCCGAGCGGCGCCAGCAGGGCCAGCGAGCCGCCGATCGAACGGGCCGCCGCGCGCCCGCCCAGCGCCAGGTCGGCGCGGATCCCGGCGAACGGCTCCAGGTTGGGCGGCAGTACCCAGGGGACGTCCAGCGGCCGCAGCGCGTACCAGGCGACGAACGCGAGATGTGCGACCAGGAGAACACTTCCTGTCACACGGATGCGGAGCGCGGCGCTGCCGCCGAGGAACCCATGACGCTGCACGTCCCCCTAGACGCGCCCCCCGCCGTGCGCGGTTCCGGGCGCCTCCACGCAAGGGTGAGGCTTGCGCCACACGGCCCCTGCGGGGCCTTCGCGCGGCACCCGCCCGGTGCCGCGCGGTGCGGCCCGTCAGCCGCCCGTGACCTCGTCCGCGGGCGGTTCGTTGCTGCCCGGCCGGGCCCGGACCTCGTCCGTGCAGGAGTAGCGGCGGGCGGACCGGTCGGTGGGCCCGGCCAGGATCACCGAGCCGTCGCCCTCGGCCGCGGCGGAGTCGGAGAAGGTGCACACCACCTGCGCGAGCGCGTACGAGGTCAGGTCGTCGGGATCGGTGCTCAGCCGCAGCGTGTCCTCGGGGTCGCCGGAACGCGGTCCCGTCACCACGATCCCGCGGCGCACGTCCGACGTGTAACCGGCCTCCTTCTCCGCGGCCGACGGCTGTGCCGTCAGCTCGTCCAGCAGTCCCTGGGCCACCAGCACCCGCCGCCCCGAGTCCGAGGCGCCCTCCGGCACCCGCACCGTGCGGTCCACGGCCACCAGCGACGAGCCGCACAGCAGGAACACCTGCGCCGGCAGCCCGGGTGTGGTCCGCGTCGACACGTCCGGCTCGGCGAGCGAGCAGCGCACCCGCGACGGCGCGGGACCGTAGTCGGTGGGCACCTCGGTGGCGCGGATGCCGCACCCGGTCAGCAGCACGGCCACTGCCGCGAGCCCGGAGAGGGCCGGCAGACGGCGTACGGTCATCAGACCTGTCCCTTCGCGTCCTTGCCCCGGTCCTCGGTCTCCTCGTCGGCCCCGCCGTCCTCGTCGGCGGGCGGCGACGGGTCCTGCGGCAGCCGCAGGGTGAACACCGCACCGCCCTCCGGGGCGTTCTCCGCGGTGATCTCACCGCCGTGGATGTGCGCGTTCTCCAGTGCGATGGACAGACCGAGCCCGCTGCCCTCGGAGCGCGGCCGGGACGCGCTCGCCTTGTAGAAGCGGTCGAAGACGTGCGGCAGGACGTCCTCGGGGATGCCGGGACCGTTGTCCCGCACCCGGATCACGATCTCGTCGTCCGCCCGCGCCACGGAGACCCTGACCGGCGACCCGCCGTGCTTGAGCGCGTTGCCGATCAGGTTGGCGAGGATGACGTCCAGCCGGCGCGGGTCGAGGCGGGCGTGGACGCCGCGCTCGGCCTCCAGGTCGACGGCGTCCAGCCAGGCCCGGGCGTCGATGCAGGCGGTGATCTGGTCGGCGACGTCGACGTCGTCCAGGACCAGGCGGGCGGTGCCCGCGTCGAAGCGGGTGACCTCCATCAGGTTCTCCACCAGGTCGTTCAGCCGCCGCGTCTCGCTCACCACCAGCCGCACCGCGGGCTCGACCATCGGGTCGAAACTCCCGCCCTCCCCCTCGCCCTCGCCCGCGTACTCCAGCTCCTCCTCCAGCACTTCCGTCACCGCGGTGAGCGCCGTCAGCGGTGTACGCAGCTCGTGGCTCATGTCCGCGACGAAGCGCCGGGAGGCCTGCTCCCGGCCCGCCATGTCCGCGACCCGCTTCTCCAGGTTCTCGGCGGCGCTGTTGAAGGTGCGCGACAGGTCGGCCAGTTCGTCGGTGCCGGACACCCGCAGCCGGGTGTCCAGCTTCCCCTCGCCCAGCCGCCGCGCCGCGACCCCGAGCCGGTGCACGGGCTTCAGCACGGTCGTCGCCAGGGCCTGCGCGAGCAGCGCCGAACCGAGCAGGGCGAGCGCGGTGGCGATCCCCAGCGACCAGGCGAGCGAGTTCAGGTCCTTGGCCTCCGGTTCCAGCGACTTGAGCATGTACCCGGTCGGCCCGCCGCCGATCACCTTCGTGCCGGCCACCAGGTACGGGGTGCCGTCGTCGGTTGTCCGCTGCCAGTACAGGTGGTACCGGTGCTTGTTGGCCGAGGTGAGCTTCTGCTCCTTGTTCACGGCCGTGCGCAGCGACTCGGGCACGTCGGACAGCGCGAAGCCGCCCAGGCCGCCGGAGCTGCCGTACACGGCGGTGCCGTCGGCGCTCTCGGCGACCAGCAGCACCGAGAACCGCTGGCTGCTGTTGGCCATCTGCCCCGCCGTGTGCTGCACCTCGTCCTGCGTGGGGTGCTCCGGCAGCGCGCCCGCCCGGTTCTGCATCTCCTGCTCGAAGTCCCGCAGCACCGCGTCCTGGGTACGGGTCAGCACCGCCTCCCGGTTCAGCCAGTACGCGATGCCGGACGCGGACACGGCGGCGGTGAGCGCGACCAGGCCGAAGACGAGGACCAGCCTGAGGCGCAGGCTGGTGAAGCGCAGACCGGACCAGAAACCCTTGCGCGCCGCGGCCAGGCCGCGGGTACCCCCCTGGTGTTCCCGTGTCACTGAGGCGGATCCAGCCGGTAGCCGACACCCCGCACGGTACGGATCAGGGTCGGGGACGACGGCACGTCCTCGACCTTGGCGCGCAGCCGCTGCACGCACGCGTCCACCAGCCGGGAGTCGCCGAGGTAGTCGTGCTCCCACACCAGCCGCAGCAACTGCTGCCGGGACAGCGCCTGTCCCGGCCGTCGGCTCAGCTCCAGGAGCAGCCGCAGCTCGGTGGGCGTCAGCTGAAGGTCCTCGCCGTTCTTCGTCACGGTCATCGCCGAACGGTCGATGACCAGGCTGCCGAAGCTCGCCGAGTCGGTGGACTCCCGCTCCCCGCGCCGCAGCACGGCCCGGATCCGGGCGTCCAGGACCCGGCCCTGGACGGGTTTGACGACGTAGTCGTCGGCGCCCGACTCGAGACCGACGACCACGTCGATGTCGTCGTTGCGCGCGGTCAGCAGGATGATCGGCAGCTGGTCGGTGCGCCGGATGCGACGGCACACCTCGAAACCGTCGATGCCGGGCAGCATCACGTCCAGCACGATCAGGTCCGGCCGCTGCTCGCGCAACAGCTTCAGACCGTCCTCACCACTGGCAGCGGTGGCCACCCGATGGCCCTGGCGGGTCAGGGAGAGCTCCAGGGCCGTACGGATGGCGTCGTCGTCCTCGATCAGCAACAGGGAAGGCACGCGCTCATTCTGGCCCATGAGGGGGCCGGTGTTCGACCTGCGGGTGCGGTTGGGCTCCCACGACGCCGCCGGACCCTGTGAAGGAAGGGTGGTGCAGCGGTGACGGACCCCTGTGACAGCTCTGTGACAGTCGGCGGACACGGCCATGAAGTCGCCGCGGCAGGCTTTTCGTCACAGGCAACCGGCAGTCCACGACGGGGGGCGCGAGATGAACACGCTGAAGGGCACCAACACCAGCGCAGTGGTCACGCGTCTGCACGACGTGCACGCACACCGGGGTTCCGAGAAGTCCGGTGCCGTGAGCGGGCGGGGGTGCGCTCGCGGCACCGGGCGTCAGCACACCGCGTACATGACGGTGGTTGACGCGAACACGGGGGAGACGGGGAACACGGGGGACCGGGGGGAGCACCGCTCCCTGTCGGAGGCGGAGTTCACCGCCTACGTGCAGGAGCGCCGCTCCTCCCTGTACGCCACCGCCTACCACCTCACCGGCGACCGCTTCGAGGCCGAGGACCTGCTGCAGAGCGCGCTGTTCTCGACCTACCGGGCGTGGGACCGGATCAGTGACAAGGCGGCGGTCGGCGGATACCTCCGCCGGACCATGACCAACCTGCACATCAGCGCCTGGCGGCGCCGCAAGCTCAACGAGTACCCGACCGAGGAACTGCCGGAGACGCCCGGCGACATGGACGCGATGCGCGGCACCGAGCTGCGCACCGTCCTGTGGCAGGCGCTCGCCCGGCTGCCCGAACTGCAGCGCACCATGCTGGTCCTGCGCTACTACGAGGGCCGCACGGACCCGGAGATCGCGGACATCCTCGACATCAGCGTCGGCACGGTGAAGTCCAGCATCTGGCGCTCGCTGCGCCGGCTGCGCGAGGACGAGGTCCTCAGCTTCGGCCGTGACCAGGAGGACGCCTTCGGCGAACTGGTCGCCTGAAGGTACGGGCCGGGGGGGACCGGGCCCGAGGGGCGGGGCCCCGTGAAAAAAGTTTCGAGCCGGGGTGTATCAGGGGGAGGGACCCGGGCTCTTACTCACGGGGAAGCACCACGGGGGACACGGGGGAACAACGGGGGCCGGGGATCACGGGGGATCCACGGGGGTGGAAAGGGAGCGGGACTGGAGGGCCGGGGGGTCCGTCCAGTCCCGCTTCCGCATGCGGGGGCAGGCGTTACGCGGCCGTACGGCTGGTGGCGCATCGTCCCGCCGCCGCGGCGGCCAGCCGGCCCATCGCCTCGTCCCGGTCGCAGGCGTGGGCGCCCAGGGCGGTCTGCCGGGCGATGACCGACCGCTCCAGCCGCATCAGCCGCCAGCCCCTGCGGAGCAGGAACGGCACGGACTTGCGGCCCTCGCGCAGGTCCCGCAGGAACCGGCGGCGGAAGGTCGTCAGCGGGCCCCGGCTCAGGCACAGCGCGTCGGCCAGCACGCCCAGTTCCCGGCAGCGGTCCACCAGTTCCGCGGCGAAGATGCCCTCCGCGAGGAACAGCGGCGTCCGTCCGATGTCTACGGTCTCCTCGCCGGTGCGGGCGCTCAGCGAGATGTCGTAGACGGGCACGCCGGTACGCCCCGTGCGGCACAGCTCCCGGATGGCGGCGACCGCCGCGTCCGCGTCCCACGACGCCGGGTGGTCCCAGTCGATGTCGGTACTGAGGGGCACCGTCGGCAGCGTCGGGTCGGTGCCCTCCTTGTAGAAGTCGTCGAGGCGCAGCACCGGGAGGCCGGAGTGCGCGGCGAGGAGGGACTTGCCGGAGCCGGAGGGGCCGCAGAGCAGCACGACTCGCGTCGGTATGGGCGGATGGGAGCTCACGGGACACCAGTCTGAGGCATCCGACGGCCGGCGTACGACCCCGCGGGTGGACTTTGCCGCGTGCGTCACATCTCGGTCGCGCTGTGCGGTGACCTGATCACGGTGTGCGCTGTTGTCAGGGCAGTCCGTAGCAATCCACACCAAGAGGTGGCAGCAGCGATGGCCCGACACGCGTCCCCCCGCACCCCGCACGCACAGCGCGCCCTGGTCGCCCTGGCGACCGCCGGTGCCGCCCTGGCAGCAGGAGCGGCGACGGCTTCCGCGGACAGCGGCGAGACCATCGCCGGTCTGGCGCACACCCGCCCCACGTCCCTGGGCAACATCGACCCGCAGGCGGGCCTGGCGGCCGTGACCGGCACCGTCGGCTTCGTCACCGGCCCGGTCGCCGACCTCAAGCCCAACCCCCTGGCCGGCACCGGGGTCGACCCGCTGGACAACGGCGTCGGTACGAAGGTCGCCGACTTCCAGCCGCTGACCTCGACGGCCCTGACGGGGCCGGTCGCTCAGGCCCAGTCGCTGGGTGCCGTGCCGGTGGTGGGGGAGGTGACGGAGCTGCTGCGCTGACGCGGTCCGCGCACGCCGGGCCGCGATCCCTCCGAGCGGGGGGTCGCGGCCCGTTTCCGTCGCGGTGGTCCGCCCTGCCCGTTCGTCGCGGGGGCTCCGTGGGGGCCGTCTAATCTGTGGTGACTCACGTTTCGCGCAAGTGGTGCTAGGGGGCCGAGTGCACAACGACGACGGAATCAACGGGGCCGGCGGCGGAGCCGACGGGCATCCCGAGGATCGTCCCCCCGTCTCCCACACCGTGATCGAGGGCCGCTACGAGCTGCTGGAGCCCATCGGCAGCGGCGGCATGGGCGAGGTCTGGAAGGCCCACGACCGGCGGCTGCGCCGGTTCGTCGCGGTGAAGGGGCTCCTGGACCGCAGGGCCATGACCCCGGACACGCAGAAGGCGGCGATGCAGCGCGCCCGTCGCGAGGCGGAGGCGCTCGCCAAGATCGAGCACCAGAACGTGGTGACGGTGCACGACCAGATCGAGACCGCCGACCAGGTCTGGATCGTGATGAAGCTGCTCGAAGGGCGGTCGCTGGCCGACCTGTTGAGCCGCGACCGGGTCCTCGGCGTGCCCAGGGCCGCGGAGATCGGCCTCCAGATGGCCCAGGGGCTGCGGGCGGTTCACGAGGCGTCGGTCCTGCACCGCGACGTCAAGCCGGGCAACGTCCTGGTGCGGGACGGCGGCCAGGTGGTCCTGGTGGACTTCGGCATCGCCACCTTCGAGGGCGCG
This sequence comes from Streptomyces rubrogriseus, assembly GCF_027947575.1. Lineage (NCBI taxonomy): Bacteria > Bacillati > Actinomycetota > Actinomycetes > Kitasatosporales > Streptomycetaceae > Streptomyces > Streptomyces rubrogriseus. Next base: position 7,423,854 of record NZ_CP116256.1, on the reverse strand, counting down.
GACCGGGTGACCCGGCACGGCGGCATCATCGGCACGCCCCCCTACCTGGCGCCCGAACTCTTCGCTCCCGCCGCCCCCGGCCCCACCTCCGCCTCCGACCTGTGGGCCCTGGGCGTCACGCTGTACGAGATGGTCGAGGGCCGCCTGCCCTTCGGCGGCAACGAGGTCTGGGAGGTGCAGGCGAACATCCAGCAGTCGCCCGACCCCGTGCTCCGGTACGCCGGCCCCCTCGGCCCGGTCATCCAGGGGCTGTTGACGACGGACCCGGACCGGCGCCTGGACGCCGCCGGGGCGGAGGAGATGCTCCGGGACGTCCTCGCGGACCCCGGCAGGCCGACCCCCGCCAGGGCCGCCACACCCGCACCCGCACCCCCGCCCACGGCCCGGCCCGCGCCGCCCGCCTCGGAGTCCGCGCCGCCCGCCTCGGAGTCCGCGTCGCCCGACTCGGAGCCCGTGCCGGCGGTGACCGCGGCGGCGCCCGCCGCGTCGTCCTCCGGGGCCGTTCCCTCCGGAGCCGTTCCCTCCGTGCCGTCGCCGGTGGCGTCGGGCGGCGGCCGCGGGCGGCTGTCGGGCTGGAAGGTGGCGGCGGCCGCGGCGTGTGTCGTACTGCTGGCCGGTGGCGGCTGGCTCGTCTCGCGGGGCGACTCCGGGGGCAAGCAGGACGACGCCTCCGGGCAGCAGGGAGGGGGAGCCGCCGGGGGCGACGCGGAGCAGGCGTGGGAGCAGTGGAAGAGCGCCAGGAAGCGGCTGACGGTCGGGGCGAAGGAGGACCAGCCCGGGCTGAGCTTCTACGACAAGGACACCGGCGGGTGGAGCGGGTTCGACGTCGACATCGCCTACGCCCTCGCCGGCAAACTGGGCTACGACAAGTCACAGGTGGACTTCTACGGGGTGACCACGGCCAACCGGGCGAGCAAGCTGAAGAACGGCGAGGTGGACCTCGTCGTCGCCTCGTACAGCATGACGCCCGAGCGTGAGAAGCGGGACGGCATCAGCTTCGTCGGCCCCTACTACAAGGCGGGCAGCAGCCTCCTCGTCCGCAAGAACTCCGCCAAGTACGACCTCGGCGAAGCCGTCGACGTGAAGCGGAACCAGGTCGAGGTGTGCACGGCGCGGGACTCCACGTACGCGGACAGGCTGAAGGAGGACGGGTACACCACGGGGAAGTGGCAGCCCGACACCTACAAGGAGTGCGTGGAAAGACTGCTGGACAAGCGCTCGAGCGTGTACGCGGTCGCCTCGGACGACGTGCTTCTCGCCGGGTACGCCCAGAACGATCCGGCGCATCTGAAGCTGCTGCCCAGCGGCGCGGGCACGGAGCCCTACGGGGTGGCGATGCGGAAGGACGACCCGCTCCTGAAGAGCAAGGTGTGCTCGGGGCTCAAGGAGATCCTGGCCGGAAAGGAGTGGGCGGAAATGTACATGAAGGACCTGTCCCCGCTGACGGGACGGAAGACCGCGCCCAGCCGGCCGGAACTGAGGCCCTGCTCGGCCGAGTGAAGACCGCGGCTCCTCCGGACGGGGAGGAGCCGCGGCCCGTCGGCGTCGGCTGACGGAGGATTCGGTCAGTACGACGAGCCGGAGGCGCCCAGGGCGCCCGTCGGGTGCCAGACCGTCTTCGTCTCCAGGAACGCCGTCATGCGGTCCGTGCCCGGGGTCGCGGACCAGTCCGCGCCCGCGTCGTCCACAGGCTGTGGACGCAGGACGCGCTTGAGATTGTCCGCCGCCGCGATCTCCAGCTCCCTCGCCAGCTCCTCGTCGGCGCCCGCGAGGTCGATCGCGTTGACGTCCTGGTGGGCGGCGAGCGGGGCGGCGATCTCCGCCGTGCGGCCGGAGAGGATGTTGACCACACCGCCGGGCAGGTCGGAGGTGGCCAGGACCTCGCCCAGGGAGAGGGCGGGGAGGGGGGACTTCTCCGAGGCCACCACCACTGCCGTGTTGCCCGTAGCGATGACCGGGGCGACGACGGACACCAGGCCCAGGAAGGACGACTTCTGCGGGGCCAGGACGGCCACGACGCCGGTCGGCTCCGGGGAGGAGAGGTTGAAGAAGGGGCCCGCGACCGGGTTGCCGCCGCCGACCACCTGGGTGATCTTGTCGGTCCAGCCCGCGTACCAGACCCAGCGGTCGATCGCGGCGTCCACCTGGGCCGCCGCCTTCGACTTCGACAGGCCTTCCGCGTCGGCGACCTCCGCGACGTACTGGTCGCGGCGGCCCTCCAGCATCTCGGCGATCCGGTAGAGGATCTGCCCGCGGTTGTACGCCGTCGCGCCGGACCAGCCGCCGAACGCCTTGCGCGCGGCGACCACCGCGTCACGGGCGTCCTTGCGGGAGGAGAGGGGGGCGTTGGCCAGCCACCTGTTCTTCGCGTCGCTCACCTCGTACACCCGGCCGCTCTCGGAACGCGGGAACTTCCCGCCGACGTACAGCTTGTAGGTCTTCAGCACGCTGAGTCGCTCAGACATCGAGGTACGCCTCCAGGCCGTGGCGGCCGCCCTCGCGGCCGAAGCCCGACTCCTTGTAGCCGCCGAACGGCGACGTCGGGTCGAACTTGTTGAACGTGTTGGACCAGATCACACCGGCACGGAGCTTGTTCGCGACCGCCAGGATGCGCGAGCCCTTCTCCGTCCAGATGCCCGCCGACAGGCCGTACGGCGTGTTGTTGGCCTTGGCGACCGCCTCGTCCGGCGTGCGGAAGGTGAGGACGGACAGGACCGGGCCGAAGATCTCGTCGCGGGCCACCGTGTGCGCCTGGGTGACGTTCGTGAAGAGCGTCGGGGCGAACCAGTAGCCGGAGGAGGGCAGTTCGCAGGCCGGGGACCAGCGCTCGGCGCCCTCCGCCTCGCCCTGGCAGGCGAGTGCGGTGATACGGGCCAGCTGCTCGGCGGAGTTGATCGCGCCGATGTCCGTGTTCTTGTCCAGCGGGTCGCCCAGGCGGAGGGTGGTGAGCCTGCGCTTCAGGGAGTCCAGCAGCTCGTCGTGGATCGACTCCTGGACCAGGAGGCGGCTGCCCGCGCAGCAGACCTGGCCCTGGTTGAAGAAGATGCCGTTGACGATGCCCTCGACGGCCTGGTCGATCGGGGCGTCGTCGAAGACGATGTTGGCGCCCTTGCCGCCCAGTTCGAGGGTGAGCTTCTTGCGGGTGCCCGCGACCGTGCGCGCGATCTGCTTGCCGACCGCCGTGGAGCCCGTGAAGGCGACCTTGTTCACGTCGGGGTGCGCGGTGAGCGCCGCCCCGGCGCGGCCGTCGCCGGTGATGATGTTGACGACGCCCCTGGGCAGCCCGGCCTGGCGGCAGATGTCCGCGAAGAACAGGGCGGAGAGGGGGGTCGTCTCGGCGGGCTTCAGGACCACCGTGTTGCCGGTGGCGAGCGCCGGGGCGATCTTCCAGGCCAGCATCAGGAGCGGGAAGTTCCAGGGGATGACCTGGCCCGCGACGCCCAGGGGGCGGGGGTTCGCGCCGTAGCCGGCGTGGTCGAGCTTGTCGGCCCAGCCGGCGTAGTAGAAGAAGTGCGCGGCGACCAGGGGGAGGTCGGCGTCGCGCGTCTCCCTGATCGGCTTGCCGTTGTCGAGGGTTTCCAGGACGGCCAGTTCCCGGCTGCGTTCCTGGATGATGCGGGCGATGCGGAAGAGGTACTTCGCACGCTCCGCGCCGGGCAGCGCCGACCACTTCTCGAAGGCCTTGCGGGCGGCCTTCACGGCGCGGTCGACGTCCGCCTCGCCGGCCTCGGCGACCTCGGAGAGGACCTCCTCGGTGGCGGGGGAGACCGTCTTGAAGACCTTGCCGTCGGCCGCCTCGGTGAACTCGCCGTCGATGAACAGGCCGTAGGAGGGGGCGATGTCGACGACCGCGCGGGACTCGGGTGCCGGTGCGTACTCGAACGCGGGTGCGGATGAGGGTGTGGGTGCCATGTCGATCAGTCCACCGTCACGTAGTCGGGGCCGGAGTAACGGCCTGTGGCCAGCTTCTGGCGCTGCATCAGCAGGTCGTTGAGGAGCGAGGAGGCGCCGAAGCGGAACCAGTGGTTGTCCAGCCAGTCCTCGCCCACCGTCTCGTTGACCAGGACCAGGAACTTGATCGCGTCCTTCGCGGTGCGGATGCCGCCGGCCGGCTTCACGCCCACCTGGACGCCGGTCTGGGCGCGGAAGTCGCGGACCGCCTCCAGCATGAGGAGCGTGTTGGCGGGTGTCGCGTTGACCGCGACCTTGCCGGTCGATGTCTTGATGAAGTCCGCGCCCGCCAGCATGCCGAGCCAGCTGGCGCGGCGGATGTTGTCGTACGTCGACAGCTCGCCGGTCTCGAAGATGACCTTCAGACGGGCGGCCGTCCCGCAGGCCTCGCGCACGGCGGTGATCTCGTCGTACACCTTCATGTACTGACCGGCCAGGAACGCGCCGCGGTCGATGACCATGTCGACCTCGTCCGCGCCCGCCGCCACGGCCTCGCGCACGTCGGCCAGCTTGACGGCCAGCGAGGCGCGGCCGGCCGGGAACGCCGTGGCGACCGACGCGACCTTCACGCCGGAGCCGGCGACGGCTTCCCTGGCGGTGGGCACCATGTCGGGGTAGACGCAGACGGCCGCCGTCGACGGGGCCGTGCGGTCGGTCGGGTCGGGGCGGACCGCCTTCGCGCCGAGCGCCCGGACCTTGCCCGGGGTGTCCGCGCCTTCCAGCGTCGTCAGGTCGACCATCGAGATGGCCAGGTCGAGGGCGTAGGCCTTCGCGGTGGTCTTGATGGATCGGGTGCCGAGGGAGGCGGCGCGCGCCTCCAGGCCGACGGTGTCGACGCCGGGCAGTCCGTGGAGGAAGCGGCGCAGGGTGCTGTCGGACGCGGTGACGTCGGCGAATCCGCGTGCGGGTCCGTTTGCGGGGCCCTGTGCGGGTCCGTTTGCGGCGGGTGCAGTGGTGGGCATGGTCACCAGACGAGCATATCTACGCGCGTAGCGGTCTGTACAGCCCCCGTGGGCTCGTCCGATGTAGCGGCACCGCATGTGAGCACCGGGCGGGGCGTCGGGCACAATCGGCAGCATGACCACCCCGGAGCCCCAGTCATCCTCGCCGCAGCCCTCGGGACCCGTGTCCAAGGACCGGGCCTACCGCTCGCCCGCGGGTATCTCCGGAGGCGTGCTGGTACTCGCCCTCGCGCTGTGGCTCGGCATCGACGCCCTGGTCACGGGCGAGGGGGACACCCGCTGGAAGGCGCTCGCGGCGCTGGTCTTCCTGGTGCCGCTCGTCGCCGCCTACACCGTGCGGCCCGCCGTCTTCGCCAACGACGACCGGATGCGGGTGCGCAATCCGTTCCGTGTGATCGTCCTGCCCTGGGCGCAGGTCGAGTCGTTCCGGTCCGCGTACTCGAACGAGGTCTTCACCGAGGGCGGCGACAAGTTCCAGCTGTGGTCCGTTCCCGTCTCGCTGCGGGGGCGCAAGAAGGCCGCGCGGCAGGAGGACCGGCGGCTCGCCGGTGGTGCCGGGGGGCGCAGGCGCGGGAGCGTGCTCGGGGGCGTGGGGCAGTTCGGCACGCGGGGCGGTGGTGCCGGGTCCTCGGCCGTCGAGGGCGACGGGCCGGTGCGGGCCGAGGCCGACAAGGTCATGGACGAGCTGCGGGAGCTGTGGGAGGCGCGGAAGGCGGCCGAGGGCTCGCAGGGCGGGGTGACGGTGCGGTGGGCGTACGAGATCGTCGTGCCGGTCGTGGCGGGGGCGGTGGCGCTGGGGGTGCTGTTCGGGGTGGGGTGACCGCGGTGCGGGTGGGTGAGTGCGGCCGGGGTGCCTCGCACCCCCGGCCTTTCAGATGCCCGCCGCCGTCGACAGGTCGCGCTTGAGCGCCGTCAGCAGGTCCGCAGCCTTGGCGCGGGCTGCGGGGAGGCCGGCGTGCTCGGCCACTGGGACGACCACCTCCAGGTAGCACTTGAGCTTGGGCTCCGTGCCGCTCGGGCGGACGACGACCCTGGCTCCGTCGAGCGTGTAGCGCAGGCCGTCCGTGGGCGGGAGGGTGTCCGTGCCCCGGGTGAGGTCCTCCGCGGTGGTGACGGGGAGGCCCGCGAGGGTTGCCGGGGGCTGTTCGCGCAGGCGGTTCATCGCCGCGGCGATCAGGGAGAGGTCCTCCACGCGGACCGAGAGCTGGTCCGTGGCGTGCAGGCCGTGTTCCACGGCGATGTCGTCGAGCAGGTCGAGGAGGGTGCGGCCGGCCTGCTTGAGGGTGGAAGCCAGTTCCGTGATCAGGAGGGCCGCGGTGATGCCGTCCTTGTCGCGGACGCCCGCGGGGTCGACGCAGTAGCCGAGGGCTTCCTCGTAGCCGTAGCGGATGTTCTCGACGCGGGCGATCCACTTGAAGCCGGTGAGGGTTTCGACGTGGGGGAGGTTCGCCTTCGCGGCGATGCGGGTCAGGAGGGACGACGAGACGATCGACTCCGCGAACGTGCCGTGCGCTCCGCGGGTGACCAGGTGGGCGGCGAGCAGGGCGCCGACCTCGTCGCCCCGGAGCATGCGCCAGCCGGTGGCCTCCGCGGTGTCGGGTACGGCCACTGCCAGGCGGTCCGCGTCCGGGTCGTTGGCGATGATCAGGTCCGGGTTCGCCGCCCTCGCCGTCGCGAAGGCGAGGTCCATCGCGCCGGGCTCCTCCGGGTTGGGGAAGGCGACGGTGGGGAAGTCCGGGTCGGGGTCGGCCTGCTCGGTGACGAGGGTGGGGCGCGGGAAGCCGGCTCGGGCGAAGGCGGCGAGGAGGGTGTCCTTGCCCACGCCGTGCATCGCCGTGTAGACCGTGCGGGCGGTGCGGGGGGAGTCGGCGGCGAGGACGGCGTCCGTGCGGGTGAGGTAGGCGTCGAGGACGTCGTCGTCGAGGGTCTGCCAGCCGGTGTCGGGGCGGGGGACGTCGTGGAGGGTGCGCACGGCGTCGATCTCGGCGGCGATGTCGGCGTCGGCGGGGGGCACGATCTGGGAGCCGTCGCCGAGGTACACCTTGTAGCCGTTGTCCCGGGGCGGGTTGTGGCTGGCGGTGACCTCCACTCCGGCGACCGCGCCGAGGTGGCGGATCGCGAAGGCGAGGACGGGGGTGGGGAGAGGGCGGGGGAGTACGGCCGCCCTGAGGCCGGCGCCGGTCATGACGGCGGCGGTGTCGCGGGCGAAGTCGGCGGACTTGTGGCGGGCGTCGTAGCCGATGACCACCAGGCCGTCGTGCCGGCCTTCTTTCTTGAGGTACGCGGCGAGGCCCGCGGCGGCGCGGATGACGACCGAGCGGTTCATGCGCATCGGGCCGGCGCCCAGTTCGCCGCGCAGGCCCGCGGTGCCGAACTGGAGGGTGCCGGAGAAGCGTGCGGTGAGCTCGGCGTGGTCCTCGGCGTCGATGAGGCGGGCGAGTTCCGCGCGGGTGTCCGCGTCGGGGTCCTCGGCCAGCCATGCCTTGGCTCGTGCGAGGAGGTCGTCTTGCACGTCTTGCACGTCGGTCAGCCTCTCGGGTGTCGGTGGTGCGGGTGCGGGTGCGGGTGCGGGTGCGGGTGCGGGGTGCCTGCGGCGCCGCTGCGGCTTCGGTGGGGGTGCGCGTAGCGCGGTGCGTTGTGGGTGGGTCGGGGCCGCGCCGGGGGGTGCTCGTCCTCGGAACGGCGCGGAATCGGTCGGCTACAAGGGCTCGCCGCGTTGACGCGCCAACCGCTGCGGGCGAACACCCCCCGACACGTCCCCTTCCCGCCGTACGCGCCCGCGGGCCGTCGCCCCCGTAGTCGCGGGCAGTCGTGCCGCTGGGGCGGCACGGGTGGGCGGTGGGGGTACCTCCCAGGCCGTTCAGGCACTGGGGGAGGCACCCCGGCAGCGCCGGGTCACGCGACCCACCCCCGTGCCGGGTGCCAAGCCCACGCCGGACCACTGGGCCTCGGCTACAGCCGGCCCAGTACCTGGGTGAGCAGCTTCCCCATGCGGGCGGCGGAGTCGCGGCCCGCCTGGAGGACCTCCTCGTGGTTGAGGGGCTCGCCCGTCATGCCCGCGGCGAGGTTGGTGACCAGGGAGATGCCCAGGACCTCCGCGCCGGCCTCGCGGGCCGCGATCGCCTCCAGGACCGTCGACATGCCCACCAGGTCGGCACCGATGACGCGGGCCATGCGGATCTCGGCCGGGGTCTCGTAGTGCGGGCCGGGGAACTGGGCGTAGACGCCCTCCTCCAGCGTGGCGTCGACCTCCTTGCACAGCGCCCGCAGGCGGGGCGAGTAGAGGTCGGTGAGGTCGACGAAGTTGGCGCCGACGATGGGGGAGGTGGCGGTCAGGTTGATGTGGTCGCTGATCAGGACCGGCTGGCCGGGGCGCATGCCCTCGCGCAGGCCGCCGCAGCCGTTGGTCAGGATGATCGTCTTGACGCCGGCGGCGACCGCGGTGCGGACGCCGTGGGAGACGGCGGCGACGCCGTGGCCCTCGTAGTAATGGGTGCGGCCCAGGAAGACCAGTGCGCGCTTGTCGCCGAGGGTGTACGAGCGGACCTTGCCGCCGTGGCCCTCCACCGCGGGCTCGGGGAAGCCCGGGAGGTCGGTGACCTGGAGATCGGCCTCGGGGGCGCCCAGGGCGTCCACGGCCGGTGCCCAGCCGGAGCCCATCACGAGGGCGACGTCGTGGGTCTCGGCGCCGGTGAGTTCGCGCAGGCGGGCCGCGGCGGCGTCGGCGGCGGCGTACGGGTCGCCCTGGATGTCGTCCGGAAGAAGAGATGCGTTCACGCGAAGAGGGTAGCCGGTTTGCGGCTACGCGCGTAGATGGCAGAGGTCACGGGATGGTGGTTTTTGGGTTGGAGGTTTTGACGAGGACGTCCTCAGCAGGGGCGTTTGCGGAGTTCCATGACGTAGTCGTGGGGGGCGCCGGACGATTCGGCGGCGTCCGCGATCTCGCCCAGGTAGCGGGCGGAGGGCAGGCCGCCCTCGTAGGCGTTCAGGACGTAGGTCCAGGCACCCTCCTCGCCGTCGAGGGTGTGGACGCGGACCCGGGTGCGGCGGTAGATGTCCAGGCCCACGCCCTCCCAGCGGTCCAGGGAGTCCTCGTCCATCGGGGCGATGTCGTAGAGGGAGACGAAGACCTGGGAGATCGGGTCCTCCACGAGGGTCGCCAGGGCGCCCTCCCAGCCCATGTGCTCGCCCCCGAAGGTCAGCCGCCACCCGTTCAGCCAGCCGGTGGCGCGCAGCGGCGAGTGCGGGGCGCGGCGGGTCATCAACCGCGCGTCGAGGTTGCCGGCGTATGCGGCGTAGAGCGACATGAGGGGAAGGGTACGGCAGGGGTGTCGGGCATCGCCGTCGTCACGGTGGTGGCCCCGGGCGGCCTCTCGTTGAAGGGTGCGGGACAATGGGGTACGTGACTCGGATCGTGATCATTGGCGGCGGACCCGGCGGATACGAAGCGGCGCTGGTGGCCGCTCAACTCGGCGCGGAGGTGACCGTCGTCGACTGCGACGGTCTGGGCGGGGCGTCGGTGCTGACCGACTGCGTGCCGTCCAAGACCCTCATCGCGACGGCTGAGGTGATGACCACCTTCGACTCCTCCTATGAGGAGCTGGGGATCATCGTCGCCGACGACACTCCGCCCATGGAGCAGGCCGCCCGGGTGGTGGGTGTCGATCTGGGCAAGGTCAACCGGCGGGTGAAGCGGCTCGCGCTGGCGCAGTCGCACGACATCACCGCCTCCGTGACCCGTGCGGGTGCGCGGGTCATGCGCGGGCGCGGTCGGCTGGAGGGCATGCAGGGGCTCGACGGGTCGCGGAAGGTCGTGGTGCGGGCCGCCGACGGGAGCGAGGAGACGCTGACCGCCGACGCGGTGCTCATCGCTACGGGTGGGCATCCGCGGGAGCTGCCGGACGCACGGCCCGACGGGGAGCGGATCCTGAACTGGACCCAGGTGTACGACCTGGAGGAGCTGCCCGAAGAGCTCATCGTGGTCGGGTCCGGTGTCACCGGTGCCGAGTTCGCCGGGGCCTATCAGGCGCTCGGGTCGCGGGTCACCCTCGTGTCGTCGCGGGACCGGGTGCTGCCGGGCGAGGACCCGGATGCGGCGGCCGTTCTGGAAGACGTGTTCCGGCGGCGTGGGATGAACGTCATGTCGCGGTCGCGGGCCCAGTCCGTCAAGCGGGTGGGGGACCGGGTCGAGGTGACGCTGTCCGACGGGCGGGTCATCACCGGGTCGCACTGTCTGATGGCCGTCGGTGCCATCCCCAACACGGAGGGGATGGGGCTGGAGGAGGCGGGCGTCCGGCTCAAGGACTCCGGGCACATCAAGACCGACCGGGTCTCGCGGACCTCGGCTCCCGGTGTGTACGCCGCCGGTGACGTCACCGGCGTCTTCGCGCTGGCCTCGGTGGCGGCCATGCAGGGGCGGATCGCCATGTACCACTTCCTGGGCGACGCCGTTACTCCGCTGAATCTGAAGACCGTCTCCGCCAACGTCTTCACCGACCCCGAGATCGCCACCGTCGGGTACTCGCAGGCCGACGTGGACGCCGGCAAGATCGATGCCCGCGTGGTGAAGCTGCCGCTGCTGCGCAACCCGCGCGCCAAGATGCAGGGCATCCGGGACGGCTTCGTCAAGATCTTCTGCCGGCCCGGTACCGAGATCGTGGTGGGGGGTGTGGTGGTGGCGCCGCGTGCTTCGGAGCTGATCCATCCGATCTCGATCGCCGTCGACAACAACCTGACGGTCGAGCAGATCGCCAACGCCTTCACCGTGTATCCCTCGCTCTCGGGGTCGATTGCGGAGGTGGCGCGGCAGTTGCACACGCGCAAGGCCGGCGGGGAGCAGTAGGCCGGCGGGCGCGGCTGGAAATGACTCCCCGCTGGTCACGGGGAGTTGCGGTGCTTGCGGGTGGCATAGGCGGCCGGGGTAGGCCCGTATACCACTTCCGGTGGTGGCATGCGAACAACTTCTGTTATTCGGCGCATACTGCTGAAAGCAGACGGTCGTTGGGGTTACTGTCAGTTTCGTGTTCGCTGCAGAACGTCGCCAATTGATCCTCGAAATGGTGCGAGCGAACGGGGCCGTGTCGCTCCGTGAGCTCGCCCGCGTCGTCCAGACCTCCGAAGTGACCGTACGGCGGGACGTGCGCGCACTGGAGGCAGAAGGACTCCTCGACCGCCGGCACGGCGGTGCGGTACTGCCGGGCGGGTTCACGCGAGAGTCCGGCTTTCCGCAGAAATCCCATCTCGCGACCGCCGAGAAGACGGCCATCGCCGATCTCGCCGCGGGCCTCGTCGAAGAGGGCGAAGCCATCGTGGTGGGGGCGGGTACGACGACGCAGGAGCTGGCCCGCCGGCTCGCGCGAGTGCCCGGGCTGACCGTCGTCACCAACTCGCTGCTGGTGGCCCAGGCCCTTGCCCATGCCAACCGGGTCGAAGTGGTGATGACCGGAGGCACGCTCAGGGGGTCCAACTACGCCCTGGTGGGGTCGGGGGCCGAGCAGTCCCTCCAGGGGCTGCGGGTCTCCAAGGCCTTCCTGTCCGGGAGCGGGCTGACCGCCGAGCGGGGGCTGTCCACCTCCAACATGCTGTCGGCCTCCGTCGACCGGGCGCTGGTCCAGGCCGCCGCCGAGGTCGTCGTCCTCGCCGACCACTCCAAGCTGGGTACGGACACCATGTTCCAGACCGTGCCCACCGACGTCATCACCCGTCTGGTCACCGACGAGTCGCCGGGCCACGACGACCGCGCCGCCACCGAGTTGCAGGCCCTGGCCGACCAGGGCGTGCAGATCGCCGTGGCCGGGGCGTCAGGGGGTGGTACGGCGAACGGCACCGGGGCTTCGGGGGCCCCGGGGGGTGATTCCGTGGGGCGTCAGCAACGTCGGGACGTGCCGCTTCCGGGGCCGCGCCGTCAGGTTCCGGGGGCTGCGGGCGCGGGGTTGCGGTCTGCCACCGCGCTGGGTGAGCAGGGGGGCGGAGCGGAGCGGGCGCGCGTCGCCGACATGCGGCGACGGTAGGGCCTCGTCCGGCGGTCCCCGTCCGGCGGGCAGTGACAGGGGCGCCCGGCGGACCGTGTGAGGTGGTCCGTCGGGCGCCCCTGTCGTGGTGCGGGACTCGTCAGTCCTTGATCTCGCAGATGGCGGCGCCGGAGGTGAGGGAGGCGCCGACTTCGGCGGTGAGGCCCTTGATGGTGCCGGACCTGTGGGCGTTGAGGGGCTGTTCCATCTTCATCGCTTCGAGGACGACGATGAGGTCGCCTTCCTGGACTTCCTGGCCCTCCTCGACGGCGATCTTGACGATGGTGCCCTGCATCGGGGAGGCGAGGGTGTCGCCGGAGGCGGCGGGGCCGGACTTCTTGGCCGCGCGGCGTTTGGGGCGGGCCCCGGCTGCCAGGCCGGTGCGGGCCAGGGACATGCCCAGGCTGGAGGGGAGGGAGACTTCCAGGCGCTTGCCGCCGACCTCGACGACGACCGTCTCACGGCCCGACTCCTCGTCCGCCTCGGTATCGGCGGGCGTGGTGAAGGGCTTGATCTCGTTGACGAACTCGGTCTCGATCCACCGGGTGTGGACGGTGAAGGGGTCGGTGGAGCCGGTGAGTTCGGGGGCGAAGGCCGGATCGCGGACGACCGTGCGGTGGAAGGGGATGGCGGTGGCCATGCCCTCGACGGTGAACTCGTCCAGGGCGCGGGCCGCCCGCTGGAGTGCCTCGGCGCGGGTGCGGCCGGTGACGATGAGTTTGGCGAGCAGGGAGTCCCAGGCGGGGCCGATGACGGAGCCGGATTCGACGCCGGCGTCGAGGCGGACGCCGGGGCCGGTGGGTGCGTCGAAGAGGGTGACGGTGCCGGGGGCGGGCAGGAAGCCGCGGCCGGGGTCCTCGCCGTTGATGCGGAACTCGAAGGAGTGGCCGCGCAGGGCGGGGTCGTCGTAGCCGAGTTCTTCGCCGTCGGCGATGCGGAACATCTCGCGGACCAGGTCGATGCCGGCGACTTCCTCGGTGACCGGGTGTTCGACCTGGAGGCGGGTGTTGACCTCCAGGAAGGAGATCGTGCCGTCCATGCCGACGAGGAACTCCACGGTGCCGGCGCCGACGTAGCCGGCCTCCTTGAGGATGGCCTTGGAGGACGCGTACAGCTCTGCCGTCTGGGCGTCGGAGAGGAAGGGTGCGGGGGCCTCCTCGACGAGCTTTTGGTGGCGGCGCTGCAGGGAGCAGTCGCGGGTGGAGACGACGACCACGTTGCCGTGGGTGTCGGCCAGGCACTGGGTCTCCACGTGGCGGGGCTTGTCGAGGTAGCGCTCGACGAAGCATTCCCCGCGGCCGAAGGCGGCCACGGCCTCGCGGACGGCGGAGTCGTACAGCTCGGGGACCTCTTCGAGGGTGCGGGCGACCTTGAGGCCGCGGCCGCCGCCGCCGAAGGCGGCCTTGATCGCGATGGGCAGGCCGTGTTCCTTCGCGAAGGCGACGACCTCGTCCGCGCCGGAGACGGGGTCGGGGGTGCCGGCGACCAGGGGGGCGCCGGCCCGCTGGGCGATGTGGCGGGCGGCGACCTTGTCGCCCAGGTCGCGGATGGCGTGTGGGGGCGGGCCGATCCAGATCAGGCCGGCGTCCAGGACCGCCTGCGCGAACTCGGCGTTCTCCGAGAGGAATCCGTAGCCGGGGTGGATGGCGTCCGCGCCCGACTCGCGGGCGGCTTTGAGGACCTTGGCGATGTCCAGATAGCTGGTCGCGGGGGTGTCACCACCCAGGGCGAACGCCTCATCAGCGGCACGGACGTGCAACGCGTCCCGGTCCGGATCCGCGTAGACGGCCACGCTCGCGATCCCGGCGTCCCGGCAGGCCCGGGCCACGCGGACAGCGATTTCGCCACGATTGGCGATGAGCACCTTGCGCACGATTGAGGCTCCCTCCTTGAAACAAGCCGAGTTTAGGGACTGCCGACACGGCACTTCGACCCGTCCCCAATGGTGAGCTTGCCCACACGGAGCGTGATTCGAGGCTCGCTCGACCCCCGAAAGCCCTTGCAGTACCGCGGTACGCAGGACTCCTGGGGGAAACCCTAGCCCTCCGATGTGGTCAAGGTCTCTGTAAGGGCGTGCTGCGGGCCACTCGGTTTCTTTGTGGAGTCCCTACTAATGGCCCAATGATTCTTTGCTCGCGCCGGAACCCTTGTGGCGAGGTTTACCCGTTAGTAGCGTTCCTCTGGTCTCGAACGTACTTGGGGTAACAGCTGTCCTGTGCGGCAGCGGTCGAAGGTGGGTGGGGACCGGTGTCGGTGCGCAGGCCGGTGGCGTGGGTCGTGGCGGTCGTGCTCTTCGCGGAGGCGGTCGGCGTCGCGGCGCTGAACTGGTTCCTGGCGATCGTCGTCGACCGCCAGGACATGTCCCTGGCCGGTCTGGACCCGGACATGATGTCCCTGTCCTCGAAGATCGGCGGGGTGGTCTTCGGCCTGTACTTCGCGCTGTGCGCCCTGGTCGCCCTGCTCGTGGCGCTGCGCGACCGCGCGCCCGCGGGGCTCGGCCGGATCCTGCTGATCAGCGCCGCCGTGGTGCACGGGCTGCTCGGTGCCTTCACCTGGGGGCTGGTGGGGCCCGGCGCCTTCATCTTCATGATCGTCGTACTGGGTCTGATCGTGCTGCTGCTGATGACGTACGACGCCCGGGAGCAGCCCGCCGCCGGGCAGCGGGCCGAGGACGGCAAGGGCGATGACGGCTCCCCGGTCAGTCCTCCGCCGGCGCCCACAACTCCGTGATGCCCGTCCCGAGGTCGGCGAGCAGGCGGCGCAGCAGGGGCAGGCTGAGGCCGATGACGTTCCCGTGGTCGCCGTCGATGCCGTCGATGAACGGGGCCGAGCGGCCGTCCAGGGTGAACGCCCCGGCGACGTGGAGGGGCTCCCCGGAGGCCACGTAGGCGGCGATCTCGTCGTCGGTCGGCTCGCCGAAGCGGACGACCGTGGACGCGGTCGCCGAGACGTGGCGGCCGGAGGCGGTGTCCCAGACGCAGTGGCCGGTCTGCAGCGTGCCCGCCCGGCCGCGCATCGCCTTCCAGCGGGCGGTGGCCTCCTCCGCGTCCGCCGGCTTGCCGAGCGCCTGGCCGTCCAGGTCGAGCACCGAGTCGCAGCCGATCACCAGCGCCCCGTGCACCTCCGGCTTCGCGGCCACGACGGACGCCTTGGCCTCGGCCAGGGCGAGGGCCAGCTCGGCGGGGGTGGGGGCGGTGACGGCCTCCTCGTCGACACCGCTCACGAGGACCTCCGGGGCGAGCCCCGCCTGGCGCAGCAGGCCGAGCCGGGCCGGGGACTGGGAGGCGAGGACGAGTCGGCGGCGGGACTGAGGAGTCATGGGGCCAGGTTAGTCACCCGGGCGGGGCCGGCTCAGCCCAGGCCGAGGACGATCATCGCGAGGACCATGGCCAGCGCCAGGAACACGCTCAGCCGCCGCAGCATGTCCTGCGTGTCGCGCAGTTCCTTGGGCGGCTCGTTCTCGGGGTCGGACCACAGCATGTCACTAGCGTGGGGCTTGGCGGGCGGCGGCGACTTGAGTACGGGTACTTAAATCGGGGCGCGGGGGTGCCGTTCCGTGCGCGGTTCCCCGCGCCCCTGGGTATTCGACCTCACCCGGGCCAGTACGTGCGGGTCCATGACGCCGGGCCCGGGTGGGGGAGGCGGGTCGTCGCGATGCGGGACGGGTCCGACCACGCGTCGCGCGGCGACTGGGGGCCGGACGGCTCCGCTTCCGTCGCTGCCGCGCGGGCCCTGACCACCGTCAGGGCGGCGGCCAGTTCTTCCGGGGTGGGGTTGCCCCGGACGACCTTGATGGTCACAGCGGCTCCTTACAGGGGGATGTTGCCGTGCTTCTTCGGGGGCAGGGACTCGCGCTTGGTGCGCAGCTGGCGCAGGCCGCGGACGATGTGGCGGCGGGTGTCGGAGGGCATGATCACGGCGTCGACGTAGCCGCGTTCGGCGGCGGTGTAGGGGTTGAGGAGGGCGTCCTCGTACTCCTGGATCAGGCGGGCCCGGGTGGCCTCGGCGTCGTCACCGGCGTCGGCGATGGTGCGGCGGTGCAGGATGTTGACCGCGCCCTGGGCGCCCATGACGGCGATCTGGGCGGTGGGCCAGGCCAGGTTGAGGTCGGCGCCCAGGTGCTTGGAGCCCATGACGTCGTAGGCGCCGCCGAAGGCCTTGCGGGTGATGACCGTGATGAGCGGCACCGTGGCCTCGGCGTAGGCGAAGATCAGCTTGGCGCCGCGGCGGATGATGCCGTCGTGCTCCTGGTCGACGCCGGGCAGGAAGCCGGGGACGTCCACGAAGGTGAGGACGGGGACGTTGAAGGCGTCGCAGGTGCGCACGAAGCGGGCCGCCTTCTCGGAGGCCGTGATGTCCAGGCAGCCGGCGAACTGCATGGGCTGGTTGGCGACGATGCCGACCGGGCGCCCCTCCACGCGGCCGAAACCGGTGAGGATGTTCGGCGCGAAGAGGGGTTGCGTCTCGAAGAACTCGGCGTCGTCCAGGACGTGCTCGATGACGGAGTGCATGTCGTAGGGCTGGTTCGCCGAGTCCGGGACGATCGTGTCCAGCTCGGCGTCCTCGTCCGTGACCGCGAGGTCCGCCTCCTCCGGAAAGGCGGGGGGCTCGGAGAGGTTGTTGGACGGCAGGTACGACAGGAGCTGCTTGACGTACTCGACCGCGTCCTTCTCGTCGCCGGCCATGTGGTGGGCCACGCCCGAGGTGGAGTTGTGGGTGCGGGCGCCGCCCAGCTCCTCGAAGCCGACGTCCTCGCCGGTGACCGTCTTGATGACGTCGGGGCCGGTGATGAACATGTGGCTGGTCTGGTCCACCATCACCGTGAAGTCGGTGATCGCGGGGGAGTACACCGCGCCGCCCGCACACGGGCCGACGACCAGGCTGATCTGCGGGATCACGCCGGAGGCGTGGGTGTTGCGGCGGAAGATCTCGCCGTAGGCGCCGAGGGAGGCCACACCCTCCTGGATGCGGGCGCCGCCGGAGTCGTTGATGCCGACGACCGGGCAGCCGGTCTTGAGGGCGAAGTCCATCACCTTGACGATCTTCTGGCCGTAGACCTCGCCCAGCGCGCCGCCGAAGACGGTGAAGTCCTGGGAGAAGACGGCCACGGGGCGACCGTCGACGGTGCCGTAGCCGGTGACGACGCCGTCGCCGTAGGGGCGGTTGGCGTCGAGGCCGAAGTTGGTGGAGCGGTGCCGGGCGAACTCGTCCAGCTCGACGAAGGAACCCTCGTCGAGGAGGAGGTCGATGCGTTCACGAGCCGTCAGCTTGCCCTTGGCGTGCTGCTTCTCGACGGCGCGTGCGGAACCGGCGTGCGTCGCTTCCTCGATACGGCGCCTGAGATCCGCGAGCTTGCCCGCGGTCGTGTGGATGTCGGGCTGCTGCTCTTCCGGCTCGGACATCGGGATGCGGCTCCCTGCCTGCTCAAAAGGGGGGACGGTTACTCGTTCGTAGAGTAGTAGGGGCCCTTCCGTTCGGCAGTGCGGTCTTTCCCACACCTAGGGTGGGTTGCATGACGCCCCGAGATTCCTCCGACTCCCCGGACTCCCCGCGCAACAGGTGGTCCGACCTGGACCGGCCCCCCCTCAGCAGCACGGCCCTGCGCCGGGGACTGGTGCGGGACGGCGGGCTGTGGCGGCAGGTCGACGTCGTGCAGCGCACCGGCTCCACCAACTCCGACCTCGTGGCCCGGGCCGCCGAGGGCGACCTGGCGGAGGGTGTCGTTCTCGTCGCCGAGGAGCAGAGCGCCGCCCGGGGGCGGCT
This sequence comes from Streptomyces rubrogriseus, assembly GCF_027947575.1. Lineage (NCBI taxonomy): Bacteria > Bacillati > Actinomycetota > Actinomycetes > Kitasatosporales > Streptomycetaceae > Streptomyces > Streptomyces rubrogriseus. Next base: position 7,406,168 of record NZ_CP116256.1, on the reverse strand, counting down.
CGACCGGCAGTGGACGGCACCCGCCCGCTCCGGGCTGTTCTTCTCCGTGCTGCTGCGGCCCGCCGAGATCCCCGTGGCCCGCTGGGGCTGGCTGCCGCTGCTCACCGGCGTCGCCGTGGCGACCGGGCTGTCCCGGGCGGCCGGCGTCGACACCGCCCTGAAGTGGCCCAACGACCTGCTGGTGACCGTCGGCGACGAGGAGCGCAAGGCCGGCGGCATCCTCGCCGAGCGGGCCGGGGACGACGGCGTCGTCATCGGCGTCGGCATCAACGTCTCGCTCCGCGCCGACGAGCTGCCGGTCCCGCGGGCCGGGTCGCTGGCGCTGGCCGGGGCCGTGAACACCGACCGGGACCCGCTGCTGCGCGGCGTGCTGCGGTCGCTGGAGGACTGGTACGGGCGCTGGCGCTCGGCGGGCGGCGACCCGGCGGCCAGCGGGCTGCAGGAGACGTACGCGGCGGGCTGCGCGACGCTCGGGCGCATGGTGCGCGCGGAGCTGCCGGGGGACCGGTCGCTCGTCGGGGAGGCCGTGGCCGTGGACGGCGACGGGCGGCTGGTCCTCGCGACCGGGGAGGGGGTGCAGGAGCCGGTGGGTGCCGGGGACATCGTGCACCTGCGGTTGGCGTGAGCGCGTCCCCCGGGCACTCTCGGAGTGCGGACCGCACGGGAGTGAGCTGGGGCACACCTGACGTAAAGTTGGGGCCGGTCGAACCTGACCGCGGCAGATCGGAAAGGCAGCAGGCGTGACCGTCGACGACACCGGCTCCGGCGCGGACGGGGACGGCCGGGTGGACCCCGAGCCCGCCCCGGACTCCGCCGATCCCGGCGAGGACCCGCTCGCGCTGCGCCTCGAGGGGCTCATCCTGGGTGCCGAGCGCCGCTACACCCCCTTCCAGGCCGCCCGCAGCGCGGGCGTCTCCATGGAACTGGCCTCCCGCTTCTGGCGGGCCATGGGCTTCGCCGACATCGGCCAGGCCAAGGCGCTCACCGAGGCCGACGTCCTCGCCCTCAGGCGACTGGCCGGTCTGGTGGAGGCGGGACTGCTCAGCGAGGCGATGGCCGTCCAGGTCGCCCGGTCCACGGGACAGACCACCGCCCGGTTGGCCGAGTGGCAGATCGACTCCTTCCTGGAGGGCCTGACCGAGCCCCCGGAGCCGGGGATGACGCGCACCGAGGTGACGTACCCCATCGTCGAACTGCTCCTGCCCGAGCTGCAGGAGTTCCTCGTGTACGTCTGGCGGCGCCAGCTCGCCGCCTCGGCCGGCCGCGTCATCCAGGCCGGGGACGACGAGGAGATGGTGGACCGGCGGCTCGCGGTGGGCTTCGCGGACCTGGTCGGCTTCACTCGGCTGACCCGGCGGATGGAGGAGGAGGAGCTCGGCGAGCTGGTCGAGGCCTTCGAGACCACCTCCGCCGACCTGGTGGCCGCGCGCGGCGGACGGCTGGTCAAGACCCTCGGCGACGAGGTCCTCTACGCCGCCGACGACGCCGGTACGGCCGCCGAGATCGCGCTGCTCCTCGTCGAGACGATGGCCCACGACGAGACCATGCCGGAACTGCGCGTCGGCATCGCCTTCGGCACGGTCACCACCCGGATGGGCGACGTCTTCGGCACCACCGTCAACCTGGCCTCCCGGCTCACCTCGATAGCCCCCAAGGACGCGGTCCTCGTCGACACGGCCTTCGCGGAGGAGCTGATCCGCACCCGGGACGCCCCCGCCTCGGAGGCTGCGGCGGCGGAGGAGGCCGCCGCGGCGGAGAAGGAGGGCGAGGAGCCGCCGGTGTACCGCTTCGCGCTCCAGCCGATGTGGCAGCGGCCGGTGCGCGGCCTCGGCGTGGTCGAGCCGTGGCTGCTCACCCGCCGGGACGGCGGCGGCGGGGAGTCGTAGACCCCGGGCGTCCCGGCCCCGTGCCGCCGGTCGTCGTGGGTGGGCCGCGGCCGTCGTGGGCCGTGTCCGTCGTACGGGGCTTCTCAGTCGCCGAGCAGGTCCACGCAGAGGCCGATGACCGGCACGCACAGGCCGGGATCCGCCGGTTCCGGCGCCGGATCGGACGGCGGGGGCGTGCCGCGGTCCGGTGGCGGGGGCGGCACCGGGTGCGGTACGGGGCGGTCGGACCGCGACGGCTGCGCAGTCCCCGGGGCCGGGGCCCGCTCCCCGGTGTCCTCCCCCCGTTCCCGTTCCCCCGGCCCTTCGCCGTCGCCTTGCCCTGGCTTCAGGGCGGCGCCCGGGGTGCGCACGGGCGGGGCGGTGGGCAGCGGGACCGCCGGACCGCTCGCGGAGGGGGCGGGCACGAGACCGGGTATGAGGCCCGGTCCGGGGGAGCCGCTCAGGCCGCCCATGGCGGACGTCGCGGAGGGACCGGTTCCGGACGGCTCGCCGACGGTGCCGGTGGCGGGGGCCGTCGCCGGGGCGGGGGCCGTGTCCCGTCCGCCGCCCTCCACGCGCGGTTCCGCCCCGGCGCGGAGGCCGCCGACGTCGCCGCCGGGCTCGGGCAGCAGGCGTACGACGCTCAGGGCGCCCGCCGCCAGGGCGAGGCCGCCCGCGGCCAGCAGCACCTTGCGGGGTCGGGGCCTGCGGTGCCGCCCGCGGCGGCCCCACGCGTACCGCGGCTCTGTCGGTGTGCCGGTCGTCGTCATGATCCCTCCCCGGTGCGCACGCGCCCCCGCTGCGCCATGGCGGAGCGAGGCTACGGGCCGGCCCGGACCGGGGTACGGCGGTCGGCCGTATGTCACTCGAACGGGTAAGCGGGGTCGGTCGGGGCCGGGCGTGCCCGGCCTTCCCCCGGGCGAGCCCGGCTGCGATGATCGGGCGGTCTACTTGTTAACACGCGTTAACCGGAGGGTGTCATGAGCGAGGAGCGGTTCGGAGAGTTCGTCCTGGTGCGGCGGCACGGGGAGGGCCATGTCGCGGAGCTCGCCCTCGACCGGCCGAAGGCCATGAACGCCGTGTCGACCGCGATGGCCCGGTCCGTGGCGGCGGCCTGCGCGGCGCTGGGCGAGGACCGGAGCGTGCGGGTGGTGGTGCTGACCTCGACGCACGAGCGGGCGTTCTGCGTGGGGGCGGACCTGAAGGAGCGCAACTCCTTCACCGACGCCGATCTGCTGCGGCAGCGGCCGGTGACGCGCGGGGCGTACACCGCGGTGCTGGAGCTGCCGGTGCCGACGGTCGCGGCCGTGCACGGGTTCGCGCTGGGCGGCGGGTTCGAGCTGGCGCTGTCGTGCGACGTGATCGTGGCCGACCCCACCGCCGTGGTGGGGCTGCCGGAGGTGTCGGTGGGCGTGATCCCGGGCGGTGGCGGTACGCAGCTGCTGCCGCGCCGGGTGGGTGCGGCGCGGGCGGCCGAGCTGGTGTTCACGGCACGGCGGGTGGCGGCCGGGGAGGCACGGGAGCTGGGGCTCGTGGACCAGCTGGTGGAGGAGGGGCGGGACCGGGAGGAGGCGCTGGAGCTGGCCGCCCGGATGGCCGCGAACTCGCCCGTGGGCCTGCGCGCGGCCAAGCGTGCGCTGCGCCTGGGGCACGGGCTGGACCTGCGTGCGGGACTCGAGGTCGAGGACGCGGCGTGGCGGTCGGTGGCGTTCTCGGGGGACCGCGCCGAGGGAGTGGCGGCGTTCAACGAGAAGCGGGCACCGCGGTGGCCGGGCGAGTGACACGACCGCGCGAGTGACACCACCGCGCGAGCCGGAGGCAATCGCCCGGTTCGCCCCGTTTGAGTAACGTTTCTTCGTGAATCTCCCTAGCCTGGAGTGATGGGTGACGACAGGCGGCTCGCGGCCGTGGTGGCGCTTGCGCAGGGGATGGCCGCCGCGCACAGCGCGCGGGAGGCGTGGCGGGCGGCGGCCGTCGGCGGGTGCCTGGCGCTGGGCGGCAGCTTCGCCGCGCTGTCGGTGTGGGAGCGGGAGCTGGGGCGGCTGCGGGTCCTCGTGAACGTCGGCCGGCGGGCCGAGGACGAGGAGGAGTTTCCGGAGGACGAGTCCTACCCGGTGCACCAGTTCGCGGAGATCACCGAGTTCCTGCACGAACGCTGGGCCGGCGGCGGGGAGCCCGACGCCTGGGTCGAGACGGCCGAGGGCCCGCCGCCGGACGCCCCGGCTACGTCCACCAGCGGGTCGCCGCCCTGCGCCGCCGGGGCCGCGGCTGCTGCGTGGTCGCGCCGATCGTGCTGCACGGGCGGGCCTGGGGCGAGCTGTACGTGGCCCGGCCGGTGGGGGAGCGGGTCTTCGAACGAGGCGACGCCGACTTCGCCACCGTACTGGCCTCCGTCGTCGCCGCCGGGATCGCGCAGACCGAGCGGCTGGAGGAGGTCAGGCGGCTCGCGTACACCGACGCGCTCACCGGGCTGGCCAATCGGCGCGCGGTCGACGCCGCGCTGGACGAGGCCGTGGAGCGGCACCGCGAGGAGGGTGTCGTCGTCAGCCTCGTCGTCTGCGACCTGAACGGCCTCAAGCGGGTGAACGACACGCACGGCCACGCCGTCGGGGACCGGCTCCTGGAGCGGTTCGGGTCGGTGCTGTCGCTGTGCGGGGCGATGCTGCCGGGGGCGCTGGCCGCGCGGCTCGGCGGGGACGAGTTCTGTCTGCTCGCGGTCGGGCCGCCCGCCGACGCCGTGGTCAAGGCGGCCGAGGAGCTGTGCCGCCGGGCGGCCGAGCTGGAGCTGGGGGACGGCGTGGCCTGCGGGGTCGCGTCCACCGAGGCCCCGGTCGGGTCGGTGCGTTCCGCCCGCCGGCTGTTCCGGCTCGCGGACGCCGCCCAGTACCGCGCCAAGGCCGAGCGGGCGGCCGGGCCGGTCGTCGCGGGGCGCGAGGGACCCGACGACCCGGTCGTGCGGCTCGCGGACGAGCCCTCCCGGGCGGAGGACGGGGAGCGCAGGAGGTTCCGCGGGCGGCACTCGCCCTGACGCCGGACCCGGCAAGGGTGCGGCGAGGCGGGCGGTAAGGGGCGCAGCCCGCGCGCATCCGTGACGCATCCCCTCGTGACATCATCGAATTCACTGCGTACGCTCCTGAATATGGATATGCACACTGTGGTGGTGGGGACGTCGGGGGTCACCGCGTCCGACGTTCTCGCCGTGGCGCGCGCGGGCGCCCGGATCGAGCTCTCCGAGGAGGCGGTGGCGGCCCTCGCCGCGGCCCGCGGCATCGTGGACGCGCTGGCCGCCAAGCCGGACCCCGTGTACGGCGTGAGCACCGGCTTCGGCGCCCTGGCGACCCGGCACATCAGCCCCGACCTGCGGGCTCAGCTCCAGCGCAACATCGTCCGCTCGCACGCCGCCGGGATGGGCCCGCGCGTCGAGCGCGAGGTGGTCCGCGCGCTGATGTTCCTGCGGCTGAAGACCGTCTGCTCCGGCCACACCGGGGTCCGCCCGGAGGTCGCGCAGACCATGGCCGACGTGCTCAACGCCGGGATCACCCCGGTCGTGCACGAGTACGGCTCCCTCGGCTGCTCCGGCGACCTCGCCCCGCTCTCCCACTGCGCGCTGACCCTCATGGGCGAGGGCGACGCCGAGGGTCCCGACGGCACCGTACGGCCCGCCGGTGAGCTGCTCGCCGCGCACGGGATCGCCCCGGTCGAGCTGCGCGAGAAGGAGGGCCTCGCCCTCCTCAACGGCACCGACGGCATGCTCGGCATGCTGGTCATGGCCCTCGCCGACCTCGACACCCTCTACAAGTCGGCCGACATCACCGCCGCGCTGACCATGGAGGCCCTGCTCGGCACCGACCGCGTGCTCGCCCCCGAGCTGCACGCCATCCGCCCGCACCCCGGGCAGGCCGCCAGCGCCGCCAACATGGCCGCCGTGCTGAAGGGCTCCGGCCTGACCGGCCACCACCAGGACGACGCCCCCCGCGTCCAGGACGCCTACTCGGTGCGCTGTGCCCCGCAGGTCGCCGGTGCCGGACGCGACACCATGGCGCACGCCGGTCTCGTCGCCGAGCGGGAGCTGGCGGCGGCCGTCGACAACCCGGTGGTCCTGCCCGACGGGCGCGTCGAGTCCAACGGCAACTTCCACGGCGCCCCGGTCGCCTACGTCCTGGACTTCCTCGCCGTCGCCGTCGCCGACCTCGGCTCCATCGCCGAGCGGCGCACCGACCGGCTCCTGGACAAGAACCGCAGCCACGGCCTGCCGCCGTTCCTCGCCGACGACCCGGGCGTCGACTCCGGCCTGATGATCGCCCAGTACACGCAGGCCGCCCTGGTCGGCGAGCTGAAGCGGCTCGCCGTACCGGCCTCGGCGGACTCCATCCCGTCCTCCGCGATGCAGGAGGACCACGTGTCGATGGGCTGGTCGGCGGCGCGCAAGCTGCGCACGGCCGTCGACAACCTGGCGCGCGTGATCGCCGTCGAGCTGTACGCCGCCACGCGCGCGATCCAGCTCCGCGAGGGCCTGACCCCGGCGCCCGCGTCGCAGGCCGTCGTCGAGGCCGTACGGGCGGCCGGTGTGCAGGGTCCGGGACCGGACCGCCACCTGGCGCCCGACCTCGCCGCGGCGGACGCGTTCGTGCGCGCCGGGCACCTGGTCGCGGCCGCGGAGAGTGTCACGGGGCCGCTGCGCTAGCGGGCGGTGGTGACAGGTCCGAGGGGGCCCGGCGCGGCGCCGGGCCCCCTCGGACCGTCTCCGGGCGCACCGGACGGCCGGACGGATCCGCCAAGGGGCCTTCCGACGGTCAAGAAAGCCAAAAGAACGTCAAGTTCTCTCAAAGGCCGAGGCGTTCCCGGCGGACCGAGTAGCCCACGAAGCCGGCGCCGAGGCCGAGGCAGAGGGCGCCGCCGACGACGTACGGGGTGCTGTCGAAGCTGCCGGTGTCGGCCAGCCGGGTGGTGCCCTCGCCGGTGGCCGCCGTGTCCGTGGACGCGTCGGCGGAGGCGGCTCTCGCCTGGGCGGTGACCTGCGGAGACGGGGTCGCGGCGGCGGATTCGAGCACCGGTGTCTCGGGTGTCGCGTTCGCCGACGGGACGAACCACAGGGCACAGAGCAGGCCGCCCGCGGCGGCGGCGGTCAGCAACGAACGGCGAGCGGATGACACGGAATATCGATCCCCTTGTGGCGCTGGCGAATTGGCCGTGTGGGCAGATGTTAGTGAAAGGCGCGGGTCACAGGAAAGTCACGGGAGCGGTCGGCCTTACGCTCCGGGCATGAGCACTCCAGAGACATCACGGTTTGTACGTATTCGCGTCGAGCTGGTGCTAGAGATCGACGACGAGGAGGCCGTCACCGGGGCCGCCCTGCAGGCCCTCGCCGACGACACCGACCTGTCCGACGCGGAACGGGCCGACTCCGAGCACGCTGTGACGGAGGACACCGCCGAGGCACTGGCGCATCTCGTGGACCCGTTCGACCTGGTCAGCGTGGTGCCCGGGGTCGAGCTCCAGCAGGCCTCCTGGAGCAGTGAGCAGATCGACTACGACCCCGACTCGCCCGAGTGGGACCTCGACGAGGATGATGGCGGCGAGAACGACCCGGAAGACGAGGAAATGACGGTCGGCTGACGCGGTGTGGGGAAATTCCTGACCCCGGGCGGCAACCGCCGCCCGGGGTTTCGTCGTCTCACGGTGCGCACTGACCGACACCTCCCCGCACCACCTCCTGCCTCCGGGCGGCAAACGTGGCATGCCCCACACCCGTGAGCGATGTGGAACGGGACGAACCGGTCGTAGCGTTGAAAGTTATTGACGGGGTATCTCGGGGTTTCGGGAATCGGCAACGATGGAGAAGCGTGTGATGACGGACGGTAAGCGGCGCAAGGGCCTGGCGGCCGCGTCCGCACTGCTCGGCGGTGTGCTGGTGCTCTCGGCATGTTCCAGTAGCGACGCCGACACCTCCGGGGGTGGGGACAAGACGTCGCAGGCCGAGGTCGACGAGGCGGCGGCCAAGAAGACGTCCGAGGCACAGATCAAGATCACGCCCAAGGGCGGCTCGGACAACGCCTCCATCAACAACTCCGCCGGCGTCACCGTGAGCAAGGGCACGCTCACCGAGGTGAAGATGACCGCCTCGGACGGCACCGAGGTCAAGGGCGAGATATCCGCCGACAAGACCAGCTGGAAGCCCGGCGGTCAGCTGGAGCGCGCCACCAAGTACCAGATCACGGCGACGGCGCAGGACTCCGAGGGCCGCGCCGCCCACGAGAACGCGTCGTTCACCACGGTCTCCCCCCAGAACAGCTTCATCGGGACCTTCACCCCGGACGACGGCAAGACCGTCGGCGTCGGGATGCCCGTGTCGATCAACTTCGACAAGCAGATCACCGACAAGGCCGCCGTCCAGAAGGGCATCACGGTCAACAGCAGCAGCGGCCAGGAGGTCGCCTGCCACTGGTTCTCCACCCAGCGCATGGACTGCCGCCCCAAGGACTACTGGCAGGAGGGCTCGACCGTCACCCTCAAGCTGGCCCTCGACGGCGTCCAGGGCGCCGACGGCGTCTACGGCGTCCAGCAGAAGTCGGTCACCTTCAAGATCGGCCGCAACCAGGTCTCCTACGTCGACGCGAAGACCAAGCAGATGAAGGTCACGCAGGACGGCAAGACGGTCAAGACCATCCCGATCTCGGCCGGCTCCCCGGACAACAAGACCTACGAAGGCCAGATGGTGATCTCCGAGAAGTACAAGGAGACCCGGATGGACGGCTCGACCGTCGGCTTCACCGACGACGACGGCAAGGGCGAGTACGACATCAAGGACGTGCCGCACGCCATGCGGCTGAGCACCTCCGGCACCTTCATCCACGGCAACTACTGGGGCAAGGGCATCTTCGGCAGCGTCAACACCAGCCACGGCTGCGTGGGCCTGGCCGACGCCAAGGGTGCCAACGACCCGAACACGCCCGGCGCCTGGTTCTACAACAACTCGATCATCGGTGACGTGGTCGTCGTCCAGAACACCGGCGACAAGACCATCGCCCCGGACAACGGCCTCAACGGCTGGAACATGGACTGGGCCCAGTGGAAGGCGGGTTCGGCGGTCTGACGCCGAACTCCCCCAGGGCCGCGGCCACTTCGCACGGGCGCCCGCCACTCCCCGCAGGGGAGCGGCGGGCGCCCCGCCTTTCCCGGCTTCTCATCCTTCTCTTACGCGGGCCTTACCCCTTCATCACGGGCCGTCCTTACGTTGCGGCCATGTTCTTCACGTACCTGAGGCGCGAGCTGCGCCGCCGCCGAAAGGCGGCCCTCGTCGTCGCCTCGGGCCTGGCGCTGGGCATCGCGCTGGTCATCGTCGTCGACTCCGTCTCCTCCGGGATGAGCCGGGCCCAGGACAAGGTCCTGGAGTCCCTGTACGGGCTCGGCACGGACATGACGGTCACCAAGGCCGCCGAGGCATCCTCCGGCGGCACCGCCGAACGGCCGCGCTTCCGCTTCGACGCGCAGGACGACGGCTCCGAGGAGGAGCAGAGCACCGACCGCGTCATGGTGCAGGGCTTCCAGTCGCTGGCGAGCACGACCGTCGGCAAGGTCGCCGGGCAGAGCGGCGTCGCCGACGCGGTGGGCGGCCTGAGCCTGCAAGTCGTCAAGGTCAGCGGCGAGTTCTCCCGCGGCCAGTTCCAGCAGGACGGCTCGGGCGGCGGCGCGGGCCAGGGCGGCGGACCGGGCGGCGGGCAGTCGCCGCAGGGCCGCGTCCAGGGCGGCGGCGCCGACTTCGACGTCAACAGCTACTCCGTCTACGGCACCGACGTCACCGAGCCCGCCCTCGGCCCGCTGACCACGTCCACCATCACCAGCGGCCGCACCTTCGAGGAGTCGGAGACCGACGCCAAGGTCGCCGTCGCCGACTCGGCGTACGCCAAGGAGAAGAAGCTCGAGACCGGCAGCACGGTCACCGTCAAGGACACGAAGTTCGAGATCGTGGGCATCGCCACGGCGGACAGCGGCGACGCGGCGGCCGACCTCTACCTGCCGCTGAAGCAGGCCCAGACGCTGGGTGACGCGAAGGACAAGGTCACCACCATCTACGTCAAGGCGACCGACTCGCAGCGGATCGACGGCGTCAAGTCCGCGATCCAGAAGAACGTCCCCGGTACCACGGTCACCACCTCCGCCGACCTCGCCGACACCGTCTCCGGCTCCCTGTCCACCGCCTCCTCGCTTGCCACCGGCGTCGGCAAGTGGCTGTCGATCGTCGTCCTCGTGGCCGCCTTCCTGGTCGCCGGTCTGCTCACCTCCTCCGCCGTCTCCCGCCGGGTGCGCGAGTTCGGCACGCTCAAGGCGCTCGGCTGGCGCTCGGGCCGGGTCACCCGGCAGGTGATCGGCGAAGCCGTCGTCAACGGCCTGGTCGGCGGCGCCCTCGGCATCGCGCTGGGCCTCGCGGGCGCGTACGCCGTCACCGCCGTCAGCCCCACGCTCCAGGCCCAGTTGGGCGGCGGCACGGGCGGTGGCGGGGGTGCGGGCGGTGCCGGCGGCGGCTTCGGCGGAGGCGGCCTGGGCGGCCCCGGAAGACAGGCGGCCGCCAAGACCCTCGACATCGCCCTGACCGCACCCGTCAGCCTCACCACCATCGCCCTCGCGGTCGCCCTGGCCGTGGTCGAGCGGGCTCGTCGCCGGCGGCTTCGGCGGCTGGCGCGCCTCACGGCTGCGCCCGGCGGACGCCCTGCGCCGCGTCGAGTAGCTCCACCTTCCCCGTACTCCAGGAGTCGCACCATGTACGAACTCAGCGGCGTCACCAAGCGCTACACCCGCGGCAAGGCCGCCGTGCACGCCCTCGACGGCGTCGACCTGACCATCGCCGACGGCGACCGGCTGGTCATCCAGGGCCCCACCGGCGGCGGCAAGTCCACCCTGCTCCAGATGCTGGGCGCCCTCGACCGGCCCAGCTCGGGCCGGATCGTCCTCGACGGCACCGACCTCGCCACGCTTCCCGAGGCCAGGCTGACCCGGGTGCGCAGCGAGAGCATCGGCTTCGTCTTCCAGTCCTTCAACCTGATCCCGACCCTGACCGCCCAGGAGAACGTCGAGACCGCCCTGGTCCCGCTCGGCGTCAAGGCGAAGGAGCGGCGCGAGAAGGCCGCCGAGGCCCTGGCCTCCGTCGGCCTCGGCGAACGCCTCGGCCACCTCCCCGGCGAGATGTCCGGCGGCCAGCAGCAGCGCGTCGCCATCGCCCGCGCCCTGGTGAAGCAGCCGAAGGTGCTCCTCGCGGACGAACCCACCGGAAACCTCGACGAGTCGACCCGTGACGAGATCATGGACGTGCTCGACCGCATGTGGAAGGAGCTGGGCCTCACCTTCGTCATGGTCACCCACGACTCGGCGATCGCCCGGAAGGCCCCCCGCGTGGCCACCATCCGCAAGGGCCGCATCACCGTCAAGGAGAACGCCTCGGCTTGACGGTGTGCGGCCGGCGACGGGCCGTCAGTCGGTGTAGTTCCTCCCCGGGGGCCGGCCGGGCACCGGCTTGCCGACGAGGGCGACCGGGGTGAACAGGCTGAAGTGGCCCAGGGCCATGGTGAGGTTCCAGATCTCGTCGGTGTCGTAGTGCCGGGACAGCCGGGCGAACAGGTCGTCACTCACCCGGTCCCCGAACGGGTTCGGGGTGAGGACGGCCTCCGCGAGTTCCAGCGCGGCACGCTCGGGATCGGTGAAGCAGGGGGCGCTCTGCCAGGTCGCCACGGCCGTGATGCGCCGCTCCTCCTCACCGGCCTTGCGCAGGGCGTCGGTCGCCGCGACGCCGTGGTAGGTGCTGCCGATCACCTGTGCGGTGCGCAGGCGCATCAGGGCGAGGGTGGCCTGCGGGACCGGGCCGTTGCGCAGCGCCTTCTGCACGGCGGCGGAGAGGGCCGTCAACTCCGGGTAGAGCCCGGTGGGGTCGGGCAGGCGGGACCGCGTCCCGTCCTGCTCCGCGGCGGTGGTGGTCGTGTCCTCGGTGGTGGTCATGGCGGAGACGCTCCTTCGAGTCGGTCGTTCGTCCTTTCCCTCTCCGACACCGTGGCGCCCCGAAGTGTGAGCCCGTGCCCCGGACCAAGGCCTCCGGCCCGCTTGTCACAGACGGCCGCGCTGTCGCGTCGTAGGGGAGTGAGGACACGCGCGCACGCGGCAGAAGGAGCGTCGGAGGCAATGACCACCCGATCCGCAGCAACGACCACCCGATCCGCGCCGGTCACCGGCGAGCGACGGCAACTGATCAACGTGGCCTACCGGATGCTCGGCTCGCTGGCCGACGCGGAGGACGCCGTCCAGGAGGCGTACGCCCGCTGGTACGCGATGCCCGCGGACCGGCGGGAAGCCGTCGTGTCCCCGGGGGCCTGGCTCACGACGGTCGTCAGCCGGGTCTGCCTCAACCACCTGCGCTCCGCCCGGACCCGGCGGGAGCACTACGTAGGTCAGTGGCTCCCCGAGCCGCTGGCCGACCCCGCCGAGCGGACCGCCGCACGCACACCCGGCATCGCCTCCGACCCGGCCGACCTGATCACCCTCGACGAGTCGGTCGGCATGGCCTTCCTGGTCGTCCTGGACTCGATGTCCCCCGCCCAGCGGGTCGCCTTCGTCCTCCACGACGTCTTCCGCTATCCGTTTCCCGAGGTGGCCGGGATCGTCGGCCGCACGCCGGCCGCCTGCCGCCGGCTGGCGTCCACGGCGCGCCGGGCGATCCGCACCGCGCAGGAGACCGCCGCCACGTCGACGGCGCAGGACGCGGTCGTCGTACGCGATCTCAAGCGGGCCTGGGAGACCAACGACGTCGACGCGCTCATCCGGCTCCTCGACCCCGAGGTGACCGCGGTCGGCGACGGCGGCGGTGTGGTGCGCACCCTGGAGCACCCGCTGCGGGGCAGCGAGCCGATCGCGCGCGGACTGCTCCGCTTCGGCCCGCGGCAGTCCGGGCAGACGCTGCTCGAACGCACGGTCAACGGGCGGCCCGGCCTGGTCGGCTGCCAGGACGGCACCGTCGTGACGGTGTACTCCTTCGGCGTCCGGGACCACCGCGTCCGCCACCTGTGGGCGATGCGCAACCCCGAGAAGCTGCGCTCCTGGGCGACGGCCCCGGCCGCGTGAGCCGGCGGAGGCCGGGCTCCGTCACGCCGACAGTGAAGCCGCCGCGTCCGTCCCCCAGCTCGCCAGCAGGCGCAGTGCCTCCGCCGACGGTGAGCCGGGCTCCGCGTGGTACGTGATGAAGGCCTGTTCGTCGTCGTCGACCAGGCGGAACGTCTCGAAGGACAGGGTCAGGTCGCCGACCAGCGGGTGCCGCATCCGCTTGACGCCGTAGCTCTTCTCCTTGACGTCGTGGGTGGCCCACAGGCGGCGGAACTCCTCGCTCTTCACGGAGAGTTCGCCGACCAGAGCGGACAGGCGCGGGTCGTCCGGATGGCGGCCCGCGTCCATGCGCAGGAAGCTGACCATGTCGTACGCCTTCTGGTCCCAGTCGACGAACAGCTCGCGGTAGTCCGGGTTCAGGAAGACCAGCCGCGCCCAGTTCCGCTCGGCGGCCGGGAGCTTGCCCCAGTCGCCGAAGAGGGCCGCGGCCATCCGGTTCCAGGCGAGGATCTCGGAGCGGCGGCCCGTCACGTACGCGGGCACCGTGTCGATCGACTCCAGCAGCTGGAGCAGCGCCACCCGTACCGGTCGCTGCTGGCTCCGGCCCGCCGACGCCCGCCTGCGCTGCTGCTTCGGCTTCGCCAGGTGGGTCAGGTGGGCCTGCTCCGCGTCGGTCAGCCGCAGCGCGCGGGCGATGGCGTCCAGGACCTCCGCCGACACGTTCTGCCCGTTGCCCTGCTCGAGGCGCGTGTAGTACGCCACCGAAACCCCGGCCAGCTGCGCCAGCTCCTCGCGCCGCAGCCCGGGCACCCTGCGCTGCCGTCCGTACGACTCCAGACCCACGTCCTCCGGCTTGAGCCGGGCCCGCCGGGTGCGCAGGAACTCGCTCAGTTCGGCCCGCCGGTCAAGCTGTCCATCCATACCCTCCAGTATCACCGGACGTATTCCCGGTCGTACGCACATGAGCCTGTCCCCGTCGGTGGTACGCACGCCGGTCGTACGCAAAGCCGTGGTCTGGGTGGATCCGCAGGTCGCAGGCAGGGTGGAAGCATCACCCAGTCACGTCAAGAGAAACCCGGAGAACCCGGCATGACCACTGTCGCCGCGTACGCAGCACCCGCCGCCAAGGCACCGCTGGAGCGCACCACCATCGAGCGGCGCGAGGTGCGGGAACACGACGTCCTGATCGACATCAAGTTCGCCGGCATCTGCCACTCCGACATCCACCAGGTCCGCGAGGGCTGGGGCGAGGCCATCTTCCCGATGGTCCCCGGCCACGAGATCGCGGGCATCGTCTCCGCGGTCGGCCCCGGTGTCACCAAGTTCGCCGTCGGCGACCGGGTGGGCGTCGGCTGCATGGTCGACTCCTGCCGCGAGTGCGAGAACTGCAAGGCCGGCCGCGAGCAGTACTGCACGGGCGGCAACGTGATGACGTACAACGGCGTCGGCAAGGACGGCGAGCCCACCTACGGCGGCTACTCCGAGAAGGTCGTCGTCGACGAGAACTTCGTCCTCGGCATCCCCGAGGGCATCTCCCTGGACGAGGCCGCGCCCCTGCTGTGCGCCGGCATCACCACGTACTCCCCGCTCAGGCGCTGGAACGCGGGCCCCGGCAAGAAGGTCGCCGTCGTCGGCCTGGGCGGCCTCGGCCACATGGCCGTCAAGCTCGCGCACGCCCTGGGCGCCGAGGTGACCGTGCTGTCGCAGTCCCTGCGCAAGAAGGACGACGGTCTGAAGCTGGGCGCCGACCACTACTACGCCACCAGCGACCCGGCCACCTTCGAGGAGCTGGCGGGCACCTTCGACCTGATCGTCTCCACGGTCTCCGCGCCGCTCGACTTCGGCGCCTACCTGGGACTGCTGAAGACGGAGGGCACGCTGGCCAACGTCGGCGCCCCCGAGGAGCCCGTCTCCCTCAACCTGTTCGCGCTGCTCGGCGGCGGCAAGTCGCTGACCGGCTCCATGATCGGCGGCATCGCCGAGACCCAGGAGATGCTGGACTTCTGCGCGGAGCACGGCATCGGTGCCGAGATCGAGCTGATCGCCGCCTCCGAGATCAACGAGGCCTACGAGCGCGTCCTGTCCAGCGACGTGCGCTACCGCTTCGTGATCGACACCGCGACGATCTGATCCCTCCCGGGAGAGCCCGGGGAAGTTTTCTCGGATTACTCCCCGCTCCCTGTCACACAGCCGCCCCGCCCCGGGTCATACCGCCACGACACACACGGCGGACGTCCGGGCGGGGCGGCCGTGCTTCGGCACCGGCCCCGCTCCCCGGACGCCACGGACACCGGGAGCAGCAGCCATGACGCACCACGCCTCGACCCCCAGCACGCCCCTCCTGGTCACCGGAGGCACCGGCACCCTCGGCGGCCACGTCGTCCCGCTGCTGCGGGAGGCCGGCCACGACGTCCGCGTCCTCACCCGGCAGACCCGCCCCGCCACCGGTCACGGCGTCACGTACGTCACCGGCGACCTGCGCACCGGTGAGGGCGTCGAGGCCGCCGTCGACGGCGTGCACACCGTGCTCCACCTGGCGGGCGGCCCCAAGGGCGACGACGAGGCGACCCGCACCCTGGTCCGCGCCGCCGCCCGCGCGGACGTACGGCACCTCGCGTACATCTCGGTCGTCGGAGCCGACCGCGTCCCCCTCGCCTGGCTGCGGACCAAGCTGGAGTCGGAGCGGGCGATCGCCGACTCGGGCCTCGGCTGGACGGTGCTGCGCGCGGCCCAGTTCCACGAGCTGACCCTGACGATGATTGAGAAGATGACCCGGCTGCCGGTGCTCCCGGTGCCCGGCGGGCTGCGTCTGCAACCGGTGGCCGCCCGCGAGGTCGCCGTACGCCTGGCCGAGCTGACCCTCGCCGAGCCGTCCGGCCGGGTGCCCGACCTGACCGGACCCGAGGTCCTCGATCTGGCCACGCTGGCCCGTTCCTATCTGGACCTGCGCGGCGGGCGCCGGCGCCCGAAGCTGCCGGTGCGCATTCCCGGGAAAGCGGGGCGCGCGTACCGTTCTGGCCAGAATCTCACGCTGGAAGACGCGCTGGTCGGCAAGGTGACGTGGGCCGAATTCCTGGCGGAGAGGGCGGTCGTATGAGTTCTCCCGGCCTTTCTGGCCGAAAGTCGGCGTAGCTGAAGAAT
This sequence comes from Streptomyces rubrogriseus, assembly GCF_027947575.1. NCBI lineage: Bacteria > Bacillati > Actinomycetota > Actinomycetes > Kitasatosporales > Streptomycetaceae > Streptomyces > Streptomyces rubrogriseus. The sequence goes on along the minus strand of NZ_CP116256.1, from coordinate 7,390,080 downwards.
ATGCGCATGACAACAATTGCAAAGTGGACCAAAACCTTCTCCCCCTCCTCCGCAAAGGCTGAAGAAATACCGTTTCTGCAGTGGATTCCGGCGAGATGCTGAATGCGGCACACAGCGTGCCCGCCGTATTCCGGCGGGCATTGCTCCGGCGCGTTCGCAAGGAGATGGCAGCGTGGTGCGAAGCAGGGCGAAGGCCGTGGCCGACGCCGCCGACCGGCTTCTGAAGGCAGGTCAGCTGCTGCGGAGGTCCCCTACCACCCTCGATCTGAGGGCCGTGTACCGCACGGACCAGAACGTCAACGACCGTCCTTATCGTGAGCGGTGGGCGCATGACAAAGTCGTGCGCTCCACCCATGGCGTCAACTGCACGGGATCGTGCTCGTGGAAGGTGTACGTCAAGGACGGTCTGATCACCTGGGAGACCCAGCAGACGGATTATCCGAGCGTCGGCCCCGACCGGCCCGAGTACGAGCCGCGCGGCTGTCCGCGCGGCGCCTCCTTTTCCTGGTACACCTACTCGCCCACCCGTGTTCGCCATCCGTTGGCCCGGGGCGTCCTCGTGGAAATGTACCGGGACGCCAAACGCCGGCACGGCGGCGACCCCGTGGCCGCCTGGGCCGAGCTGACCTCCGACCCCGAGAAGCGGCGTCGCTACCAGTCGGCCCGCGGTCGCGGCGGCTTCGTCCGCGTCGACTGGGACGAGGCGCTGGAGATCGCCGCCGCCGCCCAGGTGCACACCATCGCCGAGTACGGCCCCGACCGGGTCGCCGGGTTCTCCCCGATCCCCGCCATGTCCATGGCCTCGCACGCGGTCGGCGCCCGCTACCACTCCCTCATCGGCGCCCCGATGATCTCCTTCTACGACTGGTACGCCGACCTGCCGATCGCCTCCCCGCAGGTCTTCGGCGACCAGACCGACGTACCGGAGTCGGGCGACTGGTGGGACGCGGCCTACCTGATGCTGTGGGGCTCCAACGTCCCCGTCACCCGCACCCCCGACGCGCACTGGATGGCGGAGGCCCGCTACCGGGGCCAGAAGGTCGTCGTCGTCTCGCCGGACTACGCGGACGCCACCAAGTTCGCCGACGAGTGGCTGCACCCGCATCCCGGTACGGACGGGGCGCTCGCCATGGCGATGGGGCACGTGCTGCTCACCGAGTTCTTCGTGCGCCGGCAGGTGCCGTACTTCACCGACTACGTCAAGCGCTTCACCGACCTGCCCTTCCTGGTCGCCCTCGACGAGCACGAGGAGGGCCGCTGGACGCCCGGCAAGTTCGTCACCGCCGCCGACCTCGGTCTCGGCCGGCACGCCGACGCCGCGGCCCGGGCCTGGATGCCGGTGCTGATCGACGCCGACACCGACGACGTGGTCGTCCCGAACGGCACCCTCGGCGACCGGTGGGGCAAGGAGGGTGCGGGGCGCTGGAACCTCGACCTGGGCGGGACCGACCCGCTCCTCACCCTGCACGGGCACACGGGCGGCCGCGGCGACAACGGTGTCGAGGTGGTGCTGCCCCGCTTCGACGAACCCGGCGCCACCGTCGTGCGCGGCGTACCGGCCCGGGAGATCGGCGGCCGGCTCGTCACCACCGTCTACGACCTGCTGCTCGCCCAGTACGCCGTGGCCCGCCCCGGCCTCGCCGGCCACTGGCCCGCCGGCTACGACGACGCCGAGCAGCCCTGCACGCCCGCCTGGCAGGAGCGCCTCACCTCCGTCCCGGCCGAGGCGGCGGTCCGCGCGGCCCGGGAGTTCGCGCGCACCGCCGAACAGACCCGGGGCCGCTGCATGATCGTCATGGGCGCCGGCACCAACCACTGGTTCCACTCCGACACCATCTACCGCTCCTTCCTCTCCCTGCTCATCCTCACCGGCTGCCAGGGCGTCAACGGCGGCGGCTGGGCGCACTACGTCGGCCAGGAGAAGGTCCGCCCGTACACCGGCTGGCAGCAGCTGTCCACGGCCTCCGACTGGGTCCGGCCCTCGCGGCAGATGGCGGGCACCCCGTACTGGTACCTGCACACCGGCCAGTGGCGGTACGAGTCCCACGCGGCCGACGCCCTCGCGTCGCCCACCGCCCCCGGCACCCTCGCCGGGCGGCACACCGCCGATTTGGTGGCCCAGTCGGCCCGGCTCGGCTGGATGCCGTCGTACCCGACCTTCGACGCCAACCCGCTCGACCTCGGCCGCCGGGCCCGCGAGAGCGGTCAGGAGCCCGGTGACTGGATCGCGGACCAACTCGGTTCGGGCGCCGTGGACTTCGCCTGCGAGGACCCCGACGCGCCCCGCAACTGGCCGCGCGTGCTGACCGTGTGGCGGGCCAACCTGATCGGCTCCTCCGCCAAGGGCAACGAGTACTTCCTGCGCCACCTGCTCGGCGCCCGGGACGGCGCCACCGCCGACGAGGCACCGCCCGAGCACCGGCCGCGCTCCGTGGCCTGGCGGGACGACGCCCCGCAGGGCAAGCTCGACCTGCTGCTGAGCCTCGACTTCCGGATGACCTCCACGACGCTCTTCTCCGACCTCGTGCTGCCCGCCGCCACCTGGTACGAGAAGCACGACCTGTCCTCCACGGACATGCACCCCTTCGTGCACGCCTTCAGCCCCGCGATCAACCCGCCCTGGCAGGCCCGCACCGACTTCGAGATCTTCCACTCCCTCGCCCGCCGCCTCGGCGAACTCGCCGCCGGCCGCCTCGACACGGCCCACGACCTGGTCGCCACCGCCCTCCAGCACGACACACCCGGCGAGAGAGCCCAGCCCGGCGGCCGGGTCACCGACTGGCGCGACGGCCGCACCCCCGTCGAGCCGGGCCGCAACGCCCCTCAGGTCTCCCTGGTGGAACGGGACTACACGGCCGTCGCCGACCGGCTCGCCGCCTTCGGGCCGCTGGCCGAGGAGCACGGCATGACCGTCAAGGGCGTCACCGTCAATCCGCACGAGGAGGCCCGCTGGCTCGCCGCCCGCTGCGGCACGGCCCCCGCCGGACCGGCTCACGGCCGCCCCCTGCTCGACACCGACGTCAAGTTCTGCGAGGCGATCCTCGCCCTGTCCGGCACCACCAACGGCCGCCTCGCCGCCGAGGGTTTCGACCGCCTCGCCGACCGCGTCGGCCCCGGCGCCGGGCTCGCCGAGCTGGCCGCGTCGGTGGGGGAGCGGCGGGTGGTCTTCTCGGACACCCAGGAGCGCCCCGTGCAGGTCGGGGCGAGCTTCGAGTGGTCCGGCAAGGAGGCACCCGACCGGCGCTACTCGCCCTTCACGGTCAACACCGAGCACAAGAAGCCCTGGCACACCCTCACCGGCCGCCAGCACTTCTACGTCGACCACGACTGGATGGCCGAGCTGGGCGAACAACTCCCCGTCTACCGGCCCCCGCTGAACCTGGCCGAGCTGGGCGACGCACCGACACCGACCGGGGACGGCCGCGCGGTGACCGTCCGCTACCTCACCCCGCACGCCAAGTGGTCCATCCACTCCGAGTACCAGGAGAACCTGCTGATGCAGACCCTGGCCCGCGGCGGCCCCGTCATCTGGATGAGCCCCGCCGACGCCGACGCGATCGGCGCCGCCGACAACGACTGGGTGGAGGCCGTCAACGCGCACGGCGTCGTGGTCGCCCGCGCGATCGTCTCCCACCGCGTCCCGGACGGCACGGTGCTCATGTACCACGTGCAGGAACGCCTGGTGAACGTGCCGAAGTCGGAGGCGAACGGCCGCCGCGGCGGCGTCCACAACTCCCTGACCAAGCTGCTCGTCAAGCCCACCCACCTCATCGGCGGCTACGGCCAGCTCTCCTTCGCCCCCAACTACTACGGGCCCACCGGCAACCAGCGCGACGCCGTCACCACCGTCCGGCGCCGCTCCCAGGAGGTCACGTACTGATGCGCGTCATGGCACAGGTGGCGATGGTCATGAACCTCGACAAGTGCATCGGCTGCCACACCTGCTCGGTCACCTGCAAACAGACCTGGACCAACCGCACCGGCACCGAGTACGTCTGGTTCAACAACGTCGAGACCCGCCCCGGCCAGGGCTACCCCCGCGGCCACGAGGACCAGGAGAAGTGGAAGGGCGGCTGGCACCTCAAGGGCGGGCGCCTGGTCCCGCGCACCGGCGGCCGCGCCCGCCGCCTCGCCCGCCTCTTCGCCAACCCCGAACTCCCCACCCTGGACGACTACTACCAGCCCTGGACCTACGACTACGAGAACCTCACCACCGCCCCCCTCGGCGACGACGTCCCCACCGCCCCGCCCCGCTCGGCGATCGACGGCCGCCCCACCGAGATCACCTGGGGCCCCAACTGGGACGACGACCTCGGCGGCGGCCCCGCACAGCTCGCCGCGGACCCCCTCCTCGCCCGGATGAGCGAGCAGGTCCGACTCGACTACGAGCGGGCGTTCATGTTCTACCTGCCCCGCATCTGCGAGCACTGCCTCAACCCGTCCTGCGTCGCCGTCTGCCCCTCCGGCGCCCTCTACAAGCGCGTCGAGGACGGCATCGTCCTGGTCGACCAGGACCGCTGCCGGGGCTGGCGGATGTGCGTCAGCGGCTGCCCGTACAAGAAGGTCTACTTCAACCACTCCACCGGCAAGGCCGAGAAGTGCACCTTCTGCTACCCGCGCATCGAGGCCGGCGACCCCACCGTCTGCTCCGAGACCTGCGTCGGCCGGCTGCGCTACCTCGGCGTCATGCTCTACGACCCCGACAAGGTCGGCGCCGCCGCCTCGGTCACCGACGAGAAGGACCTGTACGAGGCCCAGCTCGGCTGCTTTCTCGACCCCGACGACCCCGAGGTGGCCCGCGCGGCCCAGGCGTCCGGCATCCCGCACGACTGGGTCGAGGCCGCGCGCCGCTCCCCGGTCCACGCGCTGATCACCCGGTACCGCGTCGCGCTCCCGCTGCACCCGGAGTACCGCACGATGCCCATGGTCTGGTACGTCCCGCCGCTCTCCCCGGTCGTCGACGCCCTCACCGGCACCGGGCACGACGGGGAGGACCCGGCCGCGCTGTTCGGCGCCATCGACACGCTGCGCATTCCCCTCGGCTACCTCGCCGAACTCTTCACCGCGGGCGATCCGGGGCCCGTGGAGGCCGCCCTGTGCCGGCTGGCCGCGATGCGCTCCCACATGCGGCGCGTCAACCTCGGCGAGGAGCAGGACCCGCGGATCGCCGAGGCGGTCGGACTGGACGAGCCGGGCATCCTGGAGCTGTACCGGCTGCTCGCCCTCGCCAAGTACGACGAGCGGTACGTCATCCCGACCGCCTACACCGGCTCCGTCCCCGACCCCGGCGGCACCGGGGCGGGTTGCAGCCTGGACGGGGTGGGCGGGCCGGGGATGATGCCGGACGGCGCGGGCGCCGGACCCGGCTTCGGGGAGTTCGACCCCGACGCCTTCCACGCGCCGCCGACCGCCGGGTCCGGCACGTCGTCCGCGCTGCGCGGCCGGGTCAACCTCCTGAACTGGAACGGGAAGGGACGCCCGAACGGCCTCTTCCCGCGCGCCCGCGGCACCGTCCGGACGGAGCCCGAGCTGTGAGCCGTAGCCCCAGCCGCGCCGCGACGACCACCACCGCACCGGTCGTCTTCCAGGCCGCCGCCCTGCTGCTGGCCTACCCGGACCGGGACTGGCCCCGCCGCCCGCGCACCGTCCGCGAGACGGTCGCCGCGCTCCCCGGCCCCGAGATCCAGCTCCTGCTCTCCTTCTGCGACCGGGCGGAACGGGAGGACCCCCTCGCCGTGGCCGCCCGCTACGTCGCCACCTTCGACCGCAGCCGCCGGCGCTGCCTCTACCTCACCTACTACACCGACGGCGACACCCGCCGCCGCGGCGCCGCACTCGCCCGTATCAAGTCCGTGTACCGCACCCACGGCTGGCTGCCGCCGGACGACGAACTGCCCGACTTCCTGCCGCTGATGCTGGAGTTCGCCGCCCGCGCCCCCGAGGCGGGCACCGCACTGCTGACGGAACACCGTGCGGCGATCGAGGTCCTGCGCTACGCCCTCGAAGCCCACCGCAGCCCCTACGCCGCCCTCCTCCAGGCCGTCGGCCGGTGCCTGCCGGGCCGGGCACCGGCCAGCCGCGAGGAGGCCCTGCGCCTGACCCGTACCGGCCCGCCGACCGAGGCGGTGGGCCTCGACGTCCTGGGCCCCTTCCCCGCCCAGCCCCGGCCGCACGACGACGGAGCCCGCCGATGAGGCACCTGCACACCGCCCTGTGGGGCGTCCTGCCGTACCTGACCCTGGTGGTGCTGGTGGCGGGGACGGCCTGGCGCTACCGCTACGACCGTTTCGGCTTCACCACCCGTTCCAGCCAGCTGCACGAGAGCCGGCTGCTGCGCATCGCGGGCCCGCTCTTCCACTACGGCCTGCTGTTCGTGATCGCCGGCCACGTGGCCGGGCTCCTGGTCCCCGAGTCGCTGACCGACCGCCTCCACGTCAGCGAGCACCTCTACCACGCCAACGCCCTGATCGCGGGCGGCACCGCGGGCCTGGCGACCCTGGCGGGCCTCGCCCTCCTCCTGTACCGCCGCCTGCGCACCCCCGCGATCCGGGCCGCGACCAGCCGGAGCGACCGAGTGGTCTACCCCCTGATGCTCACGGTCGTCCTCGCCGGGCTGACGGCCACCGCGTCCGGTGCGACGGCGGCGTCCACGTACGACTACCGGCTCGGCGTCTCCGTCTGGTTCCGCAGCCTGTTCGCACTGGACCCGGACGTGACCGCCATGGCCCAGGCCCCGCTGGTCTACCGCCTGCACGCACTCCTCGCCATGGCCCTGTTCGCCCTGTGGCCCTACACGCGCCTGATCCACGCCTTCACGGCACCGCTCGGCTACCTGGTGCGGCCGTACGTCGTGTACCGCTACCGGGGGCGCGGCGAGGCGGCGGCGGGGGCGGGCCGCCCGGGGCGCTGACGGTTCGGCGTCCGCCGTTCAGGCGGCCGCCGGGTGGCGCCGACGGCGCAGCGCCGGGTCGAGCAGCGCGGGCGTGGCGTCGAACTTCTCGTGCGCGGCGAGGTCGGTCCCCGGCGCGACGACGGCGTCGACCGCGTCGAGGACGTCGTCGGAGAGCACCGTGTCGGCGGCGGCGAGCTGGGAGTGGAGGTGGTCCAGGGTGCGGGGCCCGACGAGCGCGGCGGTGACGGCGGGGTGCGCGGTCACGAAGCCGAGCGCGAGCTGGATCAGGGTGAGCCCGGCCTCGTCGGCGACCGCGGCCAGCTGCTCGACGGCGTCGAGCCGGGCCCGGTTGGCGGGCAGCGCGGTGTCGAAGCGCTCGGGCAGGACCGCAGACCGGTGCGTGGCGACCTCGCGTCCCGCGCGCACCGCCCCGGACAGCCATCCGGAGGCCAGCGGGCTCCACGCCAGCACGCCGAGCCCGTACTGCTCGGTCACCGGCAGCACGTGGCTCTCGATCCCGCGTTGCAGGAGGGAGTAGCTGGGCTGCTCGGTGACGTAGCGGCCCAGCCGGTGCTCGCGGGCGGCCCACTGCGCCTCGACGATGCGATACGCGGGGAAGGTGGAGGACCCGAAGTACCGGATCTTCCCGGCGCGCTGCAGATCGGTGAGCGCGGACAGCGTCTCCTCGTCGCTCGTGGTCGGGTCCCACCGGTGGATCTGGTAGAGGTCGACGTGGTCGACGCCGAGGCGGCGCAGGCTGTTGTCCAGCTCGGTGACCAGCCATCGGCGCGAGGAGCCCTGGTGGTTGGGCTCGTCGCTCATCGGCATGTTCGCCTTCGTGGCCAGCACGATGTCGTCGCGACGCCCGGCGATCGCCTTGCCGACCATCTCCTCCGACTCGCCGCGGCCGTACATGTCGGCGGTGTCGATGAGGTTGATCCCGCCCTCCAGGGCGGCGTCGACGATGGCGGTGGCCTCGTCCTGGGTGGTACGCCCGATGCTGCCGAAGTTCATGGCGCCGAGCGCGAGCGAGCTGACCTGCACACCGGTGCGGCCCAAGGTGCGGTACTGCATGACGGTTCCTCCATCGGGGGCATGACTTGGTGGCGGGCTCGGGGCTCTGGCATCATGAGGACACCAAGCGGAACGCCGTCCCGTTTACTCGCCCAACAATACGGAACGGTGTCCCGTTTATCAATCGGTGAAGGGAACGGCACGGTGAAGGACGGCGAAGCGGCGACGGGACAGGCGGCCTCCCGGCCCAAGCGCGCGGACGCCCGGCGCAACGAGAAGACCCTGCTCGACGCGGCCGCCGCGGTGTTCGTCAGATCGGGCGTGGAGGCCCCCGTGCGCGACGTCGCGGCCGAGGCCGGGGTCGGCACGGCCACGATCTACCGTCACTTCCCGACCCGGGCGGACCTCATCATCGGCGTCTACCGGCACCAGGTGGAGGCCTGTGCCGAGGCCGGTCCCGCCCTGCTGGCGAGCAGCCCGACCCCGTACGCGGCGCTCGCGGGCTGGATCGACCTGTTCGTCGACTTCCTGGTCACCAAGCACGGCCTCGCCGCGGTCCTCCAGTCCGACAGCGCCGGCTTCGAGACCCTCCACGCGTACTTCCTCGACCGCCTCGTCCCCGTCTGCACCGACCTCCTCGCCGCCGCCACCGACTCCGGCGAGATCGACACCGACGTACCGCCCCTGGCGCTCATGCGCGGCGTCGGCAACCTCTGCATCGGCGCGGAGACCCCCAACCCGAGTTACGACGCCCGGCAGTTGGTACGCACCCTGATCGCGGGGCTGCGCGCGGCGGACTGATCCCGGCCCGGTCGTTAAGGGCGGCGAGTGGATGTGCGCGGCAGCGATTGCTGGATAAAGTCGACCCGCTACAACTGGTTGTGGGGACAACCGGTGCAGGGGGGAGGGCTGACAACCCATGAGTCGTCGCACCACGGGGCCCTTCGGGGTCTGGGCCGAGATGCAGCGGCAGCGACAGCGCCGGCTGGAGGCCGAGGCACGGCAGCACAGACAGGACGCCCGGGAGGCACGGGCCTACGAGCGGCGGGCCGCTCAGAGCTACCGTGAGTACAAGCAGGCCGACGCGATCCGCCGCACCGAGGAGCTGGACGCACGGGTCGCGGTGCTCCAGGAGCTGCTGGCCTCGGGATGCCGGGCATCGGTCTTCCGGCCCTCCACCCTCATGCGCGCCGAAGAGCTGCCGTCCCTGGCCGCGGTGATCGAAGGCGTCGGACGCCGGGAGCCCGAAGCCGTGGTCGAGTACTTCTCCGCGGCCCTGTACACCTCGACGGCCTGGCCCGAGGGGTTCCCCCGCCGGGTCGCCATGACCTACGACCCCGTGGCCCGGCAACTGGTGCTCGACTGGGAGCTGCCGGCGGGCGATGTCGTCCCGCAGTCCAAGTACGTGCGGTACATGTACGCGGCCGACCAGTACCGGGAAACCCCCCGACCGGTGGGACAGCGCAGGGCCCTCTACAAGGCGGTCATCGCGCAGTGCGTGCTCCTCGTGCTGCACGAACTGTTCGCCGCCGACGAGTCCGGCGCCCTGGAGTCGGTGGCCCTCAACGGCTTCGTCGACGGACACGACCCCACGACGGGCCGGCCGGACCGCATCTTCCTGGCCACCGTCATGGCCGAGCGCTCCTCCTTCCGCGAACTGCACCTGGCCCAGGTGGACGCGGAGAGCTGCCTGGCCGACGCGCTGCGCGGGCAGGTGTCGGCCCGCCCGGACCAGCTCGTCGCGATCAGGCCGGGCCGCCGGCCCGAGGAGGTCGGCCACCGGGTCACCACCCACGGCGACGTCGAGGAACCCGATCTGTACGAGATGGACCCGATCGCCTTCGAGGGACTCGTGGCCGAGCTGTTCGAGGCCATGGGGATGCGGGCGGTCACCACGCAACGCTCCAACGACGGCGGGGTGGACGTCCACGCCCTGGACCCGACCCCGATCCGGGGCGGACAGATCGTCGTCCAGGTGAAGCGGTACCGCAGCACGGTGCCGCCCACCGCCGTACGCGACCTGTACGGGACCGTCCAGGACGCCGGGGCGAACAAGGGCGTCCTCGTCACCACCTCGGGGTTCGGCCCCGGCTCGCACACCTTCGCCAACGGCAAGCCGCTGGAGCTGGTCTCGGGGGCCGAACTCGTCGACCTGCTGCACCGCCACGGCCTGCGCGGCCGGCTGGGCGACGGCGGCCGCCCGGACTCCACCCCGCCGCCCGCCCCGGACCCGTCGGTGCCCGACGACTACAACATCCTCGGCATGTCCTGGTCCGGGAGCGTCGCCCTCGACGTGTGCGCCCTGGTGTGCCGGGGCAACCGGATCCTGACCGACGACCACTTCGTCTTCTACAACAACCCGCGGACCCCGGACGGCTCGGTACGGACACTGTCCGCCACCGCACCCGACAAGGCCGCGCTCTGTGCCTCGTTCGACACCCTGCCGGACGACGCCGACCGCCTCGTGCTGGTGGCCGCCGTCGACCCGGAGGCGAATCCGGACGCCGACCTGTCCGGTTTCACGGACGCGTGCATCCGCCTCCTCGACCCGGCGCTGACGGAGCTGGGCCGACTCCAGGTCTCCGACGGCCGCCCGCACGAGACCGCCCTGGTCCTCGGCTCCTTCCGCCGCAGGTCCAACGGCGACTGGGACTTCGTCGTGGGCGGGAAGGGCTACCCGGGCGGCCTGGAGGAGCTGCTGCGCGACTTCGGCGTCGAGGTGGACTGACCCGTCCACGCCGACAGCGCCATCACGACCGCAGGTTGCTCAGCAGTTCTCCCGCGGCCGGATACGGCTGCTCCCGGGGCAGCAGGCGCCGTGCCGCGCCGAGGTCACCGTCCCGTACGAGGGCGTGGACCTCGTGGGCGAGTGGAGTCACGTCGCGGATGGCGACCGTCCACTCGTCCGCGTACCGGCGCGCGGCCTCGCCGGCCAGGCCGAGCTGCAGGGAGCGGTAGGGCAGGGGCTGGAGGCGCAGGTCGCGTTCGGGGTCCCACTGGACGCGGGCGGGCGAGCGCTTCAACCCGCGCTGCCAGGCGGCCCGGTCGCTGTGCACGCCGGGCTGGTAGCTCGACAGGCACGCGTGACGCAGGGCCCACTCGAAGCCCTCGCGACCGATCTCCACGGCCAGGACGGTCTCCTGCCCCTCCTTGGCGGCCCACCCGCAGCGGTACATCATCCACAGGAACGACGGCTTGACCCACGTCAAGCCGCGTTCACAACCCCTTTTCGTTCTTCCCGTCCGGAACCCCGCCGTACAGTCCCCACTCGTCGAGCCCGGAGTAGACCAGCGCGGTGCGGCATCGGGGAGCTGAGAGGGATTCGGCCTCTCCCGCATAGACGGCCACCAACGAGTCGGAGCCCCGCCACCACGTGTCCGTCAGGCCCTCGACCTCCTGCACCGGCTCGAAGGTGTCCAGGGCCAGGGCGTCGACCTCGTCACCTGTGATCTTGGTTGTCTGTCTCGCCCACGTCGATGCATGGTGGGCGAGCGCGAGGGCCTCCACCCATCCTTCGATGGTTCGGTGCAGGGGCGTCCAGCGATCGGCATGAATGCCGAACTCGCCCTGGGGGCCGATCATGAACGAGTAGGGCACGGCTGTCCGCTGAGGCCCGGCCTCGAACCACCAGCCCTCCGCCGGAGAACCTTCCGGAACGTCGGTACCGAGGTACTTCGGTCCGCCGTCGTAATGCGGAGCGGGAGGAAGGACGAGACCACCCCAACGCTCCTGATACGCCACTGCGCGGTCGACCTCCGCTGAGGGGATCCCGGCAGCCAGCCAATGCTCCCAGTGTTGGTTCACCCATGGCACATCAACCTTGACGCCGTGGGTGACGACGAAGCTCCGGGCCCGCTTCGTCAGGCCATCGGGTGCACGATCGCAACAGGACTCCACCCGGCTGACGCTACCGCTACGCGGTGCCGACCGGCTCAGTCCTGTTGAGCGGTCACCCGAGTCCACAGTGAGAGGTCACTGCTCGTCGCGACGGCGATCGTCCGCCCGGAAGGCGAGAAACCGACCGCCCGGATCTCGGAGTACGAGGCGTGGAAGATGTGCCACCACCGCTCCCCGTGCGGACCGGCGTGGGGCAGGCCCCCGTCGCGGGACAGCAGAACCCGGTCGTTGGGCCAAGCTGGGGTGACGACCTCCAAGGTCCAACCGTCCTCGGTGGTGCGGTGAAGTCCTCCGCCGAAGAGCCCGGCGACGTGTACGCGGCTGCCGGCGATCGGACCCAGTCCGGGGCAGGTCAGGTCGGCGACACCGTCGGGGGTGCTGCCCTCGGGGTCGGGGTCGCGATCCCTGGCGATCTTCTCGCCGGTGACGGCGTCGAAGAGACCGTGACCGTCGTGCGAGACGGCCATGACCAGGTCTCGACCGCTTGCGGGGTGCGATGCGAAGCCGACGCCGAGTAGTCCGCCGACAGGGATGCCGTACGCGTACTCGAAGACGGGGCGCCAAGGCGCGGGCGGGGAAACGACCGGGGCAGCGAGCAGCCGGTCTCGCAGCGCGCGTTGGTAAGCGGAGAGCACCGGCTCACTGACGGATTGCTCCGCTGGAGGCGCTGCCTTGCCCTGCTTCGTCATGTCCTCATGATCTCGCGCCAACCAGCTACCTCGCCAAGCAGGTCGGTTGAGAAGATCACGGCATGACAGCCTCTGGCGAACACCCCCCTGAGGGCTGGGCCTTCCTCGGTGTCGGAGACCCGTTCCAGGTCGTCCACGACGAGCAGCGCGGCCTCTTGGCCGTTGCAGGCGCGCCGGCACACGGCAGAGCAACGCCGGTCGCGGTCTACGACAGCCGCTCCTTCGTCCGGCGCGCGCTCGTTCGCTCACGCTTCCCCGTGCACGCACTGGCCTTCCACCCCCGGCACCCGCTGCTCGCGGTAGGCGCCGGTAAGTACGACGGTGGCTACTTCTTCGAGGGGGAGCTGCTGCTTCTGGACCTGGAATCGGGCGCCGTGGCTTCTCTCATCGGGAACGAGTTCGGCCGTCAAGTTCTGGGACTGGAGTGGCTCGACGAGCGGACGCTGCGTGTCCTCATGGCACCGCCGGACGACTGGCAGGACGAAGCAGCCCACCAGCACGGGCACGTAGCCGTGGTGGACCGCGATGACTGGGCCGCGGTCCCCGCCCGTTCACTCAGTGGCCGGGACCTGGCGGGCCCGAGGGTTCACGCACCCCGACCCACGCCCCACGAGGCCGCGCAGCGAGCGGTCGCCATGCTGCGCTCTCTCTGGCAAGCCCAACGAGACGACTCCTCGCGTGGCGTATGACGCCCCCTGCGAAGTCTGTTAAAGCGGCTTGATGACCCGCGTCAAGCAGCGTTCACAAACCTTACGGACCCTGCTGGCAGGCGGCTCCTGGCATGAGTGACACCCGACACCGGACCGTAGAGGAAGATGTCGCCATGGTTGATCACTCTCGCGGTATGTCGCCCATGTCACTCGTGGACGAGGAGCAGGCATACACGCTCTGCGGTGACACGGCGGCCACGGAGAGCTTTACCTTCGGGAGCGCCACTGTTGGCATCGGCGACGCCGGGACACTGATCATTGTGGCAGCTGGGGATGCCCTCGACAGAAGCTGCGTCTGGAACGCTGATGAGGTCCGCCTTCTCGGCCCTGCTCCGACTCCGGTAGGGCAACGGCTCCTGGAAGAGCCCTGGGAGCGAGGCGCAGGTGAAGCGCAGTTGCCTGTTCACTTGGCGGTGCGCAACTCGGAAGGTCTCGTCTATCTCGGCACCGGATCCGTGACTCAGGCCGGAACGGTCGTTCGACCGGGTAGCGGCGTACACGTACTCTCCGACTGCTCACTTCGGCTTCATTCGCCCCTGAGCAGGCTCGACTTGGCCCGCGTGCGTCCCGATCTCCCTCCATCGGGCCTTCCGACCCTTGAGTGGCTCCGGCATGTGGACGGTCAGCGAGCCAGTGCGCTCGAACAGTTCGTCACCGGCTGGTACCCCGCTGAGTCCGAGACGGACGAGCCACCGTCGAATTCGGAGCTTCCCCGGGATCTGCCCGACGGATTGAGGGAGTTCTACCGGCTGGCACAGCACCGCCCACGCTGCCTGGGAGTGCAGAACCGACTCTTTCCCCCTTCCAAGCTTCATACCGATGCCACCGGGGAGATGCTCGTCTTCGGCGAAGAGAATCAGGGAGGCTTCTTCTGGTCGCTGCTGTGGACGCTCGACAACCCCGAAACGGATCCGACCGTCTGGTTCAGTGAGGACGACCAACCGGCGATCGCCGAGCGGGAACCACTCAGTGGCTTTCTCATCCAGTTCTCGCTCTTCGAGGCCTCCATGGGCGCCGACTACGTGGCGCTGTCCCTTCGGCTCACCGCAGAGCAGGTCGACCGGCTCGCCGAGGCACTCCTTCTCGTGCCGTTGCGCCCGTTCTGGCCTGCGGCTCCCACGCGCTTCTACGTGGCTCCGGGCCTCGTCCTGCATGTCACAGACGAAGGAATCGGCAACGGGTTCAGCGCCTGGGCCGGCGCCACCCACCGCAGTGCCCTCGCCCCCTTGGCCAACCTGGTCGAGTGGGATCGTTTCGACGGCTGACACCCCGAGACACACCGGCGTCGCCGACAGACTCGACTGAGGTCTGTGAACGCGGCTTGATGACCCACGTCATCCGGTCCCGCTTCCAGGCGGCGGGAAAGCGTCCTTCGCGGACGGCCGGGAGGCCGATCTCCGGGGAGTACGCCTGGTAGACGGTGACGGTGGACGCGGTGTGGACCGCCCGGACCTCGTGCTGGGGCTGCTGCATGGCGTACAGCGTGGGGTCGGCCCGTCCCGCCCGGCCAGTGGTTTTCGTCGCCGTGCCGGGCGGGGTGGTCGTCCTCGGGGTTCTGGTCGTACGAGGGCGTACTAGCTCGTGCTAGACGAAGCCGTTGAGTCCCCACCACTCCCCGTGGGTGGGCGCGCCGGACGTCAGGAAACCGTTGCCGCGGCCCCGGTAGGTGACCAGCCAGCCCAGGTTGCCCGGGTAGCCGTTCAGCACGTACCTCTCGTTGGTCACGGTGGCCAGGTCCGGCACGCCGTCGCCGGAGAAGTCGCCGACCGGGAGGAAGTGCGCCATCGCGTTCCAGCCACCGGTCCCGACGAGCGTGCGGGAACCGAGCCTGCCCGTCGAGGTGCCCGGGTAGAGCCACAGCTTGCCGGTGGACGCCTCGCGTGCGTAGAGGTCGGGCCGGCCGTCGCCGGTCACGTCGCCCATGCCGATCAGCGCGTTCATGGCGTTCCAGCCGCCGGTGCCGACCAGCTTGCGGGCGCCGAGAGCGCCGGTGGCGGTGCTCGGGTAGAGCCACAGTCTGCCCGTGGCCTTCTCGACCGCGATCAGGTCGGAGTGGCCGTCACCGGTCAGGTCACCGAAGGCGGTGATCCCGCTCATGCCGTTCCAGCCGCTCTTGCCGATCAGCTTGCGGGAGCCGAGGGAACCGGTTCCGGTACCGGGGTAGAGCCAGAGCTTGCCGGTCGCGGCCTCGCGGGCGATCACGTCCTCGCGCCCGTCCCGGTTGAAGTCGCCGTGCCGGGTGAGGGCGCTCATGGCGTTCCAGCCGCCGGTGCCGATCAGCCGGCCGGTGGTGTCGCCCGGGGAGAACCAGAGCCGCCCGGCCTCGTCGCGGGTGACCACGTCGGCCTTGCGGTCACCGTTCAGGTCCCCGAAGCCCAGGGCCTTCGGTGAGGTCTCGGAGGACCAGCTGGGGTAGGCGGGCTGACTGCATTCGCGCTCGGTGCGGACGAACCTGACCGAGCTGGTCGTCGCGACCGGGTCCCCGTTGAGCTCGCCGGGCGAGTTCGGCTCCTGGGCCCAGTAGCCGCCGCCCGGCGCGTAGTGCTTGTCCTCGTAGACGCAGGCGACACTCGTCGTGCGGTTGACGTACGAGCGGATCTTGTTGTCCCAGCCGCCCAGGTCCGCGACGCTCTTGTTCGTCTTCCACATCGAGCCGTTGGCGCTCTCGCCCGTCCAGCCGCAGAAGTAGCCCGACGGACAGTCGTACGAGTCGGCCACCGCCGGAGCGGTGCCCACGGTGGCCAGGCCCGTGCCGGCGAGCGCGAGGCCCACGAGCGAGGCCAAGCCCCGCTTGACATGAATCTTCACAGGTTTTACTCCCCTCCCCTTGCCGTGATCATATGGCCGGCCGGACGGGTGCGGAATCGTCGGGAGCCCTCCCGTGTTGAGGGGGGGTGGGCGACCGAGCCGAGAGATTTTGGAGGGCCGCGATGGCTGCGCAGACACAGAGGGCCGTGCTGGCGGGCGGATGCTTCTGGGGGATGGAGGAGCTGATCCGTCGGCTTCCGGGCGTGACCGCGACCCGGGTCGGATACACCGGGGGTGACGTGCCGAACGCGACGTACCGCAACCACGGCACGCACGCGGAGGCCATCGAGATCCTCTTCGACCCCGAGGCGACCGACTACCGCGCACTCCTGGAGTTCTTCTTCCAGATCCACGACCCGAGCACCAAGAACCGCCAGGGCAACGACATCGGCCTCAGCTACCGCTCGGCGATCTACTACGTGGACGACGAGCAGAAGCGGATCGCCGAGGACACGATCGCGGACGTGGACGCCTCCGGGCTGTGGCCCGGCAAGGTCGTCACCGAGGTGGAGCCGGTCGGCCCCTTCTGGGAGGCCGAGCCGGAGCACCAGGACTACCTGCAGCGTTACCCGGACGGGTACACCTGCCACTTCCCGCGCCCGGGGTGGCGACTGCCCGCCCGCAGCGGCAGCGAGGGCTGAGCGTCCGAGGCGGCTCAGCGGGACGAGGCCCACAGGGACGCGGTCCGGCCGATGACGGCCGGACCGCGTCCCTGTGGGCGTGCCCGCTGCTCAGTGCGACGGCGTGCTCAGTGCGGCAGCGTGGCCGGGCTGCCGCCGTTCGCCTCGTACCCCGCCACCGCGAGCGCGCGGTACACCGCGAACTCCGCCGCCGGGTCGGCGGACAGCGTCCACGGCAGGGCGCCCACGTGGCCGTCTATGACCGTCAACTGGTTCATGGCCTCGGCCCAGCGCTCGCCGCGGACCAGGAAGAACACCAGAAGGTGGCGGACGTGCGCCTGCATGGGATCGTCCGGGCGGGCCGAGTGGACCGCGTGCAGGGCGCCGTGGACGGCCTTGGTGACGACCTCGCTCTGGTAGAAGCCGCTGACCAGATTGACCTCGGGCAGGTGCTCGAAAACCGCGAACAGCGGCATCGCCGCCAGCAGGGAGCCCCGCGGCGCACGGGCGGCCGCCGCCTCCGCGAACGAGTACGCCAGCTGCCGCGAGCCGTGCCACTTCTCGCACCAGTACTGGAGGGCGGCCAGGTGCGCGCCCATGTGGTTGGGAGCGCGGTCCAGGATCTTCAGCCAGAGCTGCTCGAACTCCTCGCGCGAGTAGCCGAGACCTCGGGCCACCGACAGCTCGACGATGTACGGGACCGGGTCCCCGGGCGCGAGGAGGGCCGCCTCGCCGCAGGCCGCCCTGGCCTCCTCCATGATGATCCGGAAGTCGTCCGAGCCCGGCGTCGACGTCCGCCACGCCTGCTGCACCAGGAACTCGGCGTGCACCGCCGCGCCGCCCGCGTCCTTGGGCGCCTCGGCCCGCCACACCCGCAGCCACTGCCCGCCCGGCGTCTCCCCGACACCGCCGGGCCGCTGCCGCAGCTCCAGCGACGCGGCACCCGCGAAGGCCTGCACGCGCTGCCAGCGCCGCTCGCCCTCCGCCTCCGTGCCGGAGAGGAGCTGCATCGCCCCCCGGTAGTCCTGGGTGCGCTGCACCAGGTCCAGGACGTCGAGCAGGTCCTGGTCGGGGCCCGGCATCCGGATGTCCAGCTCCTCCTCGCGGGCGAAGCCGTAGTTCGCGGGGTCGGCGGCGTCCGGGTGGCCGGGCTCGACCAGGCCGACCGCGCCGCGTCGGCGCCGCGAGACTTGGAGCAGCACGAAGCCGAGCATGACCAGTGCCATCAGGACCCAGAGAATCTCCATGTCTCAAGCGAACCAGACGCCGCCGACAATTGGCCAACCCGTCCCCCGCCCTGTGGAAAACGCGCGAGGCGTTCCGCACGGCTACCCTCGGTGCCCATGAGCGACAGGCACATCAGTCAGCACTTCGAGACGCTCGCGATCCACGCGGGCAACACCGCCGATCCCCTGACGGGCGCGGTCGTCCCGCCGATCTATCAGGTGTCGACCTACAAGCAGGACGGCGTCGGCGGGTTGCGGGGCGGCTACGAGTACAGCCGCAGCGCCAACCCGACCCGTACGGCGCTGGAGGAGAACCTCGCCGCCCTGGAGGGCGGCCGTCGCGGCCTCGCGTTCGCGTCCGGACTGGCGGCCGAGGACTGCCTGTTGCGTACGCTGCTGCGCCCCGGGGACCACGTGGTGATCCCGAACGACGCGTACGGCGGCACCTTCCGCCTCTTCGCCAAGGTCGCCACCCGGTGGGGCGTGGAGTGGTCCGTGGCCGACACGAGCGACGCGGCCGCCGTGCGGGCCGCCCTCACCCCGAAGACCAAGGCGGTGTGGGTCGAGACGCCCTCCAACCCGCTGCTCGGCATCACCGACATCGCCCAGGTCGCCCAGGTCGCCCGGGACGCCGGCGCCCGGCTCGTCGTCGACAACACCTTCGCCACCCCGTACCTCCAGCAGCCGCTGGCGCTCGGCGCGGACGTCGTCGTGCACTCGCTGACCAAGTACATGGGCGGGCACTCGGACGTGGTCGGCGGCGCGCTGATCGTGGGCGACCAGGAGCTGGGCGAGGAGCTGGCCTTCCACCAGAACGCGATGGGTGCGGTCGCCGGACCCTTCGACTCCTGGCTGGTGCTGCGCGGCACCAAGACCCTCGCCGTGCGCATGGACCGGCACAGCGAGAACGCGACCAAGGTCGCCGACATGCTCTCCCGGCACGCGCGCGTGACGAGCGTGCTGTACCCGGGGCTGCCCGAGCACCCGGGGCACGAGGTCGCCGCCAAGCAGATGAAGGCGTTCGGCGGCATGGTGTCGTTCCGCGTCGAGGGCGGCGAGCAGGCCGCCGTCGAGGTGTGCAACCGCGCGAAGGTCTTCACGCTCGGCGAGTCCCTCGGCGGCGTCGAGTCGCTGATCGAGCACCCGGGCCGGATGACGCACGCCTCCGCGGCGGGCTCCGCCCTGGAGGTGCCCGCCGATCTGGTGCGGCTGTCGGTCGGCATCGAGAACGCCGACGACCTGCTGGCCGACCTCCAGCAGGCGCTGGGCTAGGAAAGAGGGCTCACCAGCCCTCCCAGCCGGTCACGGGTGGGGTCGTCTCCGAGGGCGGCTCCACCCAGGGCTGCACGGTCAGCGCCCACACCGTGAACGCCACGGCCGCGGCGCCCAGCAGCAGCCACATCAGGCGCCGGGCGGCGGTCCTGCGCCGCAGCATGCGGCCGCCCCGGCGGACGGCCTCCGCGTAGAGGTCGGGCGGCACGCGCGGGGGTGACTGCTCCATGATCCGCCGTGCGGCGGCCTCGCGCCGGGGGCGGTTCACGGGTACCTCCCCGGGCGCCACGCGCGTGTGCCGGTCGTCGGGTCCGTCACGGCGTCGCCGCCCTCGCGTCCGCCGTCACCGGGCGGGCGGGTGACGGCGGCGGGCGCAGCAGAGCGGCGGTCGCCCGGTCGCAGATCGTCCGTACCCGCTCCACGGGCAGGCCCAGCAACGCGGCCGTCTGTTCCTCGGCGACACCCTCGTACAGCCTGAGCACCAGGAGCAGGCGTTCCTGCGGGGCGAGCCCGCCCAGGGGTCCGGCGGGGTGCCGACGGGTCCGGCCGAGAGCGCCGTACCGGTGCCAGGCCGCACGGGCGAAGCGCGTGGCCAGGTGCTGGCGGGCGCGGTCGTACGGGTCCTCCCCGTGCAGACGGTCCCAGTCCGCGTACGTCTGGGCCAGGCTCAGGGCCAGCAGGCGCCGCGCGCGCGGGTTGGCGTCCGGGGGCTCGGCGGTGAGCAGCGTGGCGGCGTGCAGAAGCCGCCCGGCCGCGCCCGCGACGAACGCCTCGAACTCGCGGGCCCGGCGGGCATTTCGGGACGCATGCCGTTCTCGCACCGCGCCTCCCGCCCAGACGGCGACGACCCCTGAGGTCTCATATCAGGCCAGGGGCGGGCCGCCGGTCAAGGGTTCGGTACGAACCCCGTTCCGGAAAGCCCGGGAAAGCTCTGGGAGACCCGGGAAAGCTCGGGAAAAGCTCCGGAAGGGCGGGAAGGGGCGTTCAGGAGCCCGAGGGGGCGTCCGTGGGCGACACGCCGGACGGGGCCATCCGGGCGGACAGGGCGCCGTTGAAGCGCGCGAGGAGCGCGCAGAACGTCTCGCGCTCCTGCGGCGCCCAGTCGTGGGTCAGCTCGGCCATGAGCTGACGCCGGGAGGAGCGGACCTCCTCCAGCCGCGCCACGCCGCGCGGCGACAGCTGGAGGACCACCGCGCGTCCGTCCTCGGGGTGCGAGGTCCGCTTGACGAGTCCGGTGTCGACGAGCGGGGCCACCTGCCGGGTGACCGTCGAGGAGTCGATCCCCATGCTCGCGGCGAGCGCCTTCACGCCCATCGGGCCTTCTTTGTCGAGGCGGTTGAGCAGCAGGTAGGCGGCGCGGTCCATGGAGTTGCGCACCTGGCCGACCCCGCCGAGCCGGGTCTGTTCGGCACGTCGGGCGAAGAGCGCGACCTCGTGCTGGAGCGTCTCGAGAAGACCGGTGTCACCGGCGGTCGTCATGTCCATCGACATTTCAGGTGTTGTGGGCATGGCCGGGGGCTCACTTCGTGGAGGGCTGCTAATTGGGGGACAGGGTACGCGGCCGGGCGGCAGGGCGTACCGGCGCTGGGCAAAGCGGGTCTCGGAGGTTGGTCACAACGGCGCACGGCGCCCGTGAACTGCGATGCTGGAGGCTATGAGCTACAGCACAGCGTCCCGCGTCGCTCCCGTCACCCTCGACGACGTGCGCGGAGCCCAGAAGATGCTCTCGGGCGTGGCGCGGGTGACGGCCATGGAGGGCAGCAGGCACCTCTCCCAGCTGGTCGGCTCGCCGGTGCACCTCAAGTGCGAGAACCTCCAGCGGACGGGCTCGTTCAAGCTGCGTGGCGCCTACGTGCGGATCGCCGGGCTGCTCCCCGAGCAGCGGGCCGCGGGCGTGGTCGCGGCGAGCGCGGGCAACCACGCGCAGGGCGTCGCGCTGGCCTCGTCGCTGCTCGGTGTGCGATCGACGGTGTTCATGCCGCAGGGGGCACCGCTGCCCAAGATCAGCGCGACCCGGGACTACGGCGCCGAGGTGCGGCTGCACGGCCAGGTGGTGGACGAGACGCTGGCCGCCGCGCAGGAGCACGCGGAGCGGACCGGCGCGGTCTTCATCCACCCCTTCGACCACCCCGACGTCATCGCGGGCCAGGGCACGGTCGGGCTGGAGATCCTGGAGCAGTGCCCCGAGGTGCGGACCGTCGTGGTCGGCATCGGCGGGGGCGGACTGGCGGCCGGGATCGCGGTCGCGGTGAAGGCGCTGCGGCCGGACGTGCGGATCGTCGGCGTGCAGGCGGAGGGCGCGGCCGCCTACCCGCCGTCGCTGGCCGCCGGGCGCCCGGTCGCCGTGGAGAACCCGGCGACGATGGCCGACGGGATCAAGGTGGGGCGGCCCGGTGACGTGCCGTTCGGGATCGTCGGCGACCTGGTGGACGAGGTCCGCACGGTCTCCGAGGACGAGCTGTCCACCGCTCTGCTGCTGTGTCTCGAGCGGGCCAAGCTGGTCGTGGAACCGGCCGGGGCGAGCCCGGTGGCGGCGCTGCTGAGCGCGCCGGGCTCCTTCGAGGGGCCGGTCGTGGCGGTCCTGTCCGGCGGCAACGTGGACCCGGTGCTGATGCAGGGCGTGCTGCGGCACGGCATGGCGGCGCAGGGCCGCTACCTGGCGGTCCGGCTGCGGCTGACGGACCGGCCCGGGGCGCTGGCCACACTTCTCGGGGTGTTGTCAGTGGTCGACGCTAACGTCCTCGACGTGAGCCACGTCCGAACCCATCCGCGGCTCGGGCTCACGGAGGCGGAGGTCGAACTGCACCTGGAGACGAAGGGTCCGGAGCACTGCACCGAGGTCGGCCGCGCGCTGCGGGAAGCGGGATACACCGTCATCGCCTGAGCCGGGCGGGGCACCGGCGGCCACTTCGTCACTCGTTCGAGCAAGTGCATTGTGAGACGCGATACATCGCGTTATGGTGTGTCGTAAATCGCTCGCTGAGCGCGGCGAAACGTACAAACCTAGGCTTTCCGAAGAATCCCCGACGACGTGGAGACTCACATGCCAGGCGCCATCTATGCCGAAGGCCTGGTGAAGACCTTCGGTGACGTAAGGGCTCTCGACGGCGTCGACCTCGACGTTCCCGAGGGCACGGTCCTGGGCCTGCTCGGGCCGAACGGCGCGGGCAAGACCACCGCCGTCCGCTGCCTCACGACCCTACTGCGCCCCGACAGCGGCAAGGCGGTCGTCGCGGGCATCGACGTCCTCAGGCAGCCCAACGAGGTACGCCGCTCCATCGGCCTCTCCGGCCAGTTCGCCGCGGTCGACGAGTACCTGACGGGCCGCGAGAACCTGCAAATGGTGGGCCAGCTCTACCAGATGAAGGGCAAGGCGGCGAAGGCGCGGGCCGCCGAGCTGCTCGACCAGTTCCACCTCTCGGACGCCGCCGACCGCCCCACCAAGACGTACTCGGGAGGCATGCGCCGCCGGCTCGACCTGGCGGCCGCCCTGGTCGTCTCCCCGCCCGTCATGTTCATGGACGAACCCACGACCGGCCTCGACCCCCGCAACCGGCAGGAGCTGTGGGAGGTCATCAAACAGCTGGTCGCGGGCGGTACGACCCTCCTGCTCACCACCCAGTACCTGGAAGAGGCCGACCACCTCGCGCACGACATCGCGGTCGTCGACCACGGCCGCGTCATCGCCCGGGGCACCTCCGACCAGCTCAAGGCCCGCACCGGGGGAGAGCGCGTCGAGGTCGTGGTCCACGACCGCGGCCGCATGGCGACGGCCTCCGAGGTGCTCGCCGGATTCGGCAAGGGCTCGACCACGGTCGAGGAGCACACCCGCAAGCTGACCGTGCCCGTCACGGGCGGCGCCAAGCTGCTCGCCGAGGTCATCCGCGAACTCGACGTCCGCGGTATCGAGATCGACGACATCGGCCTGCGCCGCCCCACCCTCGACGACGTGTTCCTCTCCCTCACCGGCCACGTGGCCGAGGCGGCGGACGAGACGAACGGCTCGGCGGACGACGCCGGCCACGAGCAGGAGAAGGAGACCGCCAAGTGAGCGCCGCCACCGACGCCGCGCCGGTCACGGCGTCCGCCAACCCCATCGGCCAGTCCGTCCGGGACTCGCTGGTCATCGCCCGCCGAAACCTGATCCGGATGACCCGGATCCCGGAGATGGTCCTGTTCGGGATCATCCAGCCGGTGATGTTCGTCATCCTGTTCACGTACGTCTTCGGCGGTTCCATCAAGGTCGGCAGCACCACCGACTCGGACGTCTACAAGGACTTCCTGATGGCGGGGATCTTCGCGCAGACCGTCACCTTCGCCACCGCCGGATCGGCGGCCGGTATCGCCGACGACATGCAGAAGGGGCTCGTCGATCGCTTCCGGTCCCTGCCGATGGCGCGAGGCGCGGTGCTGACCGGACGGACCGTCGCGGACCTGGTGCAGACGTCGATCACCCTGCTCGTCCTGGCGATCGTCGCGCTGCTCGTGGGCTGGCGCACCGGATCGGCGGAGCCGACCAACATCGGGAGGGTGCTGGCGGGCTTCGGGCTGCTTCTGCTCCTGGGGTACGCCTTCACGTGGATCGGCGCCCTGATCGGCCTGTCCGTTCGGACACCGGAGGCGGCGACCTCCGGAGGGATCATCTGGCTGTTCCCCGTGACCTTCGTGTCCAACGCCTTCGTCGACCCCACCCAGATGACGCCGTGGCTCCGCCATGTCGCCGAGTGGAACCCGTTCAGCGCGGTCGTCCAGGCGTGCCGCGAGCTGTTCGGGAACCCGGGCGTCGTGCAGTCGGACGCCTGGCCCATGCAGCACCCGGTCTGGGCGACGCTCACCTACTCGATCGTGATCGTCCTGATCTTCAGGACACTGGCAGTGCGCAAGTACCGCAGAGCGGCCGGCTGACGACGAGGGTCGAGAGGGACGACCGGTCGGCAGGGCGGCAGGACATCGACGAGCCCCCGGTGTCACGGGGACACCGGGGGCTCGTCGGCAGTAGGCGGCGGGTCAGCCGTTGTACGGCTCGGCCTTGAGGATCCTCACCGAGGCCGGCTTGCCGTTGGGCAGCTCGTACTGCGCGTCGTCGCCGACCTTGTGGCCGAGGACGCCCGAGCCGAGCGGGGACTGCGGAGAGTACGTCTCGATGTCCGAGCTCGCGTACTCGCGCGAGGCGAGCAGGAAGGTCAGCGTGTCGTCCTCGTCGCCGTCGAAGGCGATCGTGACGACCATGCCGGGCGCCACGACGCCGCCGGCGGCCGGGGCCTCGCCCACCTTGGCGCTTTCGAGCAGCTGGGTCAGCTGGCGCACGCGGAGCTCCTGCTTGCCCTGCTCCTCCTTCGCCGCGTGGTACCCGCCGTTCTCACGCAGGTCCCCCTCCTCACGAGCCGCGGCGATCTTGGCAGAGATCTCGGTGCGCGCAGGACCAGTAAGGTATTCAAGCTCCTCCTTGAGCTTGTTGTACGCCTCCTGGGTCAGCCAGGTGACGTTCTCGCTGGTCTGGGTCACGGGTGCTCCTCGTTGGTACTGGGAATACAAATCAACGCCCTACCCAGAAGGATGTTCCTTCACGGAAGGGCGAAACCACGAGCCTAACAATTCAGTGGCCAAAGGGGGAGGACATAAGCCACCAGATTCCTGTCACCGCAGGTCAGGCGGCAGGTATTGGCGCCAGTGGGGCTCGCCGCATCACTCCGGATGGCAGCCGAGCAGCTCGGCCGACGTCCCGGCGGCCTTGGTCCGCAGCGTGACGACCTTGTCGATGCGGGTGTCGTCCCCGTCGAAGCGGAAGTCGGCCCGGCCCACCTCGTCGCCGTCCTCCGCCTGGGAGCGCACCGTGCAGTAGCCGGTGACGCCGGCGTCCTTGCGGACCTCCAGGTGCACCTGCACCGAGTCCTCGGCGAGCTCGAAGCCGATCAGCTCGCCGCTGATCTTGTTCTGACCGACGTAGTGGTAGCCGAACCAGCCGATCAGTGCGAGCAGGAGCGCGCCGAGCACGGCGCCGACGATCTTGAGCGTGCGGTCGGCCTGCTCGACCGAGGAGCGGCCGTAGCGGCCCTGAGGAGTCCGCGTGCTCGCCGTGCTCATGATCGTCCTCTCCGCGGGAGCGGGTCCGGGTTCTCGGGCCCCGGAATTATTCCGCTCCCGATTCGGTCACTATAGAAGCCTGCGATTGCGCCGCTGCACGCCGGGGCGCCGACTGACCGAGGATTGAGTCTTGACTGACCAGCTGCGACTGATGGCCGTTCACGCCCACCCCGACGACGAGTCGAGCAAGGGCGCGGCCACCATGGCGAAGTACGTGTCCGAGGGGGTGGACGTGCTGGTGGTGACCTGCACGGGCGGGGAGCGCGGCTCCATCCTCAACCCGAAGCTCCAGGGGGACGCGTACATCGAGGAGAACATCCACGAGGTGCGCAGGAAGGAGATGGACGAGGCCCGGGAGATCCTGGGCGTGGGGCAGGAGTGGCTCGGCTTCGTCGACTCCGGGCTGCCCGAGGGCGACCCGCTGCCGCCGCTGCCGGAGGGCTGCTTCGCCCTGGAGGACGTCGACAAGGCGGCCGGCGAGCTGGTGCGGAAGATCCGCTCCTTCCGGCCCCAGGTGATCACCACCTACGACGAGAACGGCGGCTACCCGCACCCCGACCACATCATGACCCACAAGATCACGATGGTGGCGTTCGAGGGCGCGGCGGACACCGAGAAGTACCCGGAGGGCGAGTACGGGACGGCGTACCAGCCGCTGAAGGTCTACT
Source organism: Streptomyces rubrogriseus (assembly GCF_027947575.1). Taxonomy (NCBI): domain Bacteria; kingdom Bacillati; phylum Actinomycetota; class Actinomycetes; order Kitasatosporales; family Streptomycetaceae; genus Streptomyces; species Streptomyces rubrogriseus. Next base: position 7,364,200 of record NZ_CP116256.1, on the reverse strand, counting down.
ACAACCAGGGCTTCAACCGGCCCCGCACCGAGGCGCTGCACCACGCGCTGCTGGACCGCGGCCTGGAGTCGCCCTACGAGGACTGGCTCAAGCGCTGGTCGGAGTTCGAGCGCAAGGAGCGCACCCTCACCACGCACGTGCCCTGCGCGGACTTCTTCGAGATCCGCGACAAGGCGCTGATCGCGCACGCCACGCAGATCGACCCCGAGGGGGGCTGGTTCCGGGTGCCGATGGAGATCCAGAAGGAGGTCTGGCCGACCGAGGAGTACGAGCTGGCCAAGTCCCTCGTGGAAACCTCCCTCCCCGAGGACGACCTCTTCGCGGGCATCCGGGACAATGCCTGACATGAGTGCAAGCGCAAGCCTGGCAATGACGCACCTCGTCACCCTCGCCGAGCTCGACGAGGACAAGGTCACCCCCGGTGTCCTCGGGTTCATCGTGTTCGCGGTGATGGCCCTGGCGGTGTGGGGTCTGATGAAGTCCATGAACCGGCACATGGGCAAGGTGGACTTCAAGGAGCCGGCGGAGCAGGACGCCTCCGCCGGCCCCGAGGCGAAGCCCCAGCGGGGCTGACCCCGGTCGGCCGCCCCGAGGGCGGGCGGCCCCGGCCTCAGGGCGTGACCGCCACGCCCAGCCTCAGGCCGTGACCGCCACGCCCATCACCTCCCGCGCCTGGCGGCCCGGGACCATGCCCAGGCGCCAGGCCTGCCAGCCCGCCTCCAGCTGTACGCCGCGCTCCAGCAGGAGCTGGTAGGCGTCCACGTAGTCGTTCAGCTTGGTGTCGCGGGCGGGATGGCGTGCGCGGGACAGCTGGGCCAGCTCCTCCTGCGCCACCGCCGTGCCGATCTCCACCCCGCCGGGGGCGGCGTAGGGCAGCAGCGTGCAGCGCAGGAAGCGGGCCCAGTCCTCGCCGCGCCGGTCGCCGTACCCGGCGAACAGTGCGGCGGCCTCGTCGCACAGGGCCAGCGCCTGCGGCGTACGCGCGTTGCCCGCGTCCACGACCGCCAGCTCCAGGCAGGTCCATGCCTCGCCGTGCCCGACGCCGATGCGCTGGAAGTCGGCGCGCGCGTCGACCAGGAGCTGCCGGGCGAAGCCCGAGTTGCGCAGGGAACCGGTCTGGGCGGCGCGCTGGTCCCGGGTGACCCGCGCCGAGTGGTGCCGGGCGCAGGCCAGGCCGTACACGTCCCGCATCCGGGAGAACATCGTGCGGGAGCGTTCCAGTGCGCGCACCGACTGGTCCAGGGCGCCCGTCTCCTCCAGTGCCTGGCCCAGGTAGTAGATGGTCCACGCCTTGCCGCGCGCGTCTTCGTTCTCCCGGTGCCGGGTCTCCGCCCGTCGCAGCCCCTCCACCGCCGCGGACACGTCCCCGTCCACCAGGCGGGCCCGCGCCAGCTGGGTCAGCGCCCAGGCCTCGCCGCGGGCGTCCTGGGTGCGGCCGTACAGGTCCAGGGCGGCCCGCAGGTCCGACTCCGCGCCCGGCACGTCGCCCATCCGCAGGTGCAGCTGGCCGAGCTGGAAGTGGGCCCACGCCTGGCCGTGCACCGACTCGCCCGCGCGGTGCAGCACCAGCGACTCGGTGAGCAGCTCCAGCGCCTCGGCCAGCCGGGCCCGGTCGCGCTGCACCGCCGCCAGCGCGTGCAGCGTCCACGCCCGGTCCGTGGCCAGCTCCGGCGCGGCCTGGAGGTCCAGCGCCTCCTGGAGCTTGGCCGCCGCGTCGGTCAGGTTGCCCTGGTGGTGCAGCGTGATCCCCAGCGAGCACAGGGCCCGCGCCGCACCGGCGTCGTGATGGGCGTCCCGGTACAGGTCGACCACGGAGGCCAGCGTCGTACGCGCCTTGTCCAGCTCACCGAGCTGCCGGGCCGCGATACCGGTGCGCCACTGCACCGAGCGCACCAGCAGCCCCTGGTCCACGGACTGCGCCAGCTCGTTGATCTCGCCCAGCCGGTAGAGGTCGCCGCGCAGCAGGCAGTAGTCGCACAGCGCGCCCAGCAGGTTCAGCACCGTGCCCTGGTCGACGCCCTCCGCGTGCCTGAGCGCCGCCGTGATGAAGCTCGACTCGTCGTCCAGCCAGCGCAGCGCCTCGTCCAGGGACGTGAAGCCGTACTGCCCGAACTGGTTGGAGCGGGTCGACATGTTGCCGTCGACCAGCCGCAGTACGGAGTCGGCCAGCTCGGCGTAGTTGGCGATGAGCCGTTCCTGTGCGGCCGTCCGCTCGCCGGGCTCCTCCTCGTCGGCGAGGCGGGCGCGGGCGAAGGCGCGCACCACGTCGTGCAGGCGGTAGCGGCTGCCCCGGACGTGGTCGATCAGTCCCGCCCGCGACAGCGCCGCGAGCTGCCGGGTCGCCTCCGTCTCGTCCGTGGCCAGCAGCGCGGCCGCGGCGGCGGCACCCAGCGAGGTGCGCCCGGCCAGCGCCAGCCGGCGCAGCAGCCGCCGGGCCTAGCTCCGACTGGTCGGTGTAGCGCAGCCACAGCGCCCGCTCGACCGGTTCCACCGGGCCGTAGGCGGCCAGGTCGGTCGCCAGCGCGCGCGGCGAGCGCGGGCCCAACGACGACCCGGCGATACGCAGCGCCAGCGGCAGCCCGCCGCACAGCTGCCGGATCTGCTCGCTCGACTCGGCGTCGTACGGGCCGGACGCGTCCTCGGCGGCGGCGCCCAGCAGCTCCTCCGCGCCCGCCGCGTCCAGCGCCTCCACGGGCAGGTCGTACACCCGGGCGGGCAGGTCCGGCGGAAGCCGCAGTGCCTGGCGCGCGGTGACCAGCACCAGGCTGTCCGACCGCTCCGGCACCAGCGTGCGCACCTGCTCGGGATCCGAGGCGTCGTCGAGGACGACGGTGACCGGGACACCCGTCAGATGCTGGTGGTACAGCTCGCTGAGCCGCTTGACCTGCTGGTCCGCGGACGAGCGCTCCCGGAACAGCAGCTGTTCGCGCGGCGCCCCGAGCCGGTTCAGCAGGTGCAGCAGGGCGTCCCGGGTGCTCAGCGGCGACTCCCCGCCCTCCACGGAGCCGGCCGGTCCCGGTCCGCCGGACCCGCCGCCGCCCGCCGTGGAGCCGCCCGCCGTGGAGCCGCCCGCCGCCGACCCGGCCCCGCGCAGGTCGACCAGGCAGGCCCCGCGGAAGTAGTCCCGCAGCTCGTGGACGGCCCGGACCGCAAGCGTCGTACGGCCGCTGCCGGGCGCCCCGTGCAGCACCACCACCGTCGGTTTGGTCTCCGTGCTCGCGCGGGCCGCCTGCACCCACTGCCGCAGCCGCGCCATCTCCGCCCGCCGGCCCGCGAACGCGCCCTCCGGTTCGGGCAGTTGCCCGAACGACTGCTCCAGCGCGCTGCGTCCCCGGGCGGCCGCGCTCTTGTCCGCGCCCCGCAGCTTCGGCCCGGTCTTGGCCGGTCCGGTGGACGCGGCGAGCATCCGCTGCTGGTCCAGGAACGGCCGGATGCCGCGCACCTCCAGCGCGGTGAGCCACTGCAGCCGCAACTGCTCGGGCCCGCCGGGCTGGCTGACCGCCCCGGCCCGGTGGTGGGCGGCCGGCACATGGGCCCCGACCACCTTCACCACGGTCGCCGCCGCGCCGACGACCCCGACCGTCACGCCCGCGCCCACCGCGGTGCCGGTGCCGGTGCCCAGCGCCACGTCGGCCACCACCGCGGCGACCGCGGCCACGGCGGCCACCAGCAGGGGCGTGCCGGCGCCCTCACGGGCGTAGCGCTGGCGGAAGGTGAGCTGTCCCGCCGCCGCCTCGTCGAGGGCGTGCGTGTAGGCCGAGTACTCCTCGCCGGCCGTGCCCGCCATCGCGTCCAGCGCGGCGCGGGCCCGGGAGAGCAGTACGTTCCCGTCCGTGCGTCCGCCCGAACGCCGTACCTCCTCCTCCACGGCCCGCCTGAGCAGCCCTTCGGCCTCCGCCCGATGACTGTCCCGCATGTCGCGCCCCCTCCGGCGGCATCGGTGTCCTGCCGGGTCGCCCCAGGCGCCCCGGTGGCCCCAAGCGTCCCAGGGGCCCTTCCGGCCCATCCCCGGGTCCTTCCCCGGTTAAGCGTGGGTCAAGTGTCCTGCGACGAGGAGACCCTGGGGAGGTGTGGTCCGCACCGGCCGGGAAAATCGACGAATTCCGCTCTTGACCCCGGTGACCGAAGCCACTAATTTGCCAGGGAAGCCGACCCATGACTACCGACAGGAGGCGACCGGCAGATGTACACCAACTCTGACCTGAGCCGCCTCGCCCGCCGCACGGTGTGGGTTTCGGGTCGGGTCGCGCACGGCTGCTGACACGCCGTTCCGCTGTGCCCCCCGCGTGGCACATTCCGGGTTTCCCCCTCACTTTCACCACTTCACGGCATGCCGTTGTCGCGTGCCGATGTGCGCTCGCCTCTCCACCGCGGCGCGTCCGGACATAGAAAGCTGCCCGAAATTGGCGAACACGATGAATCCACCTGCCCCGAATCCACCCGCCTCGAATCCACCCGCCCCGAATCGATCTGCCCCGATTCGAATTGAAGGTCTGTCATGGTGACGGCACGGATCACGGTCAACGGAAAAGAAGCACCGATCGCACCGGCCGCCCCGCACACCACGGTGCTCGACTTCCTGCGCGAGCGCGGCCTCACCGGGACCAAGGAGGGCTGCGCGGAGGGCGAGTGCGGCGCCTGTTCGGTCCTGGTGGCGCGCCCGGGGGTGAACAAGCCCACCGACTGGGTGCCGGTCAACGCCTGCCTGGTCCCGGTCGCGGCGCTCGACGGGCAGGAGGTCGTCACCTCCGAGGGCCTCGCCACCGTCGAGGCGCCCGGCACGCCGCCCGTCCTGCACCCGGTGCAGGAGGAGATGGCGGTCCGCGGCGGCTCCCAGTGCGGCTACTGCACGCCGGGGTTCGTCTGCAGCATGGCGGCCGAGTACTACCGTCCCGACCGCTGCGCGCACGCGGACCGGGGCCCGGGCGCGACCACCGGCGCCGACGACGGCGACAGCGGCGACGCCGAGCACGGGCCGAACGGCTTCGACCTGCACGCGCTCAGCGGCAACCTGTGCCGCTGCACCGGCTACCGGCCGATCCGCGACGCCGCCTTCGCCGTCGGCACGCCCACCGACCAGGACCCGCTGGCCCGGCGCCGCGAGCAGGAACCGCCCGCGCCGGTCGCCACCGAGTACCGCCAGGACGACAGCGCCTTCCTGCGCCGCAGCACCCTGGCCGAGACCCTGCGACTGCTGCGCGAGCGGCCCGACGCGGTGGTGGTCGCGGGCAGCACCGACTGGGGCGTCGAGGTCAACATCCGCTCCCGCCGGGCGGATTGCGTGATCGCCGTCGACCGGCTGCCCGAACTGCGCGACCTGCGGGTCGAGTCCGACCACGTCGAGATCGGGGCCGCGCTGACGCTCACCGAGATCGAACGCCGCCTGGACGGCAGCGTCCCGCTGCTGGCACAGCTGTTCCCGCAGTTCGCGTCCCGGCTGATCCGCAACGGCGCGACCCTCGGCGGCAACCTGGGCACCGGCTCGCCCATCGGCGACAGCCCGCCGGTGCTGCTGGCGCTGGAGGCGTCGCTGGTGCTCGCCGACGCCGACGGGGAGCGCGAGGTCCCGCTGGCCGACTACTTCACCGGCTACCGGCAGAGCGTGCGCCGGCCCGGCGAGCTGATCCGCGCCGTGCGCCTGCCGCTGCCGCTGTCTCCGGTCACGGCCTTCCACAAGATCGCCAAGCGGCGCTTCGACGACATCTCCAGCGTGGCGGTCGCCTTCGCGCTCGACGTCGAGGACGGCACCGTCCGCAAGGCCCGCATCGGGCTCGGCGGCGTGGCCGCCACCCCGGTCCGCGCGCTCGCCACCGAAGCCGCCCTGGAGGGCCGGCCCTGGACCACCGGGACCGCCGAGGCCGCGGCCGAGGTGCTGCGGGGCGAGGGCACGCCGATGAGCGACCACCGGGCCAGCGCCGGATACCGGGCCGCGATGCTCGGCCAGAGCCTGCTGAAGCTGTACGCACAGACCACCGAGGCGGTGCCGTCATGAGCCACCTGTCCGAGCGTCCCGAGAAGCCCGTCGTCGGCGTCTCCATGCCGCACGAGAGTGCGGTCCAGCACGTCACCGGTGCCGCGCTGTACACCGACGACCTGGTCCAGCGCACCAAGGACGTGCTGCACGCCTACCCGGTCCAGGTCATGAAGGCCCGCGGCCGGGTCACGGCAGTACGCACCGGGGCCGCCCTCGCGGTGCCCGGCGTGGTGCGGGTGCTGACCGGCGCCGACGTGCCCGGTGTCAACGACGCCGGCATGAAGCACGACGAGCCGCTCTTCCCCGACGAGGTCATGTTCCACGGCCACGCGGTCGCCTGGGTGCTCGGCGAGACGCTGGAGGCCGCCAGGATCGGCGCGGCGGCAGTGGAGGTGGACCTCGAGGAACTGCCCTCGGTCATCACGCTCCAGGACGCCGTCGCGGCGGACAGCTACCACGGCGCCCGTCCCGTCATGACGCACGGCGACGTCGACGCGGGCTTCGCCGACTCGGCCCACGTGTTCACCGGCGAGTTCCAGTTCTCCGGCCAGGAGCACTTCTACCTGGAGACACACGCGGCCCTCGCCCAGGTCGACGAGAACGGGCAGGTGTTCATCCAGAGCAGCACCCAGCACCCCTCGGAGACCCAGGAGATCGTCTCGCACGTGCTCGGGGTGCCCGCCCACGAGGTGACCGTGCAGTGCCTGCGGATGGGCGGCGGCTTCGGCGGCAAGGAGATGCAGCCGCACGGGTTCGCGGCCGTCGCCGCGCTCGGCGCCAAACTGACCGGCCGCCCGGTGCGGTTCCGGCTCAACCGCACCCAGGACCTCACCATGTCCGGCAAGCGGCACGGGTTCCACGCCACCTGGAAGATCGGCTTCGACACCGAGGGCCGCATCCAGGCCCTCGACGCCACGCTGACCGCGGACGGCGGCTGGAGCCTGGACCTGTCCGAGCCGGTGCTCGCCCGCGCGCTGTGCCACATCGACAACACGTACTGGATCCCCAACGCCCGGGTCGCCGGGCGCATCGCCAAGACCAACACGGTCTCCAACACCGCCTTCCGCGGCTTCGGCGGCCCGCAGGGCATGCTGGTGATCGAGGACATCCTCGGCCGCTGCGCGCCGCGGCTCGGCGTGGACGCCAAGGAGCTGCGGGAACGCAACTTCTACCGGCCGGGCCAGGGCCAGACGACCCCGTACGGGCAGCCGGTCACCCAGCCCGAGCGGATCGCCGCCGTCTGGCGGCAGGTCCAGGACAACGGCCACATCGCCGACCGCGAGCGCGAGATCGCCGCCTTCAACGCCGCGCACCCGCACACCAAGCGGGCCCTCGCGGTCACCGGCGTGAAGTTCGGCATCTCGTTCAACCTCACCGCCTTCAACCAGGGCGGCGCGCTGGTGCTGATCTACAAGGACGGCTCCGTCCTGATCAACCACGGCGGCACCGAGATGGGCCAGGGCCTGCACACCAAGATGCTCCAGGTGGCCGCGACCACGCTGGGCATCCCGCTGCACAAGGTGCGCCTCGCCCCGACCCGGACCGACAAGGTGCCCAACACCTCCGCCACGGCGGCCAGTTCCGGAGCCGACCTGAACGGCGGGGCGGTGAAGAACGCCTGCGAGCAGCTGCGCGAACGGCTGCTGCGGGTGGCCGCGAGCCAACTGGGCTCCAACGCCGCGGACGTGCGCATCGTTGAGGGCGTCGCACGGAGCCTGGGCAGTGATCAGGAGCTGGCCTGGGACGACCTGGTGCGCACCGCGTACTTCCAGCGGGTCCAGCTCTCCGCGGCCGGCTACTACCGGACCGAGGGGCTGCACTGGGACGCCAAGACGTTCCGGGGGTCGCCGTTCAAGTACTTCGCGATCGGCGCCGCCGCGACCGAGGTGGAGGTGGACGGCTTCACCGGCGCGTACCGCATCCGGCGGGTGGACATCGTGCACGACGTCGGCGACAGCCTGTCCCCGCTGATCGACATCGGCCAGGTCGAGGGCGGGTTCGTGCAGGGCGCGGGCTGGCTGACGCTGGAGGACCTGCGCTGGGACACCGGCGACGGCCCGAACCGCGGCCGTCTGCTGACCCAGGCCGCCAGCACGTACAAGCTGCCGAGCTTCTCGGAGATGCCCGAGGAGTTCAACGTCACCCTCCTGGAGAACGCCACCGAGGAAGGTGCGGTGTTCGGGTCCAAGGCGGTCGGCGAGCCCCCGCTGATGCTGGCGTTCTCGGTGCGCGAGGCGCTGCGGCAGGCGGCCGCCGCGTTCGGGCCGCGGGGGACGGCCGTCGAGCTGGCCTCGCCCGCCACGCCGGAGGCGGTGTACTGGGCGATCGAGTCGGCCCGGCAGGGCGGCACCGCCGGGAACGGCCGCGTCAGCGACGAGGCGGCCGCCGGCGGCGCGGTCCGCACCGGCGTGGAAGCGCTGAGCGGTGCCTGACATGACCTGGGTCGCCGCGGTCGCGCGGTTGCGGGCCCGCCGGGAGCCCGGCGTGCTGGTGACCGTCGCGACCGTGCGCGGCCACGCCCCACGCGACGCCGGTGCCAAGCTCGTCGTGGGGCGGACCGAAACCTGGGGCTCGATCGGTGGCGGCAACGTCGAGGCCGTCGCCGTCGACCGGGCCCGGGAGATGATCGCGGCGGCCGCACCGGAGCCGGAGATGCTGGACTTCGCCCTCAACGACAAGGTGACCAACCGGCACGGCGTGCAGTGCTGCGGCGGCACCGTCGCCGTACTGCTCGAACCGCTGCCGGTGGTCCGGGCGGTGGCGGTCTTCGGCGTCGGCCACGTCGGTCTGGAACTGGCGCGCATCCTGGCCCGCCAGGACCTCGACCTCCACCTGGTCGACAGCCGCGCCGAGCTGCTGGCCGAGGAGCGGCTCGGCGTGCTGTCGGACGCCGTGGCGCAGGTGCACACGCACCACACGCCGCTGCTGCCGGAGGAGGTGCTGGCCGAGCTGCCGCCCGGCACCCACGTCCTGATCATGACCCACGACCACGCCGAGGACGCCGCCCTGTGCGACGCCGCCCTGCGCACGGACCACCTGGGGTCCGTCGGACTGATCGGGTCGGCGGCCAAGTGGGCGCGGTTCCGCAAGCGCCTCGCCGACGAGGGCGGCCACGACGACGCCGTCATCGACCGGATCAAGACCCCGATCGGGTTGGCCGACATCACCGGCAAGGAGCCCGCGACCATCGCCGTGAGCGTGGCGGCGGACCTGCTGCGCACCTTCGAGGCCGACGGGGACTGACCCCCGCCGGGGCGGTCGTCCGCCCTTGTAGGAATCTACGAGGCGTCGGTCGCAGCCGACCCGTAGTTCATGTATTCGGCCCCTGGCCGGGTCTCGTCGGCGAGCTGTGTACTGCTCCTACGCATCCTCCCCGTGAAGCGCACCGGCCCGCACGCCGTACTCCCGCACGCCGCCCCGCCCAAGAAGGAGCACGCATGACGACCGACACCCTCGAGACCGGCATCCGCGAGTTCGAGCGCGCCTGGATGGACAAGGCGATCGAGCTGGCCACCGCCAGCGTCCGCAACGGCGGCGGCCCCTTCGGCGCCCTGATCGCCAAGGGCGGTGAGATCGTCGCCCTCGGCAACAACCAGGTGACCGCCGGCCTCGACCCCACCGCGCACGCCGAGGTCAGCGCCATCCGCGCGGCCTGCAAGGCGCTCGACACGTTCAGCCTGGAAGGCTGCACGCTCGTCACGTCCTGCGAGCCCTGCCCGATGTGCCTCTCCTCGGCCCTGTGGGCCCGCGTCGACCGCCTCGTCTTCTCCGCCGACCGCCACGACGCCGCCGTGGCCGGCTTCGACGACCGCAAGTTCTACGACCTGTTCGAGAAGCGCCCGCAGGCGAACTGGCCCATGACCGTGGAACACCTCGACCTGCCCCACCGCACCCAGCCGTTCGACGCCTGGATCGCCAAGACCGACCGCGTCGACTACTGAGCCCAAGCCTCCCCGAGGCTCCGGCCGCCCCGTCCGTACGCCGCTGCACCCGTGGCGTACGGATGGGGCGGCGGCACGTGCGCGAGGATGGGGGCATGCCCAACCGACTTGCGCAGGCGACGTCCCCCTACCTCCTCCAGCACGCGGAGAACCCGGTCGACTGGTGGCCGTGGGAGGCCGAGGCGTTCGAAGAGGCCCGGCGGCGCGGCGTCCCCGTCCTGCTGAGCGTCGGCTACAGCGCGTGCCACTGGTGCCACGTCATGGCGCACGAGTCGTTCGAGGACGGGCCCACCGCCCAGTACCTCAACTCGCACTTCGTCAGCGTCAAGGTCGACCGCGAGGAGCGCCCCGACGTCGACGCCGTCTACATGGAGGCCGTGCAGGCGGCCACCGGTCAGGGCGGCTGGCCCATGACCGTGTTCCTCACGCCCGACGCGGAGCCCTTCTACTTCGGCACCTACTTCCCGCCCGAGCCCCGGCACGGCATGCCCTCCTTCCGCCAGGTGCTCCAGGGCGTCCAGCAGGCCTGGGCGGAACGGCGCGGCGAGGTCGACGAGGTCGCCGGGAAGATCGTTCGGGACCTCGCCGGGCGGGAGATCGCCTACGGCGACGCCCAGGCACCGGGCGAGGAGCAGCTCGGGCAGGCGCTGCTCGGGCTCACCCGCGAGTACGACGCGCAGCGCGGCGGGTTCGGCGGGGCGCCGAAGTTCCCGCCGTCCATGGTGATCGAGTTCCTGCTGCGCCACCACGCCCGCACCGGCGCCGAGGGCGCGCTCCAGATGGCGGCCGACACCTGCGAGCGGATGGCCCGCGGCGGCATCTACGACCAGCTGGGCGGCGGCTTCGCCCGCTACTCCGTGGACCGCGAGTGGGTCGTGCCGCACTTCGAGAAGATGCTGTACGACAACGCGCTGCTGTGCCGCGTGTACGCCCACCTGTGGCGGGCCACCGGCTCGGACCTGGCCCGCCGGGTCGCGCTGGAGACCGCCGACTTCATGGTGCGGGAACTGCGCACCGCCGAGGGCGGGTTCGCCTCCGCACTGGACGCGGACAGCGACGACGGCACGGGCCGGCACGTCGAGGGCGCGTACTACGTGTGGACGCCCGCGCAGCTCACCGAGATCCTCGGCGCCGAGGACGCGGAGCTGGCCGCGCAGTACTTCGGCGTGACCGAGGACGGCACCTTCGAGCACGGCGCCTCCGTGCTGCAACTGCCGCAGCAGGAGGGCGTCTTCGACGCCGCGCGGGTCGCGTCGGTGCGGGAGCGGCTGCTCGCCGCGCGGGACGGTCGCCCCGCCCCGGGCCGGGACGACAAGGTGGTCGCCGCCTGGAACGGCCTGGCGATCGCCGCGCTCGCCGAGACCGGCGCCTACTTCGAACGCCCCGACCTGGTCGAGGCCGCCGTCGCCGCCGCCGACCTGCTGGTGCGCCTGCACCTGGACGAGCAGGTCAGGCTCACCCGCACCAGCAAGGACGGCCGGGCCGGAGCCAACGCCGGGGTGCTGGAGGACTACGCCGACGTGGCCGAGGGCTTCCTCGCGCTGGCGTCGGTCACCGGGGAGGGCGTCTGGCTGGACTTCGCCGGTTTCCTGCTCGACCACGTCCTCACCCGCTTCACCGACGAGTCCGGCTCGCTGTACGACACCGCGGCCGACGCCGAGCAGTTGATCCGCCGCCCGCAGGACCCCACCGACAACGCCACCCCGTCCGGCTGGAGCGCCGCCGCGGGCGCCCTGCTCTCGTACGCCGCGCACACCGGCTCCGCACCCCACCGCGTCGCCGCCGAACGCGCCCTCGGCGTGGTGAAGGCGCTCGGCCCGCGCGTCCCGCGCTTCATCGGCTGGGGCCTGGCGGCCGCCGAGGCGCTGCTCGACGGCCCGCGCGAGGTCGCCGTGGTCGCCCCGGACCCGGCCGACCCCGCCGCGCGCGGGCTGCACCGTACGGCACTGCTCGGGACCGCGCCCGGGGCGGTCGTCGCCTTCGGGACGGAGGGCAGCGACGAGTTCCCGCTGCTCGCCGACCGGCCCCTGGTGGGCGGGGCACCGGCCGCGTACGTCTGCCGGAACTTCACCTGCGACGCACCGACCACCGACCCGGCCCGGCTGCGTACGGCACTGGGCGTCGCCCCGAGCAGCTGAGCCGGCGCGCACCGGTCCGGCCCGCCCGGGGCGTCAGGCGCCGGCGAGGATCAGTGCGCCCAGCGTGAGCTGCGTGCCCCACTGCAGGGCCACGGCCCCGCACCTGGCGGGCGCCCACCGGGTGCGGGGCCAGGCCAGGGCCAGTGCGCCCAGGGCGGCCGAGGCCCAGAAGCACGCCCACAGGGCGTCGCCGGGCACCCCCGAGCACTGCTCGCCGTACGTCAGGCAGCGGCTGCCGCGCTCGGAGGCGAGCACGACGGTCCACGCGAGGACGACGGTCGGCAGGAGCAGGACGAGTCCGGCCACGGAGCCGGTGGTCAGGGCGCGGGCGGACAGCCGGGCGTGGGTGAGCTGGGCGGAGGGGAGCCGGGGCGCGGTGGTCATGCCGACCATCACACCGCGCGGCCCGGCCGCCGGTGATCGGCCGAACTGCTCAACCGCCCTGAGTACTCCTGCTCACGGCGCGCTCCACGATCGCCTCCAGCTGCTCGTGGTGCGCGCCCCGCCAGTAGGCGCGGCCGCACGCGGTGCACTGGGCGAAGACGTCGTACGAGCGCCGGGTGCCGCCCTCGAGCTGCTCCGCCACCTCCTCCTTGGTGGCCGTCCTGAGCAGTCCATTGCAGGCGGTGCACCGCGTCCAGGGGCTGAGCGCGGGCCGGAACCGGTCCAGTACCTCCTGGAGCTGCTCCTCGGGGCGGGTGCTGTAGACGTAGGCGCCGGCCCACAGCTCGCGGCGGCGCAGCAGTCCGCGGTCGCGGCTGAGCAGGACCCGCTTCTCGGCCGCCGACAGCGCGGCGAGCGCCGGGTCGCCGAGGTCCGTCGACTCGTACGCCGTGTCCACGCCGAGCAGCCGCAGGCGGCGGGCGAGGGTACCGAGGTGCACGTCGAGCAGGAACCGCAGGGGAGCGCCCGGAACCCGCTGGGGGTGCCGGACGGGCCGTACGCGCACCGACTCGCCGCCCGTCGGGATGTGGCCCGGCGGGACCTCGCGGCCGTCGACGAGCAGGGCGCCGACCTCGGTCAGCGGGACCCCGAGGGACTCGACGAGATGGCCGAGGGTGGAGACGCCGTCGGTGGCCGCGCGGGCGGCGCCGGTGGGGCGGGCGCGCGGGACGAACAGGTGCAGCTCGGGGGCGAACTCGACGTGGATCTCGGGACCGTTCACCCGGTCAGGATCCCACGGGGCCGGGCCGGGGCCTCAGTCTTTTCGAGGGCCGTCCCGACGGTCCGCCCGGTGGCATCCCCGGTCGCCCTCCCGGTGGCTTTCCCGGAGGGCGGGCAGCCCGTTCTCCAGGGCGTCCAGGGCGCGGTCGACCAGCTCGGTCAGGCTCTCCTCGTGGTCGTGCTCGGCCCAGTACCTGGAGACCTCCATCAGGCCGCCGACCAGGGACATCGACACGATCCTGACCTCGAGGCCGGCCGGGTCGAGGCCGGTGCGGTCGGCGATGGCGCGGGCGAGCATCCGGCCGGTGGCCGACATGTTCTCCAGCATGCGCGCCCGCACGGCGGGGACCTCGGCCAGCAGCCGCGTCCGCAGCCGGGCCAGCTCGGCCTCCTCACCGGCGCCGAGGTCGAGGGCCTTGCGGAGCACGTGCCGCAGGGAGTCCGACCACGGTTCCCCCGCGGGCCGGGCGGCGAGTTCCGCGGCCATGACCGGGTCGTACTCGTCGGTGAGGACGATGTCCTCCCTGGTCGGGAAGTAGCGCAGCACGGTCGACGGCGACACCTCGGCGCGCTCGGCGATCTGCTCGACCGTAGTGGCCTCGTACCCCTGCTGACGGATCAGCCCGTAGGCCGCGGCGCGGATCGCCTCACGGGTCTGGATCTTCTTCCGCTCCCGCAGGCCCGGCCGCGGGGCCCCGGCGGGGGAGAGGGGGGAACGTGCCGCGGTCATAGGCATCATTGTCGGCCACGCGACGGCCGGTTGGCGACCGTGCGACGACGACCCTCGGCGGCTAGTACGCGACCAGCGAGATCCCCACGTAGTGCGCGATGAAGGCGGCCAGCGTGAAGGAGTGGAACACCTCGTGGAAGCCGAACCAGCGCGGTGACGGGTTGGGGCGCTTGAGGCCGTAGATCACGCCGCCCGCGCTGTAGAGCAGACCGCCGACGATCACCAGGACGAGGACGGCGATGCCGCCGGCCCGCATGAACTCGGGCAGGTAGAAGACGGCCGCCCAGCCCATGGCGAGGTAGCAGGGGGTGTAGAGCCAGCGCGGGGCGCCGACCCAGAAGACGCGGAAGACGATCCCGGCCGCGGCGGCCGCCCAGATGCCCCACAGCAGCCACTCGCCCTTGGCGCCGGGCAGCAGCAGCATCGTGAGCGGGGTGTAGGTGCCCGCGATGATCAGGAAGATGTTGGCGTGGTCGAGGCGGCGCAGGACGCCGTCCATGCGCGGGCTCCAGTCGCCCCGGTGGTAGAGCGCACTGACGCCGAACAGCAGGCAGGCGGTGAGGACGTAGACACCGCAGGCTATGCGGGCCTCGGACGTCTCGGCGAGCGCGGTGAGCACCAGACCGGCGATCAGGACGGCGGGGAACATACCGAGGTGCAGCCAACCGCGCAGCTTCGGCTTGACCGGATGCGGGAGGGAGAGCGCCACGGGCCCGCGGCCGCCGGCCGGCAGGTCCCTGGGCGCGTCGGGGACGGACGCAGTCATGGGCGCATCGTACCTACGGTTCCGTAAGTTACGTGTCAGTACGGACGTATGACGAACGGCGAGTGGCCATCGTCTCACGGGAAGTCCGGCGGGGCACCCCCGATCCGGCGGCGTGGCGATCCTCACGCCGCTCAGTTGTGACGCCCTCTGGACAGATGGGCACTCAGGTCGGATGATCAAATGAGTGCGGTCGACACCGGATGAGCGCCCACGAGGCACACGTCACGCATCCGGGTCGCAGCCCCCACGGGGCCTCCAACAAAAAACCCCTCATCTAGGAGCAATCGTGGCGCGCGACATCGCGGCTCCCCCCGTCCCCACCAACCACCAGGAACTGATCTCGTGGGTGAACGAGATCGCCGAACTGACCCAGCCGGACACAGTGGTCTGGTGCGACGGATCCGAGGCCGAGTACGAGCGCCTGTGCGGGGAGCTCGTCGAGAAGGGCACCTTCCGCAAACTCGACCCGATCAAGCGCCCCAACTCGTACTACGCGGCCTCCGACCCCACCGACGTCGCGCGCGTCGAGGACCGGACCTTCATCTGCTCCGCCAAAGAGGAGGACGCCGGGCCCACCAACCACTGGAAGGACCCCGCCGAGATGCGGGAGATCTTCACCGGTGACCAGGGAGAAGGCGGCCTGTTCCGCGGCTCCATGCGCGGCCGGACCATGTACGTCGTGCCCTTCTGCATGGGCCCCCTCGGCTCCCCGCTCTCCGCGCTGGGCGTCGAGATCACCGACTCCGCGTACGTCGCCGCCTCGATGCGCACCATGACCCGCATGGGACAGCCGGTCCTGGACGAGCTGGGCGAGACGGGCTTCTTCGTCAAGGCCGTGCACTCCGTCGGCGCCCCGCTGGAGCCCGGCCAGGCGGACGTCCCCTGGCCCTGCAACAGCACCAAGTACATCTCGCACTTCCCCGAGGACCGCGAGATCTGGTCCTACGGCTCCGGCTACGGCGGCAACGCCCTGCTCGGCAAGAAGTGCTACGCCCTGCGCATCGCCTCCGTCATGGCCCGCGACGAGGGCTGGCTCGCCGAGCACATGCTGGTGCTGAAGCTGACGCCGCCCACCGGTGCACCCAAGTACGTCGCCGCCGCCTTCCCGTCGGCCTGCGGCAAGACCAACCTCGCCATGCTGGAGCCCACGATCTCCGGCTGGACCGTGGAGACCATCGGCGACGACATCGCCTGGATGCGCTTCGGCGAGGACGGCCGCCTGTACGCCATCAACCCCGAGGCCGGCTTCTTCGGCGTCGCACCCGGCACCGGTGAGCACACCAACGCCAACGCCATGAAGACCCTCTGGGGCAACTCGGTCTTCACCAACGTCGCCCTCACCGACGACGGCGACGTGTGGTGGGAGGGCATGACCGAGGAGACCCCGGCCCACCTCACCGACTGGAAGGGCAACGACTGGACGCCCGAGTCCGGTACGCCCGCCGCGCACCCCAACGCCCGTTTCACCACGCCCGCCGCGCAGTGCCCGATCATCGCGCCGGAGTGGGAGGACCCCAGGGGCGTGCCGATCTCCGCGATCCTCTTCGGCGGGCGCCGCGCCACCGCCGTACCGCTGGTCACCGAGTCCTTCGACTGGAACCACGGCGTCTTCCTCGGCGCCAACGTGGCCTCCGAGAAGACCGCCGCCGCCGAGGGCAAGGTCGGCGAGCTGCGCCGCGACCCCTTCGCCATGCTGCCGTTCTGCGGCTACAACATGGGCGACTACATGGGGCACTGGGTCGACGTGGGCAAGTCCGCCTCGCAGAGGGGGGACCAGTCCAAGCTGCCGAAGATCTACTACGTCAACTGGTTCCGCAAGGACGACGCGGGCCGGTTCGTCTGGCCCGGCTTCGGTGAGAACGGCCGCGTCCTGAAGTGGATCGTCGAGCGTCTGGAGGGCAAGGCGGACGGTGTCGAGACCCCGATCGGCGTGCTGCCGACCAAGGAGTCCCTGGACACCGACGGACTCGACCTCGCCGACGCCGACCTGGAGTTCCTGCTCAGTGTGGACAAGGAGGTCTGGCGCGAGGAGGCGGCACTCGTCCCCGAGCACCTGAACACCTTCGGCGACCACACGCCCGCCGAACTGTGGGACCAGTACCGGGCCCTGGTGCGGCGCCTGGGCTGAGCACCGTCCCCACCCAGCTCCGTGGCCGGTCCGACTAGCCCTGACCCGCGAAGTCGTCACGAAGGCCGGTCACGTAGGGGGTCTCCCCGCGCTCCAGTAGCTCTTCGCACCCCGGAGCGCGGGGAAGCCCCGCTCGGGCCGGGTCCCCGCACAACGGCGTGCGACGGACCCGGCCCTTCGGCACGTCCGGACCCGCCCTTCCGGCACGTCCGGGCCCGCCCTTCCGGCACGTCCGGGCCCGCCCGGCATCGCGGCCGGTACGGCGGTCGGCGCTCCGAACGGTCCGCCAGGTGCCGATGGTGCCGATGGTGCCGTCAGACCCGGCCTTCGTCCGAGGCCGCCGGTCCGTAGTCCTGGTACCAGTGGACGTCGAACCAGCGGGCCGTGGAGAACGGGTGGTCCGGCTCGGTGAGCATGCGGTGGACGAACTCCCCGGCCGGGCCGTCGAACCGCTGCCAGGAGTCGGGGACGTCCTCCTTCGCCAGTACGGGCCACCTGTCCGGGTCGGGATCCCCGGTGAGCCAGTAGAAACCGTCCGCCTGCTCGGTGCTCGCCCACTGCAGCAGCCCGCCGGGGGCCGGATACACCGGGTACGGCTCCCACAGGCGGCTGCCGTGCGTGCGGGCCCACTCCCCGAGCCACGCGGTGTGCCGGACGATGTCCGCGCTCCGGTCGTGCGCGTCGGGGACCTGGAGTTGCAGGTAGCCGTCGAAGGCACCGGCGCCGCCGAAGATCTCGACGAGCCGCTTGTAGTCGCCGGGCAGCGGCGTCCCGAGCCGTGCCTCCACCGCCGGCCAGTCGACCGCCCGGGCCCGCGCCGTCCCCCACCCGGTGACGGCGACGATCCCGTCCACCCAGGTCGCGGGCGCACTCGCCCCGGCCGCGGGATCCGCCCGCTCGGCGACGAGCACCACGGGCCGGACGGCACCGTCCGCGTCGTCGGCGCGCACCGTGCCGCAGCCGATCCACCGGTCCCCGTACGGCCACGCCCGCATCTCGACGACCCGCTCCC
This sequence comes from Streptomyces rubrogriseus, assembly GCF_027947575.1. Classification (NCBI taxonomy): domain Bacteria; kingdom Bacillati; phylum Actinomycetota; class Actinomycetes; order Kitasatosporales; family Streptomycetaceae; genus Streptomyces; species Streptomyces rubrogriseus. The sequence goes on along the minus strand of NZ_CP116256.1, from coordinate 7,346,347 downwards.
CGAACGGCGTGCCGAGCGGCAGCCCGGCCGGCCCGCCCGCCGCCTCGGTGGTGCCGCCGGTGACGAGGCGGAGCGGCTCCCCGAACCGCGAGCCGATCGCCTCCTCGATGCCGGGCAGACCGGCCCCCGCGGGCGGCACCAGGCACACGTGCCCCGCGCCGTGCCCCGCCGTCCCGCACACCGGCGTGCCCGTGCGCTGCGCGGTCAGCCGGTGAACGGCCGCCAGCAGCCCCTCGAGACCGTCCCCGCTCACCGGGCGCCGCCCTCCGCCGTCCGGTCGGTGCCCAGGTCGCCTTCGAGGACCGTCCGGCTGATCAGCGGGCGGTCCCACAGGGACAGGAGCTCGTTGGCGAGGGCGATGATCTCCGGCGGGTGGTGTTCGCCCCGCACCGCGATGTGGGCCGCCAGCAGACTTGGGGGGACGGCGCCCGCGTCGAGCAGGACGCGCCAGTCCCGGGGGCCGAGGCGCAGGTACTCCAGACGCGTCAGCCCGGCGATCTCCAGCGGGTCGGCGAGCGTGCCCGGGTAGGCGTCGAGGGTGCGCAGCCGGGGGAGTCCGGCGACGGGGGCGAGGCTGCGCGGCTCGCCCTCCCGCCCGCCGAGCACGAGCACCTCCAGCTCGGGACGGGCGGCGGCCGACACGTCGTCGCCGAGGACGTTCAGCCGGGCGACCACCGGCGGTTCGTCCCGGTTCCGGCCCGCGTTCCACTCCGCCCGGCCGTTCACCACCATGTCGGTGAGGGACTCGGCGAGCAGTCCGGCGCCGATGCTGTCCTCGTGGCCGATCATGACGACCTGCCCGGTGTGCCCGCCCGGCCCCGGGGTCAGGTCGAGGGCGAGCCGGTCGCCGCCGCCGTTGTCGCCGAAGGCGATCCAGCCGGGCGAGCCGACGAGGCCCTGCACGGCGGCGTCCGGTGCGGTGACGACGGCGTCCGTGGCGGCGAACTGCCACAGGCACGGGCGGGACCGCGCGTCCGCGACGTACAGCTGGTCCAGGGGGAGCAGCTCACAGCCGACCGCGTCGACGACGCGCTCCTGCGCCGCGTAGTCGCCGCGCCAGTCCTGCCACCGTGCCCGGACCACGCGGTAGAGCGCCTTCAGCTCGTCGGGCAGCGTGACACCGAGGCGCGCCTGCGCCTCGGCGATCTCCGCCTCGGTCGCGCCGACCGCTTCGGGGAGCCGCTCGCGCAGGGTCCGCTCCAGCAGCGCCGGGTCCGCCGACGGCGCCGGAACCGCCCCCGGCACCGCTTCGGGCAGCCGCCGCCAGGGCTCGGGGACCGCCCCCTCGACCAGCACCAGGGTCCCGACGAAGGGGCTGACGAGGCCGTGCTCCACGGCGGGGCCGGAGTCGACGACATGGAGCGCGGTCCTCCCGTCCGCGAGCGTCTCGACCATGAACGACACCGAGTCCTTGCCGTGGGCCCTCAGGGCGGCCTGGATCGCCTCCACCGCGGTGAACTCGTCCTGCATGTCCTCCACCAGCGACGCGCGCCCCGGCGCGGGGTGCGGCCGCCGCACGGGCACGCTCCACCCGCCGAGACCGATCTGCCCCATGACGTGACCCCCGGGCCCGGCGAGCCGCTCCGGGTGGGACGCCCGCACGAGCCGCAGCAACGGCTCCCAGGTCGCGAAGTCGTGTATCGAGGACAACGGCGTTCTCCGTCCGCTCGCTCGGTGGGCCGGCCGCCGGGCCGCCGACGCCCCTGATCCCCTTGACGCGGAGCGATCCTAGGCGCGCCCACCGACAACGCCCCGGCGCGCGACGGGCATGCGCCACTCTGCGCGCGGTACTCGGGGGAGTGCGACCGCGAGAACCAGGAGGAGCGCGACCGCGGAGAACAGGGAAAGGGAGAGGGGCCGGGCATGGCAGACGGTGACGACTTCTACAAGCGGGACCGGCCGCGGGACCCCGACCCGCAGCTGAAGGAGGACCGCCCGCGCGGTGGCGGCCCGGAGGACCCGGACGGCCGCGGTACCTGGCCCGTGTGGGCGATCGTTCTCGCGATCATCCTGGTCTTCGTCGTCCTGACGGTGATCTTCGGCTGACCGGCGGACGGAGGATGTGTGGCACCCGGTCCGCGCGTCGCTGCGGGTGCGCGCGGACCGGGGCCGTTCGGGGGCCCGGGAGGGCTAGCGGGACGCGAGCGGGCGCGGCTCCAGGGCCGCGGAGTGCGCGTCCATGCGCTCGGCGGTCAGGATCGCGACCGCCGTGTCGGCGCGGGAGGCCGCGACCACCAGGGCGCGGGCCGCCAGGGTGTGCGCCCGCCGGTGCAGGGCCGCCGGTAGCGGCTCCGTGCGGGCGGCGGCCACTTGCAGGCGGGTCGGCGCCTGCCCTCCCCGCAGCCGGGTCACCTGCTCGGCCAGCCGCTCGGCGGCGGCGTCCAGGCCGGTGTCGGGGCCCAGCGCGCGCAGTTCGTCGGTGACGGCGAGCAGCGCCGCGAGATGGCCGGCGAGCTGGATGTCCAGCTCCTCGTCCCGGGATCGGCCGGGGAAGTCCGTGGTGGTGCCGGCCATCGTGCTGTGGACCGACTTGCTGCGGATCGGCTCGTACATGGATGGCCTCCTGAGTGCTTCAGGAAGCCATCCTATATTAGATTCAATCTAAAGTTGACGGTGTTCGGGACACTCAGTGCTGGCCGTAGCCGTCCAGGAAGTTCCCGATCCGGCCCACCGCCTCGCGCAGGTCCGCGGCCGTCGGCAGGGTCACCACCCGGAAGTGGTCGGGCTCGGGCCAGTTGAAGCCGGTGCCCTGGACGACCATGATCTTCTCCTGGCGCAGCAGGTCCAGGACCATCCGCCGGTCGTCCTTGATCTTGAACACCTTGGGGTCGAGCCGTGGGAAGAGATACAGCGCACCCTTCGGCTTCACGCAGGTCACGCCGGGAATGCTGGTCAGCGCCTCGTGGGCGGCGTCCCGCTGCTCGCGCAGCCGCCCGCCCGGCAGCACCAGCTCGTTGATGGTCTGCCGCCCGCTGAGCGCCGCGACCACGCCGTGCTGGCCCGGCATGTTGGCGCACAGGCGCATGTTCGCCAGGATCGTCAGGCCCTCGATGTAGGACTCGGCGTGCGCGCGCGGCCCGGAGATCGACATCCAGCCGACCCGGTAACCGGCCACCCGGTACGCCTTCGACATGCCGTTGAAGGTGAGGGTGAGCAGGTCGGGGGCGATCGCGGCGGTCGGGGTGTGGGTGGCGTCGTCGTAGAGGATCTTGTCGTAGATCTCGTCGGAGCAGACCAGCAGGTTGTGCCGGCGCGCGATGTCCGTCAGCCCGCGCAGCATCGCGTCGTCGTAGACCGCGCCCGTCGGGTTGTTCGGATTGATGATCACCAGTGCCTTGGTGCGGTCGGTGATCTTCCGCTCCACGTCCGCGAGGTCGGGCATCCAGTCGGACTGCTCGTCGCAGCGGTAGTGCACCGCCGTACCGCCGGACAGTGAGACGGCGGCCGTCCACAGCGGGTAGTCCGGGGCCGGGACGAGGACCTCGTCGCCGTCGTCGAGCAGGCCCTGCATCGCCATCACGATCAGCTCGGAGACGCCGTTGCCGATGAAGACGTGCTCGACGTCCGTCTCGATGCCGAGGGTCTGGTTGTGCATGACGACGGCCCGGCGCGCCGCCAGCAGGCCCTTCGCGTCGCCGTAGCCGTGCGCCGTGGAGACGTTGCGGAGGATGTCCTCCAGGATCTCCGGCGGGCACTCGAAGCCGAAGGCCGCCGGATTGCCGGTGTTCAGCTTCAGGATGCGGTGCCCGGCCGCCTCCAGCCGCATCGCCTCCTCGAGCACCGGGCCCCGGATCTCGTAACAGACGTTGGCGAGCTTGGTCGACTGGATCACCTGCATGTCCGCGAGCTTACGACCCGGTTACGGCCCATGGGCCGTGTCTTCCGCCACGTGAGACGCCCCCGTCCGGGTGGCCGCGGCCGCCGGTGACGGTGCCGGCGGGCCGGTTCGCGCCAACTGGCGGCCGGTTACCGGCCCTTGTCCGCACCCCTCTCCGTCATGAGAATGCTCATGACAATACGGCGCCGCCCGGACGACCTCCGGCCGGTGCCCTCCAAAGAGGGGACCCCCACATGAACAAGCCTCTCCTTGCCGCGCTCGCCACCCTGGCCGTCACCGGGGTCGGCGTGGCACCGGCGGCCGCGTCACCCGCGGCTCCCGCGTCATCCGCGGCTACCGCGGCTACCGCGTCGCCCGTGTCATCCGCGGCTCCCGCCGTCCGCGCCGTGTCCTTCGCCGGCACCGTCGCGCTCAGCAACTGCTCCGGCTCGGTCGTGCGCCTGCCCGCCTCCGAGGACGACGACCCGGCGCTCGTCATGTCCAACGGCCACTGCCTGGAGACCGGCTTCCCGGCGGCCGGCGAGGTCGTCGTGGACCAGCCCTCCAGCCGCACCTTCGGGCTGCTCAACGCCTCCGGCACCCGGGTCGGCACGCTGCGGGCCGGCAAGATCGCCTACGCGACGATGACCGACACGGACGTCTCGCTCTACCAGCTCACCAGCACGTACGCCCAGATCCGCGGCTCCTACGGGATCAGCCCGCTCACCCTGAACGACACCCGACCCACGGCCGGTACCGCGATCACCGTCGTCTCCGGCTACTGGAAGCGCACCTACGCCTGCAATGTCGACGGGTTCGCCTACCGCCTGAAGGAGGGGGAGTGGACCTGGAAGGACTCGGTCCGCTACACCTCCGCCTGCCAGACCATCGGCGGCACCTCCGGATCGCCCGTCGTCGACAACGCCACCGGCGAGGTCGTCGCCGTCAACAACACGGGCAACGAGGACGGCGGGCGCTGCACCGACAACAACCCCTGCGAGGTCGCCGAGGACGGCACCGTGACGGTCCGCGAGGGCATCAACTACGGCCAGCAGACCTACCAGATCCCCGCCTGCTTCGGCCTGGACAACAAGCTCGACCTCTCGCGCAGCGGCTGCGTCCTGCCCAAGCCGTAGGGGCTGCCCGCGCCGGCCCCGGCGGACCGGCCCGGGCTCAGCGCGGAACCCGGCGCACCGACCGTCCGGCCAGCACGTCGGTGCGCCGCCCGTCCTCCATCACGAAACGCCCGTCGACCAGCACGTACGGGATGCCCGTGGGCAGCACCCGCGGCTCCTCGAACGAGCTGCCGGCGGCCACCGTCGCCGGGTCGAAGAGCACCAGGTCGGCGCGGTACCCCTCGCGGACCAGCCCCCGGTCCGGCAGCCGCAGCCGGGCCGCCGGGCGCGAGGTGAGGTGGGCGACGCACTCCTCCAGCGGGAGCACGCCCAGCTCGCGCACGTAGTGGCCCAGGTAGTGCGGGAAGGTGCCGTAGGCGCGCGGGTGCGGCTTGGCGCCCTGGAGGATGCCGTCCGAGCCGCCGGTGTGGACCCGGTGCCGCATGATCGCGCGCACGTTCTCCTCGTGGCCGACGTGCTGGAGGATGGTCGGCGCCAGCCGGTCGGCCAGCAGCAGGTTCCGGGCGACCGTCCACGGGCTCTCGCCGCGCAGCCGCGCCGACTCCAGCACCGTGCGGCCGACGTACTCGGCGAGCGCCGGGTCGCCCGTGCCGGAGATCTCGATCGTCTCCCACTCCATGGGCACGCCGTGGGAGCCGTCGGAGCCGATCTCCTCCATGTGGTGCCGGATGCGTTCGGCGGTGTCGTCGTCCGCCAGCCGCTTCAGGATCTGCTCCGGACCGCCCTCGCTCGCCCAGCTCGGCAGCAGCGCCACGAGGGTGGTGCAGCCAGGGGTGTACGGGTAGGTGTCGAGGGTGATGTCGGCGCCGCCCGCGAGTGCCTCGTCGAGCAGGGTCAGCAGCTCGGGCGCCTTGCCCTTGTTCACGCCGAAGTTCATGGTGGCGTGCGCCAGGTGCAGCGGGCAGCCCGCCTCCCGGGTCAGCTCCACCATCTCCTCGTACGCCTTCAGGGCCCCCGCCCCGTACGAGCGGTGGTGCGGGCAGTAGTAGCCGCCGTACGACGCCACCACCCGGCACAGCTCGGTCAGCTCGGCGTCCTTGGCGTACATCCCGGGCGTGTAGGTCAGCCCCGACGACAGGCCGACCGCGCCCTGCTCCAGGCCCTCGGCGACCAGGCGCCGCATGTGCTCCAGCTCCGCCTCCGTCGCCTCCCGGTCGTCCCAGCCGACGGCGAGGGCGCGCACCGTGCCCTGCGGGATCAGGTACGCGGCGTTGACCGCGATGCCCCGGTCGAGCCGGTCCAGGTACTCGCCGACCGACCGCCAGTCGAAGTCGACGTCGTCCCCGTGGCCGTTCCACCCGGCGATCGCCCGGCGCACCTCGCCGAGGGTGCGGTCGTCGACCGGCGCGTACGACAGTCCGTCCTGGCCGATGACCTCCAGGGTGACGCCCTGGGCGGCCTTGGCGCTGTGGTCGGGGTCCCGCAGCAGCGCCAGGTCGCTGTGGGCGTGCATGTCGATGAAGCCGGGGGACAGGACCAGGCCCTCGGCGTCCAGCTCCCGGCGCGCCTTGGGGCGCTGGCAGCCGGCGGCCGCCGCCTCCTTGACGATCGAGACGATCCGGCCGCCGTCGACCACGACGTCGGCTCGGTAGGAGTCGCCGCCGGAGCCGTCCACGACGTCGGCGTCCCTGATGACCAGCTCTTCCATGCCTGACTCCTCCTGGATCCCGGGTCCTCTAGAAGAACGTGCGGATGTAGTCGACGACCGTCCCGTCCGCCTGCGCGAGCGGGATCAGCTGCCACTTGTCGAAGGAGGTGCACGGGTGGGACAGGCCCGCCCCGACCCAGTCGCCCACCGCCAGGTCCGCCTCCCCGCCCGTGCGCAGCCAGGCGTGCTGGTCGGACAGACCGGTCACCTCGACGCCGGTCGCCGGACGCTCCGGACCGCCGTCCGCGGGGCGCACCACCTGGGCGAAGGGCAGGTGCAGGTCGTACGCCGCGTCCCGCTTGCCCGCGTTGGTGAACGCCTGCTCGGGGGAGGGGCGGGAGACGACCTGGCTCCACAGCCGGAACGCGGGCTCCAGGGCGCCCTCCTCGGGGACCCGGTTGAAGGGGGTCAGCTCGCGGTAGTGGCCGTCGTCGTGGGAGACGTACGCGCCCGAGCGCAGCAGCTTCAGCACCGGCCGGGACAGGTCGGGGACCTCGGCGAACACGTCGGCCACCGCGTCGAACCAGGCGCTGCCGCCCGCGCTCAGCAGGATCTCCTCCAGGCCGTCGAACCGCCCGGCCTTGTCGAATTCGACGGCGAGCGCGACCAGCCGCCGCAGCCACGCGTGCACCCGCTCCGGGTCGGCGTCCGGCACCTCGCCCTCGTACCCGGCGACACCGGCCAGCCGCAGCGTCCGCGCGCCGGCCACCGCGTCGGCGACCGCGGCGCACTCGGCCTCGGTGCGCACACCGGTCCGAGCGCCCGCACCGGCGCCCAGCTCGACCACGACGTCCACCGGGCGGGCGGCGCCCGCGTCCGTCAGGGCCGCGTCCATCAGCTCGACGCCGCGCACGGAGTCGACGTAGCAGAGGAAGCCGAAGTCCGGGTCGGCGTCCAGCTCGGCGGAGATCCAGCGCAGGGCGGCGGCGTCGACCAGCTCGTTGGCCAGGAAGACCCGCTGGATGCCGAACGCCCGCGCCACCCGTACCTGGTGCGGCACGGCCAGGGTGATGCCCCAGGCGCCGTGCTCGATCTGGCGGTGGAAGAGCTGCGGCGCCATGGAGGTCTTGCCGTGCGGCGCGAAGGCGAGGCCGTGCCGGGCGGAGTACGTCTCCATGAGCTTCAGGTTGTGCTCCAGGCGCTCGGCGGACAGCGCGAGGACGGGGGTGGTGAAACCGCCGGTGAAGAGGTTGCGGCGCTGTCCGGCCAGCTCGGCGACGGTCAGGCCGTAGGCGTCCGGCGGGAGGCCCTTGAAGCGGTGGTCGACACGCTCCCCGGCCAGCTCGGCGAGGGCTTCGCGGCCGCCTGCGGGGCCGTTGTCGAGGGCCATGGAGCCTCCCTGATCTGATCCGTTGCAAATCCTGCAACGATCGTTGCGTATATCGCTTACTGCTGTCTAACATCTCGGCGAACGCGGGGTCAACGGAGCAGCCGCCCGCGAGACGCGACGAGGAGCCCCCACCATCGTGACCGCCATCGGACGAACCAGCACCGCCCCCGACGTCGTGGACGTCGTCGCGCTCGGCGAGTCCATGGTCACCTTCCTGCCCTCCCGGCCCGGGCGCCTCGCCGACGTCCCCTCCTTCGACCGCGCCATAGGCGGCGCCGAGTCCAACGTGGCCTGCGTGCTCGCCGCCGCCGGACACTCCGCCCGCTGGATCGGCCGGGCCGGCGCCGACGGCTTCGGCGACCACCTCGTCGAGGCGATCGGCGCCTACGGCGTCGACGTCTCCGCCGTGCGCCGCGACCCCGCCCGCCCCACCGGCGTCTACTTCCGCACCGCGGGTGACCGCGCCACCGACGCGCACGAGGTGGCCTACTACCGGGCGGGCTCGGCCGCCTCCGCGATGTCCGTGGACACCATGGACCTCGACGCGATCCGCTCCGGCCGCGTCCTGCACCTGTCCGGCATCACCCCCGCGCTCTCCGCCGACTGCCTCGGCCTGGTGCGCGAGCTGACCGCCCGCCGACCCGGCCGGCCCCTGGTCTCCTTCGACGTCAACCACCGCCCGGGCCTGTGGCGCGACGCCCGGCACGGACACGGCCCCGAGGTGCTCCTGGAACTGGCCCGCGGCGCCGACCTCGTCTTCGTCGGCGACGACGAGGCACGGGACGCCTGGGGTCTCGGCGGACCCGAGGCCGTCCGCGCCGCGCTGCCCGAGCCGGAGCTGCTCGTCGTCAAACAGGGCGCGAGCGGCGCCACCGCCTTCCACGGCACCGACGCCACCTCCGTGCCCGCCCTGCACGTCGACGTCGTCGCCGCCGTCGGCGCGGGCGACGCCTTCGCCGCCGGGTTCCTCTCCGCCACCCTGCGCGGAAAGCCCGTACGCGAGCGCCTGCGCCACGGCCACCTCTGGGCCGCCGCCGCCCTCACCGTCCCCGCCGACCTCGCCGCACCCCCCGCCCGCGGTCACGCCGACCGCCTCGTCGCCCTCGACGACGCCGCGTGGGGGAGACTGCGACTCGGCCCCGGCTGGACACACGCCGCGGAAGGGGCCGAGGAGGAGGTACGTACGCCATGAGTCAGACCGTCGACCGCGCGCTCAGCATCCTGCCGCTGCTCGCCGAGGGCCCCGCCGACCTGGGCCGGGTCGCCGAGCGCCTGGGCGTGCACAAGTCCACGGCCCTGCGGCTGCTGCGCACCCTCCACGAACACGGCTTCGTCTACCGGCAGTCCGACCAGCGCTACCGCCTCGGCGCCCGGCTCATCTCCCTCGCCCAGGAGGCGATGGAGAACCTCGACGTCCGCGAGATCGCCCACCCCCACCTCGTACGCCTCAACGAGCAGGTCGGACACACCGTCCACCTCGCCGTCCACGAGGAGGACGAGGTGCTCTACATCGACAAGGTCGAGAGCCGCTACCCGGTCCGCATGTACTCCCGGATCGGCAAGCCCGTCGCCATCACCGTCGCGGCCGTCGCCAAGCTGCTGCTGGCCGACCTCCCCGAGGACGAGCGCCGGGCCGTGGCCGAGCAGCTCGACTACCCCATGTACACGGCCCGTTCGACACCCAACGCCGACGGGTTCCTCAAGGAACTCGCCAAGGTGCGCGAACAGGGCTGGGCCACCGACCTCGGTGGCCACGAGGAGTCCATCAACTGCGTCGCCGCGCCCATCCGGGGCGCCGACGGCCGGGTGGTGGCCGCCATGTCGGTCTCCGCGCCGAACGTGGTCGTCACCGCAGACGAACTCCTCACCCTGCTCCCGCTGGTGCGCCGTACTGCGGACGCCATCAGCGGCGAGTACTCCGGCAGGACCCCAGTCAAGGAAGTCACCGCATGACCGACAAGATCGCTCTCGTCCCCGCGACCCACACCGTCCCCCCGGCGAAGTTCAGCCACGGCGTGAAGAAGGGCAACATCCTCCAGGTCGCCGGCCAGGTCGGTTTCCTCCCCCACGAGGAGGGCAAGGCCCCCACCCCGGCCGGCCCGACCCTGCGCGAGCAGACCCTCCAGACCCTCGCCAACGTCAAGGCGATCCTGGAGGAGGGCGGCGCCTCCTGGGACGACGTGATGATGATCCGCGTCTACCTCACGGACGTGGACCACTTCGCCGAGATGAACGAGATCTACAACGCCTACTTCGCGGAGCAGGGCCTCACCCAGCCGCCCGCCGCGCGCACGACCGTCTACGTCGGTCTGCCCGCGGGCCTCCTCATCGAGATCGACGCGCTCGCCGTCCTCGGCTGACCTTCCCCTCCGCTCCGCCCGACTGCTGTGAACGGCACGGCGCCCCACCCCTCGGGGCGCCGTGCCGCGCTCCTCCCTGCCCGAAAGCTCCATGTACTTATCCAGAGGACCCCCGTATGTCCTACTCGTCCCTCCCTCTTGCCGCCGCCTCCGAGGCCCCACCCCACACCGGCGGTCTGCTCACCCTGATCGACGGCACCGCCGGTCTGCTGACCGTCGCCGCCATCGGCATCGCGCTGCTGCTCTTCCTCATCATCAAGGTGCGCTTGCAGCCCTTCGTGGCGCTGCTCGCCGTCTCCATAGCCGTCGGCCTGCTCGCCGGCCTGTCGGTCACCGAACTCTTCGGCACCGTCCAGAAGTCGGACGCCGTCTCGACCATCGAGTCCGGCATGGGCGGCATCCTCGGCCACGTCGCCATCATCATCGGCCTGGGCACCATGCTCGGCGCGATCCTCGAAGTCAGCGGCGGCGCACAGGTGCTGGCCTCCCGCCTGCTCGGCCTCTTCGGGGAGAAGCGGGCCCCGCTCGCCATGGGCCTCACCGGCCTGATCTTCGGCATCCCGGTCTTCTTCGACGTGGGCATCTTCGTCCTCGCGCCCATCGTCTACGCCGCCGCCAAGCGCTCCGGCAAGTCGATCCTGCTCTACTGCCTGCCGCTGCTGGCCGGCCTGTCCATGACCCACGCCTTCCTGCCGCCGCACCCCGGCCCGGTGGCCGCCGCCGGACTGCTGAACGTGAAGCTCGGCTGGATCATCCTCATGGGCATCGTCTGCGGCATCCCCGCCGTCCTCGCCGCCTGGGTGTTCTCCGCCTGGATCGGCCGCCGCATCTTCGTGCCCGTGCCGCAGGACATGGTCGAGGCGTCCGAGGAGGCCAAGCAGGCCGTCATCGAGGAGCAGCGCACGGCGGGCGTCGCGCCCACCGAGACCCCGGTCGCGCTCGGCACGGTCCTCGGCATCATCGGCACCCCGCTGGTCCTGATCCTCGCCGCGACCTTCTCCTCCATCGCCCTGGACCCGTCCACCCTCCGCTCGGTGATCGAGTTCTTCGGCAACCCGTTCGTCGCCCTGACCATCGCCCTGCTCCTCGCCTACTACCTGCTCGGCATCCGGCGCGGCTGGTCCCGCAAGTCCCTGGAGACCGTCTCGACGGCCTCGCTGAAGCCGGTCGGCAACATCCTGCTGGTGGTCGGTGCGGGCGGTGTCTTCGGCGCCGTCCTCAAGGCCAGCGGCGTCGCCCAGGCACTCTCCGACACCTTCAACGACGTCGGCCTGCCGGTGATCGTCCTCGCCTACCTGATCTCCGTGGTGCTGCGGGTCGCGCAGGGCTCGGCGACGGTGGCCATCGTGACGACGGCGGGCATCGTGGCGCCGCTGCTGGCCGAGGGCGACCACTCGCAGGCGTTCGTCGCGCTGGTCATCATGGCCATCTCGGCGGGCTCCATCTTCGCCTCGCACGTCAACGACGGCGGCTTCTGGATGGTCGCCAAGTACTTCGGCATCAGCGAGCGGGACACGCTCAAGACGTGGACCGTGCTGGAGAGCGTCCTGTCGGTCGCCGGGTTCGTGGTGGCCGCGGTGGTGAGCCTGTTCGTGTAGGCGGGGGCTCGCGCGACTCGTAACTCGTACGGCTCGTAGCTCGTAGCTTGTACGGCTCGTACGGGCGGCTCGTGTAGGCGTCTGATAACGAAGTCGGGGCTGGCTGTGTCCGACACAGGATCGTCGACCATACTGCCCGCGTGGAGCAGCGCAGAGGATCGACGAGCCAGCCCCTGGAAGGCGCCGGATTCGACCCGGCATTCATCCCCGGGCTCACCGCACCCGTGTCCGGTGAGCCCGAGGACGTGAGACGCGACGAGGCGGAGACGGACGCCGACGCGGAGTCCGCGGAGACCGCGGAGCCCTCGGTCGCCGGTGAACCGCCCGCCGCGGACGCCGAGGACGCCCGGGAAGCGGAGGACGAGGCCCCCGTGGACGGCCCCGTCTTCGAGGCCTCCGACCGCCGCGCCAGGATCGTCGCCGACCACAAGGGCGTACGGCTCTCCCTCGACGACCAGGGCTGTGAGTTCCGCTGGGACGAGGTCGGGGCGGTCGAGACGGAGACCGGCCGCTTCGGCAAGCGGTTCACGGTCACGGTGCACACGCCGGACCGCCGCTGGTACCCGATCGAGATCGAGGCCGCCTCCCGAAGCCGTTTCGCCGAGTGGGAATCGGCCCTGGACGAGGTCCTGGACGCGTACTTCGAGGACGGCGAGGCGGAGTCCGAAACCGAGGTGGAGGCCGAGGTGGAGGCCGAAGAGACGGCGGACACGGCGGACGGGGCAGAGAAGGACGCCGAGGACGCCGAGGGCGCCGAGGAGACCAAGGCCCGCGCGGAGTAAGCGTTTCGGGTGAAGATCCGTGCACGCCCTCTTGTCGCACCGGCGGCCATGGGCTTTCTTGACCTCCATGGCGGACACCACGGGCAACACCTCAGACGCAGGCGTATCGGCCGGGGCCGACCAGGCCCCCCGTAAGTCCAGTTGGCGCTACATCGGCCCGGGGATCGTCGTCGCCGCGACCGGTGTGGGCGCCGGCGACCTCGTGGCCACCCTCATCGCGGGCAGCAACTTCGGCTACACCCTGCTCTGGGCGGCGGTCATCGGCTGCCTCGTGAAGATCTCCCTCGCCGAGGCGTGCGGCCGCTGGCACCTGGCCACCGGCCGCACCCTCTTCGACGGCTGGGCGAGCATCGGCTCCTGGACCACGTGGTTCTTCGCGATCTACGCGGTGATCTGGGGCTTCGTCTACGGCGCCGCGGCGATGTCGTCCAGCGCCCTCCCCCTCCAGGCCCTCTTCCCGGACGTCATGGACCTCGAATGGTGGGGCATCGCCTGCGGCCTGGTGGGCCTGGTCTTCGTCTGGTTCAACAAGTACAACGTCTTCGAGAAGGTCATGACCGTCCTGGTGGGCGTCATGTTCGTCGTCACGCTGTACCTGGCGATCCGCGTCACGCCCAACCTGGGCGACGCCTTCGCCGGCCTCCTCCCGGTCCTCCCGGACGAGAAGGACTCGGTCCTCAACACCCTGGGCCTGATCGGCGGCGTGGGCGGCACCATCACGCTGGCCGCCTACGGCTACTGGGTCAACGCCAAGGGCTGGACCAACACCGGCTGGATGAAGGTCATGCGGCTGGACAACCGGGTCGCCTACGCCACCACCGGCATCTTCGTCGTCGCGATGCTCCTCGTCGGCGCCGAGCTGCTGCACTCGGCCAACATCGCGATCGCGAGCGGCGACAAGGGCCTGATCCAGCTCGGCGACGTCCTGGAGCAGGAGTACGGCACGGCGACCGGCAAGCTCTTCCTGATCGGCTTCTTCGCCACCAGCTTCACCTCGCTGATCGGCGTCTGGCACGGCGTGAGTCTGATGTTCGCCGACTTCCTGGCCCGCCGCCGCGGCGAACGCGAGGCGCGGGGCGACGAGTTGGCCTCGGGCCGCCGCGAACGCTCCTGGGCCTTCCGCGCCTACCTGCTCTGGCTGACCTTCCCGCCGATGATCCTGCTGTTCCAGGACGAGCCCTTCCGCCTGATCATCATCTACGGCGTCCTGGGCGCCGCCTTCATGCCCTTCCTCGCCCTCACCCTGATGTGGCTCCTCAACTCCTCGCGCACACCCCGCGAATGGCGCAACGGCAGCCTCAGCAACGGCATGCTCGCCGTGGCCGGGCTGCTGTTCCTGGTCCTGTGCGTGAAGCAGATCTGGGACCAGCCGTGGTCGGAGTTCTTCTAGTCCGCAACCAGGTCGAAAGGGGCACCGTCGACTGACTCGGCGGTCAGCGTAGACGTGCCGACTGCTGCTGTCGGTGCCGGTGAGGGCGCCCCTCCACTGGCCGGACAGGCGCAGGCCCGGGACATTCCTTCGGAACGGGAGAGGGAACGGTGGCTGCCCGGGCAGCCGACCGGGCCGGAAGATCAGGACCAGATCTGGCCACCTCGGGCACCGGATCCTGCCCAAACCGCTCTGGTTCGAAGGCCCCCGGCACGATATCAAGGGAGATCCGTCCCGGGCCCCGAGAGGATTCCCATTGCGCGCGCGAGACCTGCCCGAAGCACTCGGCAAGGAAACCCCCAAGGGTGCACCGGCCGTCGGCAGACCGGCGTCGGCGCGTCCGGAGCTGAAGTCTGGACAGCTGTCCGCTACGGCTGCCCTGACCCTCCAGCGCGCGGTCGGGAACGTCGCGGCGACCCGAGTGGTTGAGGAATCAAGGAACCAGCGCGGCGCTGGACGCGGTCAGGCCCGAACCGGTGCCGAGGCCGTCGCGCCCGGGACCCGCACCGCCGCTTCAGGCGCCACAACTGTCCAGCGAGCGCCTGCGCCCGTGACCGGAGAGGCGAAGGAGGAGGCGAAGCCGACGGAGTGGTTCAACGCGACCACCGGCGAGTGGCAGAGCGGCGCGCCCGACTCGCAGAGGATGCGCCCCGCCCATGGTGGAGAACGTCAACTGCTTAAGGCACGGCTCGAGGCCGAATTCGCCGCCAAGCACTACTCCAGCGCCGCGGAGGTTCCCGTCTACAAGGCCCGGATGTACCGCAGGAAGAAGGGCCCGGGGCGGGTCTCGAACTCCCGCTCGCCCGAACTGCGGATGCTCGACCGGTTGGGGCGACTCGGGATGGATCAGATCCCGCAAGGGGGAACACCGCACCTGGCGACCTCCGTCATGCCGAACGGCCGGCTGGGCATCGCCGGCAACACCGGCAGGAACCACGTCACAGAAGATCAGCGGGACGGCATCAACCACGAACTGGCCGGTGTACGAGACGAATCCGTGCCGCCGTACGGAGACCGGCGCATGGACAAGGACCTCTTCAAGGTCCGGGCGGCACAAGCCGGCGACTACTTCGAAGGCAATTACAACAGGCCACAACTGGGCGCAGTCGTCAACGCCATGGGCAACCCCGACTGGAGCGGCTCCCGCGTCGGGGACACCAACGGTGGCCAGCCGGGATCGCAGCACGCCGAGTTGACGCTGCTCGGTCAGCACATCGCCCACTGGAAGGCCAATCAGCGTACAGAAGAGCAGGGGAGGAAGACCGTCGACATCGGCGGCGTCAAGCTGGCCTGCGCGGCCTGCCAGTGGGCCTTCGAGGCCGCGAACCAGTTCATCGGCAAGAAGTACGGCTACCGAGTGGTCGCCTCGGGTGGTCACGGCATGCTCTTCCGTAACTGGATCATGCCGAAGTGGCTCGCTGAAGTCCCAGCGGCCCGCAAGTACGTGGAAGACAAAATCATGGCCGAGGCCCCCGGTGCCAGGTTCTACCGTGGCCCTTCCGGTGACCTCGTGCTCAACCTTCCGAAGGACTACCGGAGCGAGGACACCAACCAGGATCCGGCTGAATCCGAGTCCGAGTGGGAGCCGATGTGACCGGTCGAGATGCTGCTCTTCCGGACTGTTGAGGACCTGTCCGGAACCGGTCAGGCGTCGGCGGCAAGGCACGGCCAGCAGTCGTACACCTCGCCGCCTGGGCCCACCCGACTGTCTGTTCACGTGGCAGGTCGGTCGGAGGTCCCCAAGGGCCGGCCGGCCGACGCGGCATCGGGCGCGGTCAACGCAACCGGTCCCACTCCTCGCTGAGCGCGATCTCCCGCAGCCGCTCCATGCTCACAGCGGGCGCGTCCCGGGTGGCGTCCTCGTTCTGGTCGTCGGTGTTGAAGGCGCTGATGACCACGCGGAAGCCCGCCGGCCCGGGGCGCAGCGTGTCAACGGTCCACATCACCACGCCGGAACCGGCCTTCTCGCCGGGACCCTGCCGGGTCGCGACGCGCGTGCCGTCGGGCAGGGTCTCGCCGTCGGCGTACAGCTGCCCGGCGACGTCGGCCATCCCGTACTGCACGTTGATCTGGACGAGGCTGCGGCCCCGCCCGTCGTCCACGACGACGTACGCGTACTCCGACTCCTGCCCGCCGTGCGCGACGACGTCCAGCTTCTCGGGGAGCAGCGCGGCGAGCGTGTCGCCGACCGACTTCCCCGAGGCCGCGGGCTGCTCGGTGCGGGGCGCGGCCGACCGCGACGGCTTGGGGCTCTTGGGAATGGCGTCGACCACCTCGCGCCACACCCCGGCGGTGACGAGCTTCCGCAGCCGCTCCGTCGACAGGGGAGGCTCGTCCCGGCTGACCGGGGCGCCCTTCTCCGCGGGGGAGTTCCACTCGGAGACGCTGACGTGCTGTCCCTCGGCGGTGACGAGGTCGGCGGTCCAGAGCTTGGTGTCCACGCGCATATCCGGATACTCGTAGCCCTGGTACAGCCTGAGCAGCGAACCGTCGGCGAGCCGGTCGGAGGAGCAGTCGTCGTACGGCGTCATGTTGTGGTCGGGACACGCCATCAGCTCCCGCACCCGGGCGCTGCCCGGCTCCACCCGCGCGAAGCCCATGCCGACGGCGGCGGCCCCGTCCCCGTCGTCGTACACGAGCCGCACGGCCGGGCCCAGTTGGTGGTCCGAGCCCCGGGCCGACTCCTCGCCGTACGTTCCCCCGGGAAGCAGGCCCTTGAGCTCGCGCAGCAGGTCGTCGCCGGAGAAGGCGGCCGCGGCAGCGGTCGCGGTGCCGGCGGAGGCGGCGGAGGCCGTCCGGGACCGGTCGGGGCCGGCCGGGTCGTCCGCCGGGAGGACCAGCACCCCGCCCACCCCGGCCAGCGCGACCCCGGCCACCCCGCTCACCACGGCCGCCCTGCGCCGTAGCAGGGCCCGCCGCCCCCGGACCCGCCCGGCGGTGACGAGGGACGCCCGATCGGCCTCGAAGCCGTCACCGGCGTCGCGCAGGGCGGCGCCCAGCCGGTCCTCGAAGGGGTCCTGACGATCGTTTTCGAGCATGGTGAACCACCCTTTCCACACGTGAGTCGAAATGAGCCGCTCCGAGCGGCGAACGAGAGACGGTCCGGGCAGGGGCCGCCTAGGGGGTGTCGTTTGGATCAGGCCGGCCGCGGCCGACGGTGCCCTGTGGCCGACCCGAGCGGGGTCTGGTGCGTGCAGCTGCAAGGCGGAGGAGGGCGACAACGCGGAGCGTTGGCAACCGACGACAACGCCGCAGATGTGCGTGCCAGGGCCCGCGACCCCGGCAAGATCCAAACGACACCCCCTAGGGTCTGGCGTACTCCGAGAGGTCCTCGCCCAGCAGCCCCCGCAGTCGGCCGAGCGCCCGCGAACACCGCGTCCGCACCGCCGCCGAACTGACGCCGAGCACGTCGGCGGTCTGCTCGACCGAGCGGTCGTCCCAGTACCGCAGGACGACCACGGCCCGGTCCTTGGCGGGCAGCCGCGCGAGCGCGTCCAGCAGGGTCAGCCGCAGGGACGCGTCCCCGTCACCGGCGCCGGGCAGATCGGGGAACACGTCGGTCGCCCGCTCCCCGCTGCTGCGCCGCCGCTGATGGGCGAGGAAGGCGCGGGTGAGCACGGTCTGCGCGTAGGCGGCCGGGTTCTCCGCCCGCGACACCCGCCCCCACCGCACGTAGAGCCGCCCGAAGGTCTCCTGCACGAGATCCTCGGCCAGATGCGTGTCCCCGGCGGTGAGCAGACACGCGGACCGGTACAGGTGCCCGGCCCGCGCCACCGCGAACTCGGCGTACTCGTCCGCCCGCCCCTGCCTCATCTACGCGCTCTCCCCGCCGCCGTGTACCGCCTTCACCTCATTGATGCGGTGGACCCCGGGAAATGTTTCACACGGACTTCACAGCGGGATTCACAGCAGGTGGTCGGCCTCGTTGCCGGTGGTGTCGGTGCCGAGCCGGAAGCAGCTCGCTCCCTCCCTGCAGAACGACTCTGCCGAGGGCGAGCGCGGCGGCGTACGGGGCGCCTTGAGGACGTAGGTCACAGTCGGACTTTGCCGTCCCTTGGCTCCGCCCATACCTGCCGTAGAACCGCCCTCACTACCGTCGTCGCGTTGGCAGGTGCACAGGGTGAGTCACGGGGGAGGGCCGGCATGGCGGACCTGGCGAAAGAGGCAGCGTCGCTGCACAAGGCGGCGTCGGGGCTGCGGGCGGTGGGACACCACACGGCCAAGCCGTTGCAGGAGTTCGAGTCCGCATCGCAGGACCTGTCCGCCCTCGGCGCCCTGGGGTCGCTCCTCGGCGCGAAGGACGACATCGAGGAGGGCATGACCACGCTCGTGAAGCTGACGAAGCAGCTGGACGAGGAGTGGGAGACGGAGGCGAAGTTCATGGGCGACGTCTCCGACGCCTTCGACCTGCTCGAGGTGCTGCTGACGGCTGCGGCGCGGGCGAAGAAGGGCTGAGCGGGGCGTGGTCGACCTCAACCCGCTGCACTACATCAACAAGTTCAACCACATGTTCGGCGACACGGTCGCCGACGGCTTGGAGTTCCTGGGCATCACCGACCCGGCGGTGGACCCGGACGGCATCCGGGAACTCGCCAAGAAGTGGCGCGCGCTGGCCGAGGGCCTGGACGACGCGGCCGAGGCGGCGCGCAAGTCACTGGCGGACGTGGAGTGGGAGGGCAAGGCCGCCAAGGCCCTCCACAAGCGGGCCAAGTCGGCTCGCAAGCAGGCCACGGAGATGGCCGACTCCCTCCGCGAGGGCGCGAAGGCGCTGGACGACTTCGCGGACAAGGCGCACGAGCTGCTTTCGGAGATCGGCGTCATCCTGGCGGAGATCGCCGAACTGGAACTGGCGGGGCTCGCCCTGTCCGTGCTGACCGGCGGCACGTCGGCGGTCGTCTCGACGCTGATGGCCGGCTCGCGGGCGGCGAAGGTGGTCGCGCTGGTCGCCCGGATCGAGCAGGAGGGCACCGTCCTGGCGTCCGCGATCCGCGGGGTGATGGAGGTCATCCGGGCGGTCGAGCGGGCGCTGAAGACGCTGAAGGAGATCCGCGGGGTCGCGGCGGCCGGGAAGATGGCGAAGGAGGGCATGAAGTTCTCCGCCTTCGACACGCTCCTGCGCGACCCGGAAGCCTTCAAGGACCCGGAGAAACTCGCCGGCATCCTCACCGAGGGCGCCTTGCTGGGCGTCGGCTTCGGCGCCCTGGGCAAGGCCCTCGGCAAGGGCCTGAAGGCCCTCAAACCCGCCGACCTGGCCAAGCTCGGCAAGGGCCTGAAGCTGAACTGCGCGACGTTCGAGCGGCTGAGACTCAATCCGGGCTTCGACAAGCTGCCCGCCTCGATCCGCAACGAGATCAAGAAGTTCGTGCGGGATCCGATCGACGTCGCTACTGGCGACATGGTGCTGACCCGCACCGACGTGTCGTTGCCGGGAGTGCTGCCCCTGGTGCTGGAGCGGACCCACCTCTCTTCCTACCGTTGGGGCGGCTGGTTCGGCCCGTCTTGGGCCTCCACGCTGGACCAGCGCGTGCAGGTCGACGACGAATGCATCGTTTACGCAGGGGCGGACGGCGCCCGCATCTGCTTTCCATTTCCCGATCCGGAGACGGGCGAGGCGGTATGCCCGGAAACCGCAGGTTCCCGCCTGACCCTCGCCTGGGACGATGATGTCGACGGCGCTCTCCGTGTCACCGACCCGGACAGCGGCCTGACGCAGGTGTTTCACAGCCCGGTCGTCGCGGCGGTCGGCACGGCGGTGGACCTGCCCCTCCAGCACGTCCAGGACCGCAACGGCAATCGCATCACCGTCGTCTACGCCGAGGGCGACATCCCGACGGAGATGATTCACTCCGGCGGATACCACATCGCTTTGGACCACCACCCGTCTCTGTCGCGCATCACGGGCTTGCGTCTACTCGACTGCGCAGACCCGCATGCCGCACCCACCAGCCTGCTCGGATATGAGTACGACGATTCTGGTCGGTTGGTGGGCGAAATCAATTCATCAGGCACGTCTATGCGTTACACCTATGACTCCGAGGGGCGCATCACCTCGTGGACGGACCGTAACAACGTCAATTATTGGTACGCCTATGACGGTCAAGGACGAGTGAGGGCCACTGGCGGTTCCGGTTCCGCGCTGGCCTCGACTCTTTCCTACGACGACGAGACGAGAACCACATGTGTGACCGATTCCTTGGGCCACACCCGCGCCTACACCCATAACACGGCGCTCCGCCTGATCCGCGAGACCAACCCGCGGGGAGCCGCCATGACTCAGGAATGGGACGAGAGTCTGCGGCTGGTCACCGTCACTGATGAAGTCGGGCTGTCAACGCGGTACGCATACGACGTGGCTGGAAATCTGACCGCAGTGACTCGGGCGGACGGCAGTACGGCGGCCGCGGAATACAACGAGCACACGTTGCCTGTCACTGTCCGGTACCCGGACGGCGCTGTCTGGCATCAGGAATACGACGAAAAAGGGAACCGTACTGCGATCACCGACCCGGGCGGGAGTGTCACCCGGTACGAGTACGGGTCGTGTGGGCAACTGACAAAGGTCGTTGACGCTCTCGGACAAGTGACGCGCGTTCGCTGCGACCGCAGCGGGCTGCCCGAGGAGGTCACCGATCCCATGGGGTCGGCTGTCCGCTACGAACGTGACTCACTTGGGCGACCGGTCGTCATCACCGATTCCCTGGGCCACTCGACCCGCCTGGAGTGGACGGTGGAGGGGCGACTGGTTCGCCGTACCAATCCCAGTGGCGATAGTGAGACGTGGTTCTATGACGGCGAAGGAAACTGCCTTGAGCACGTGGACCCGCAAGGTGGTAGGACGCGTTATGAATACACCACGTTCGACCTTCTCGCCGCGCGTGTCCTGCCGGACGGGAGTCGCTACGACTTTCAGTACGACACCGAACTGCGTCTTACTCGGGTCGCTAATCCCCAAGGTCTCGACTGGTCCTACTCCTACGACTCGACCGGCCTGCTGACGTCAGAGACGGACTTCGACGGCCGGACCCACTCCTACCAGCACGACGCCGCCGGTCGGCTCATTGCCCGAACCACACCGCTGGGACAGACGATTCGCTTCGGCCGTGATCCTCTGGGGCGCATCGACTGGAAAAGCGCCGCTGGTTCGAACACGACATACACATATGACGCGGAGGGCCGACTGTTGCAAGCTGTCGGCCCCGACGCGACTCTTTCCCTCGACTGGGACGAAAACGGACGCATCGTGGCCGAGACCACGAACGGGCGCACCCTGCGCCGTGACTATGACGTACTGGGACGTGAGACTCGTCGAGTGACCCCCTCCGGAGCGACGTCCGCCTTCGCGTACGACCCGGCAGGCAATCGCACATCGCTGACAACGGACGGGGGGAGCGTGGCATTCAGTCACGACACCGTCGGTCGTGAGACGGCCCGGCACGTTGGAGAGCGAGTCTCCATTTCGTACGTCTGGGATCCGGCGAACCGTCTCAGTGCCCAGTCTGTCAGCGTGTCCGGCGCGACGCTCAGCGATCGAAGCTACCACTACCGCCCTGACGGCCACCTCGTGGGCCTCGCCGACGTCGAACACGGATTCAGACGGTTCGACCTCGACGCGGTCGGGCACGTCACCTCGATCCACGCTGAGGGCTGGTCCGAGTCCTACGCGTACGACTCCATGGGCAACGTCGCCCAGGCCACCTGGCCCGACCACCATGCCGAGACGGAGGCTCGTGGCACCCGCGCATATACCGGAACGGTTGTACGGACCGCCGGCAGCGTGAGGTACGAGCACGATGACGCCGGGCGCATGGTCCTACGCCGACGGGTCAGACTCTCCCGCAAGCCCGACACGTGGCGCTTCGCCTACGACGCAGAGGACCACCTCACCTCCGTGATCACACCGGACGGAACCACGTGGCGTTACCTGTACGACCCGCTCGGCCGACGCATCGCCAAGCAGCGCCTGGCCGAGGACGGTGAGTTGGTGGCGGAGCAGACGGACTTCACCTGGGACGGGCCGACGCTGGTCGAACAGACCACTGTCGCGGACGACCGGCCGTGCGCCGTGACCTTGTCCTGGGACCACACAGGGGTAGTTCCTCTCAGTCAGAACGAGACAGTCACGCACAAGGAGACCCGAGAACAGGTCGACGCTCGGTTCTTCGCCATTGTGACTGATCTGATTGGTACTCCGACCGAACTTCTGTCGGACCAAGGGGAAGTGGCGTGGCGCGCCCGGGCCACTTTGTGGGGGGTGACCGAATGGCGCAGGGAAGCCACCGCCTACACGCCGCTCAGGTTCCCGGGGCAGTACTTCGACCCCGAGACAGGGCTGCACTACAACCATCACCGCTACTACGATCCACTCACGGGTCGGTACACGGCGCCGGACCCGTTGGGTCTTGAGCCGGCTCCCAACCCAGTCGCCTACGTGCACAATCCCCACACATGGATCGACTATCTCGGCCTCGCCCCCCGAGGCCCCAAGGACCCGCTGGGGCTGGGGAAGGGATATCGAGGAAGAATGGACACGTGGCAGGAAGGCACAAAGGGCACTGACTTTGAGATACACGTGTACGACAAACGTGGCCGTGAAGTCGGAATCTTCGGCAGCGACGGATGGTTCAACAAACACCGGAAGTCGGCTGCAGAAGTAGATGTTCCGCGAAGTGTCGAGAACGCGCTGAAGGGGAAGGCCGTAGATTTCATGAGAGGTACCGGGCGGCTTGGCGACAAGGGCACCATGGACATCACCGGGGACAAATGGAAGCGTCCGCGTCTGGCGGCCGAAGGAGTGAGCTGCAAGGGATGAAGTACGTAAAGGCCGATTGGGACCCGCGACTGCCCGGGTTTCACGTGGATCCCGGGGAGTACCTGGAGCAACTGCCCAGGCTGAGTGAGGATCTGCCACCGGGGGCGCGGAAGTTCGCCACGGATGCGGACCACTACAACTTCCGGAGCGCTCGGTGCGTGAAGGACCTGGAGTTGTCCAACGTCCACGTCCCGGTGGGCAGGAACGAGAGCATGAGCATCCGGTTCGCTCCGAACGCGTGGAAACACGAGGAGGGACTGCGTATCGAGTACGTCGGGGTCGCGTATTTCTCGATGGAGAGCCGCCGGGAGATCGACTGGACGGAGGCCCAGACCGTGGTCCTCGACGAGATCACCCCCACACCGGACGGCTGCGTGCACGAGATCGCGCTGACGGATGCGACCGTACTGGTGCGGTGTTCCGACCTGCGCGCGACGTGGGGAGACGGCTGACGCCGGCGACAGGCCCCCGCCCGCACGTAGGCGGGCAGGGGCCGGGTCGGCGTAGTCGGGCGGACGGGTAGGGGCGGCCGGAGTTACGGCATCGCGTCCACGTGGGCGCCCACCGCGCTCGACCAGCCGTTGCCCGCCGTCGCGTCCCAGTTGGTGGACCAGGTCATCGCGCCGCGCAGGTCGGGGTACGTCTTCGAGGGCTTGAAGGAGCCGCAGTTGGTCGCCTTGGTGAGGCAGTCCAGGGCGGCGTTGACCACCGACGGGGAGACGTAGCCGCCGCCCGCCGCGCGGGTCGAGGCCGGCAGGCCGAGGCCGACCTGGGACGGGGCGAGGCCGCCCTCGAGCTGGATGCAGGCCAGGGCGGTGAGGAAGTCGACGGTGCCCTGGGCGTACACCTTGCCGTCGCAGCCCAGCATCGTGCCGCTGTTGTAGTACTGCATGTTGACGACCGTGAGGATGTCCTTCACGTTCAGCGCGGTCTGGAAGTAGCCGCCCTGCGTCGACTGCATGTCGATCGTCTGCGGGGCCATCGTGAGGATCATGTCCGGGCCCGCCTTCGCCGACAGGGCGCGCAGGGCCTGCGTCATGTAGGTCGGGTTGAGGCCGTTCTCCAGGTCGATGTCGACGCCGTCGAAGCCGTACTCCTGCATCACCGAGTACACGGAGTTCGCGAAGTTCGTCGCGGAGGCGGAGCTGTTCACCGAGACGGTGCCCTTCTCGCCGCCCACCGAGATGATGACCTTCTTGCCCGCGGCCTGCTTGGCCCGTACGTCCGCCTTGAACTGGTCGACGGTGTAGCCGCCGAGTCCGGCCGAGTCGAGGTTGAAGGTCACGGCGCCCGGCGTCGTGGTCGCGTCGGCGAAGGCCACCGCGATGATGTCGTACGCGGACGGCACGTCGGAGATCTTCTGGACCGTCGCCCCGTTGTTGAAGTTCTGCCAGTAGCCGGTCACCGCGTGCTTGGGCAGGTCGCCGCCGTCCCCGCCGCCGTCGTCGGGCGCCGTGGTGCGGGCCGTGACCGCCGCCGACTTCACCGACTCACCGGCCGCGTTCGTCGCCGTGACCTGGAAGGAGTACGACGTCGAGGCCGCGAGGCCGGTCACCGTCGCCGACGTGCCGGTCACCGCGGTCACCTTCGTGCCGTCGCGGTAGACGTTGTAGCCGGTGGCGCCCGAGACCGTGTTCCAGGCGAGGGAGGCGGAGTTCGGGGTCGTGCCGGAGACGCTCAGGCCGGCCGGAGCGGTCGGGACCGTGGGGTCGGGGTCGCCGTCGCCGCCACCGCCGTCGGGGCCGAAGACGGACAGGTCGTCGACGTAGTACGCCGCCTGCCCGTACCAGCCGTGCGTGTACACGGACACGGAGGTCGTCGAGGAGCCGGTGCTGAAGGTGGTCTTCAGCTGCTTCCACGCCGTCGAGTCCGGGGTCCAGGTCGACACGTCCGTGGTGCCCGTGCCCGTCACGCCCAGGTAGGAGTAGCCGCCCTGCACCCAGGCGCTCAGCGTGTACGTCGAGTTGGGCTTCACCGCGACGCTCTGCGAACAGCGGGCGTTGTCCTGCCCCGCCGGGGTGGCCTTCAGCGCGGCGGAGCCCGCGTGCGCCGGAGAGGCGACGGTGGTGCCGCTGTTCGCCGAGCAGGTCCAGTTGCTCAGACCCGACTCGAAACCGGCGTTCTTGGCGTTGTTGACGTCGGCGGCCGAGGCCGGGCCGACGGCCGTGAACGCGAGGGCCAGGGCGGCGGTGACGGCGCCCGTCAAGGAGCCGACACGTCTTCCGCGGCTGCGTCTGCGTACGGGGTCCACTGCTGCCTCCGGGGGTGGGGTGGGGCGGAATGGGGGACGGTGGCCACCGCTGACGTACAAGGTGGTCCAGACCAATTGAAGGTGTCAAGAGGTAGGTACGGACCAAGTTGGCGGCCGAGGCGCACCGTCCGGAAAGCGGTGGCTCGACATCGAAAACGCTCAACCTGCCCTGATTTGACGCATCTTGTGCAACACAAGTTGTTCCACAGGCTGGAGAAACGCTGTTCTCCGGTCACAGAGGCGTGGATACAGTGCTCAGGTAGTCACGCAGTGAAGTCATCCGGGTGTGCCGGAGTAACACCGGCGGGCCGACGGGCATGGGAGACGGGGAGCCGCGCGTGCCAACTGCCATTGCCGTGACCAGTGCCGACCTGGCACTGCCGCCACAGGACGAACGCACCCTGCCCGCGGCCGTGCTCCAGGACGTCGACCGGCGCCCACTGGAGCACGTACTGGCCGAACTCCAGTCGCTGGTCGACCAGCACGGACACGTGATCGTGGTGTGCTCCCTGGCCGTCCCGGCGAGTGTGGAACGCCGCCTGCACACCGTCCGCGCCCTCCTGGAGACCGACCGCATCGCCCTGTTCCGGCCGCCGCTGCCGCCGCTCGGCATCGCGGTGCTGGCCCGCCAGTTGCGCCAGCTGGCCTCCTGCGACCTCAGCCCGGGAGTCCTCGCCTCCGCCGGCCGGCTGCTCACCCACTACATCCACGCCGGTGCCCTGCTCGGCTCCGTCGCCCGGCTCGACCACGTCCCCGTGGGCCTGAAGGCGCACGCCAGGTCCTGGATGCCCGGCAGCCAGTTCGGCGTCGTCGCCCACCCGGTGCCGCAACTGGTGCGGATCGGACCGGAAGCCGCCCTGACGGGACCCGAGTTCGGCACCTGGCTGCTGGTCGCCAAGGGGCAGCACCCGACCGACTGGGTCACCGGCTCGCTCGCCCCGTCCTGGCACGTCCAGGGGCTGCGCGAGACGGCCCTGCCCGCCGAGTCCGCCACCTGGTGGGGGACCGGGCGGCTGACCGAGTTCTGCGCGTACCTCCCCGACCTCTCGGTCCTCTACCAACTCGTCACGTCCGTACGGCGGAGCACCTGCCACTGGTGCGGCATCGACGTCATCGGCGACCGCTGTGTGTTCTGCTCCGCGACGCCACCGGTCTACGACGACGGCGCCGGAGGCGACGGCCGGGACCGCGCGCTCGGCCACCGCCGCGATCCCGCCCTCGGCCGCCGTCGTGAGAGACGAGCCCTGACTGGGTAGGTCCGTAGCGCCCCGTCCCCGTCCGCTTCCCGTCCCCGTCGGCGTCCGCGCTCCCGCCCTCGCCCGCCCGGCCCCCGTCCGCCCGCCACTTGCCCGCCCGCCCCCGTCCGAACCGCCCGGACGTCCGACCCCCAATGAGGTTGCACGGCCCATGAACTCCCGTCAGCGCCGCGGCATCATCCTGCTGATCCTGTCGGTCCTCTGCGCCCTCGGCGCCTTCGCCGGCGTGCTGTCCGTCATCAACGACGTGAAGTCCAAGGTCGGCCCCGAGGTGACCGCGTACCGGGTGAAGTCCGACATCGAGCCCTACACGGAGCTCGGCGCGACGCAGTTCGAGAAGGTCGAGATGCCCGAGCGCTGGCTGTCCGAGAACGCCGTCACCGACCTGTCCCGGGTCCGCGGCAAGATAGCCGTGACCACGCTGAAGGCGGGCTCGCTGCTCCAGACCGACATGATCGTCGACACGCCCGCCCTGCGGCCCGGACAGCAGGAGGTCGCCATCATGATCGACGCGGCGACCGGCGTCGCCGGGAAGATCACCCCGGGTTCCACCGTCAACGTGTACGCCACCTTCGAGGGCCCGCGCGAGGGCGACCCCGACCAGTCCAAGATCATCGTGACCGGCGCCAGGGTCATCGACGTCGGCGAACTCACCTCGCTCGAACCCGACGAGGACAGCCGCGACCGCGAACCCACCGACGCCGTCCCCATCACCTTCGCCCTGTCCACCATCGACGCACAGCGCATCACCTACGCCGAGTCGTTCGCCCGGCGCGTCCGGCTCGCGCTGGTGGCCCCCGGCGGCGACACCACGGTCCCCGACAAGGACCGGACGTACGAACTCGCGAAGGACAAGTGAGAGCCGTATGGCGACGAGGATCCTCCCGGCAGTCGGCGACCCGGACGCCGTACGGTCCCTCACGACCCTGCTCAGCCAGCTGCCGGACGCCGAACCGGTCGCCCCGGTCACCGACTCCACGCAGCTCGTCGACACCCTCGCCCGCCTGGCCGCCGAATCGGTCGACGAACTGCCCGAGGTCGTCGTCGTCCACGAGCGCATCGGACCGGTCCCGGCCCTCGAGTTGATCCGCGAGGTCGCCCTCCGCTTCCCGGCCGTCGGCGTCGTCCTCGTCACCTCCGACCCCGGCCCCGGCCTCTTCCAGGCCGCCATGGACCACGGCGCCCGCGGCCTGGTCGCCCTCCCGCTCGGCTACGAGGAACTCGCCAGCCGCGTCCAGGCGGTGGCCCAGTGGTCGGCGGGCGTACGCCGGCACCTCGGCGGCGCCGTCGACGTGTTCACCGGAAGCGGCGGCACCGTCGTCACCGTCAGCGGCGCGAAGGGCGGTGTGGGCGCCACCCTGACCGCCGTCCAACTCGCCCTGGCCGCCCAGGCCTCCGGCCGGTCCACGGCCCTGCTCGACATGGACCTCCAGACCGGCGACGTCGCCTCCTACCTGGACGTCCAGTTCCGCCGCTCCGTGGCCGACCTGGCCGCCATCACCGACCTCTCCCCGCGCGTCCTGGCCGACGCCGTCTTCCGCCACGACAGCGGCCTGGCCCTGCTGCTCGCCCCCGGCGAGGGCGAACGCGGCGAGGAGATCACCGACCGCGCCGCCCGCCAGATCGTGGGCGCCCTGCGCTCCCGGTACGAGGTGGTCGTCGTCGACTGCGGCGCCCAGCTCGGCGGGGCCGGCGCGGCCGCCGTGGAGAGCGCGGACACGGCGCTGCTGGTCACCACCCCGGACGTGGTCGCCGTACGGGGCGCCAAGCGGGCGGTGCGGATGTGGGAACGGCTGCAGATCCGCAAGGCGGCGGAGACCACCGTGGTCGTCAACCGGCACACCCGGGGTACGGAGATCCAGCCCCCGCTGATCCAGAAGATCACCGGCACGGCGATCGCCGCCACCACGGTCCCCGCCAACTTCAAGGAGCTCCAGGGCGCCGTGGACGCGGGCCGGGTCCACGAACTGGACGGCAGGAGCACCGTGAAGCAGGCCCTGTGGGCCCTCGCGGGCGAACTGGGCCTGGCCGGCGTGCCCGACACGGGCCGGAAGGGACACGGCCGGCTCAAGGGGGACCGGGGCGCGTCCGGCTTCCGGCGCCGGAAGGACGGTGCCGGGTGAGCGGGTTACGCGGGCGGGACCGCGCCCGGGACGGCGGTCAGGTCACCATCGAGTTCCTCGGCATGACGCCGGTGATCATCGCGACGCTGGTGGTGCTGTGGCAGCTCGTGCTCGTGGGATACACGTACACGCTCGCGGGGAATGCTGCGGACGAGGCGGTACGGGCGGCGACCGCGGCCGGGCGCGGGGCGCGGCAGGGCGCCTGCCAGGAGGCGGGCCTGGACAAGCTGCCGGGCGCGTGGGAGGGAGGTGCCGGTGTGGACTGCGGCACCGCGGGCGGTTTCGTCACCGCCGACGTGCGCATCGAGGTCCCCCTCCTCTTCCCGGGCACCCTCAGCCTCCCGTTCACCGTGCACGGCCACGCGGGGGCCGTGGAAGAGGAGGACGACTGACATGCCGTACTCCCGCGGGCAACGGGCGAGGGACCGGGGCCAGGTGGCCATCGAGTACCTCGGCTTCCTCCCGATCCTGGTCGTCGTCGGCATGGCCGTCGTACAGCTCGGCCTGATCGCGTACACCGCCCAGCAGGCCGGCACCGCGGCCCGCGCCGGGGCGCGCAGCGCCTCGCTCCAGGAGAGCGCGCAGGCGGCGTGCGCGGCGGCCGTCAGCAGCTGGTTGGCGGACGGCACCGACTGTCCGGAGTCGTACGGCGGGGACGAGGTGACGGTCACCGCCACCGTCGAGATCCCGTCGATCGTGCCCGGATGGGACTTCGATCCGGCCCGCAAGACCGCCACCATGCCGCTGGACCACTGACCGAGGAGCGAAGGACGCATGAGCCTGCGCGCACGCATCCACTCCCCCGAGGAGCACGGCAGCCGGGGCGAGGACGGCCACCTGGTCGCCTCCTACCGGGCCAAACTCCTGGAGGAGATCGACCTCGCCGAGATGAGCGCGCTCGCCACGGCCGAGCGCCGGGCCCGCCTGGAGCGGGTCCTCGGGCACATCATCAGCCGCGAGGGCCCGGTCCTCTCCACGGTCGAACGCTCCCAGCTGATCCGCCGGGTCGTCGACGAGGCCCTCGGCCTCGGCATCCTCGAACCGCTCCTCGAGGACGCCTCGATCACGGAGATCATGGTCAACGGCCCCGACGCGATCTTCGTCGAACGGGCCGGCCGCGTCGAACAGCTCCCCCTCCGCTTCGCCTCCCACGACCAGCTGATGCAGACCATCGAGCGCATCGTCTCGACGGTCAACCGCCGCGTGGACGAGTCGAACCCGATGGTCGACGCCCGCCTCCCCTCCGGCGAGCGCGTCAACGTCATCATCCCGCCGCTCTCCCTCACCGGCGCCACCCTCACCATCCGCCGCTTCCCCCGCTCCTTCACCCTCCAGGAGCTGATCGGCCTCGGCTCGCTCGACGAGAACATGCTCTACCTGCTGGCGGGCCTGGTGCAGGCCCGCTTCAACATCATCGTCTCGGGCGCGACGGGCACCGGGAAGACCACCCTCCTCAACGCCCTCTCCGGCCTCATCCCCGAGTCCGACCGCATCATCACCATCGAGGACTCGGCCGAACTCCAGCTCCAGCAGGCGCACGTCATCCGCCTGGAGTCCCGTCCGCCCAACGTCGAGGGCCAGGGCCGCATCACCATCCGCGACCTGGTCCGCAACTCGCTGCGCATGCGCCCCGACCGCATCGTCGTCGGCGAGGTGCGCGGCGGTGAGTCCCTGGACATGCTCCAGGCCATGTCCACCGGCCACGACGGCTCGCTGGCCACCGTCCACGCCAACAGCGCGGAGGACGCCCTGATGCGCCTGCAGACGCTGGCCTCGATGTCGGACGTGGAGATCCCCTTCGTCGCCCTGCACGACCAGATCAACAGCTCCGTCGACGTCCTGATCCAGCTCACCCGCTTCGCCGACGGCGCCCGCCGCATCACCGAGATCGCCATGCTGGCCAGCCACGGCGGCGAGCCCTACCGCCTGGCCACGGTCGCCCGCTTCAACGCCCGCCCGATGACCGCCGACGGCCGCGTCCTCGGCGCGTACGAGTACCACCCGCTCCCGCACCGCACCGCCGAACGCCTCTACATGGCGGGCCAGCCCATCCCGCAGGCCTTCGGCGTGGCCCACACACCGGACCAGCTCACCACCCGAGAAGCCAGGTAGGACCGCCCGATGGAACCGGAACTCGACACGCTCGTCACGCTCACCACCGGCGTCACGCTGCTGACCTGCGTCCTGGCGGTCGTCGGCCTGCACTCCTACGCCGCCGGCAAGGCCCAGCGCGCGGCCCTGGTAGACCGCCTCACCGCGACCGGCCGGGCACCGTCGGCCGGACGCCGACGCCGCTTCCCGACCCTGGACCGCCGCCTGCGCCGCACCGGGCTGGGCCGGAACCTGGAACGCCGCCTGTCGGCGACCGGGCTGGACGTGACCCCCGGCGAGTTCTTCGCGTACATGCTGGCGACGGTCGCCGGCCTGTGGCTGATCGGCCAGGCGGCCCTGGCCCCCTTCTTCGGCCCCCTGGCGGGCCTCCTCGGCATCGGCGCGGCGATCCAGTTCCTCAACTGGCAACGTCAGAAACGCATCGAGAAGTTCATCAACCAGCTCCCCGAACTCGCCCGCATCCTCGCCAACGCCACCCAGGCCGGACTCGCCCTGCGCACCGCCATCGGCATGGCCGCGGAGGAACTGGAGGCCCCGGCCGGCGAGGAACTCGGCAAGGTGGCCGACCAACTCGCCATCGGCGCCTCGATGGACGACGCCCTCGGGGAACTCGCCGGCCGCCTTCCCTCCCGCGAACTGGTGGTCCTGGTCACCACCCTCGTGCTGTCCAACCGCGCGGGCGGCCAGGTCGTCGGCGCGCTGCGCAACCTGACGGAGACCCTGGAGGAACGCAAGGAGACCCGGCGCGAGGTCCGCACCCAGCTCTCCCAGGTCACGATGACGTCGTACGCCGTCCCCGTCCTGGGCATCGGCTCGTTGCTCCTGATGAACGGGGTGAAGGACGGCGCCCTGGAACGCATGACGGGCTCCCCGGCCGGCCAGGCCGCCGTGATCACCGCCTTCGCGCTCTACGCCGTCGGGTTCGTCCTCATCCGCCGCCTGTCCCGCATCGACGTCTGAGAGGAGGGAAGAGACCGCCATGCCCCCCGCACTCCCCGGAATCCTCCTGGCCCTCCTCATGGCCCTGGCCGTCTGGGGCGTCTTCGCCGGCGTCCGCATGTACCGCGCCGAGGCCAAGCTCCCCGACGACCTCGCCCTCGCCCTGGAGGTCGGCGCCACCCGCACCGGCGCGGCGCACTCCCTCATCGACCGCATGGGCATGCGCTACGCCCCCGCCGTACTGCGCCTGATGGGCCCGGCCCTGGTCGCCCGCTACCGCCGCAGGATCGACCTGGCCGGCAACCCCGGCGGCCTCACCATCGACCGCTACGCCGCCCGCCGCGCGGTCTACGGCTTCCTGGGCGCGCTCGGCTTCCTGGTCTTCGTCCTCCGCGGCCAGTACCTGGTGGCCCTCCTCCTGCTGGCCTTCGGCGCGTTCTGGACGGAGGTGGGCATCTGGTCCGCGATCCGCGTCCGCAAGGACGTCATCGAGCGCACGCTCCCCGACTTCCTGGACGTCCTCGCGGTCGTGGTCAGCGCGGGCCTGGGGTTCCGCCAGGCCCTGGACCGGGTGTCCACGCGCTACGAAGGTCCCTGGGCCGACGAACTGCGTATCACGCTGCGCCAGATGGACCTCGGCATGAGCCGCCGGGAGGCCTTCACGGAGCTGCGCCGGCGCAACGACTCCGAGCAGGTGGCGATGTTCGTGACGGCACTCCAGCAGGGCGAGGAACTGGGCGCCCCCATCGTGGACACCCTGGTCTCGCTGGCCAAGGACATGCGCCGCACGGACGCCCAGAACGCCCGCCGCAAGGCCGCCCGAGCGGTCCCCAAGGCCACGCTGATGATCACGACCTTCATGGTCCCGGCCACGATGATCCTCCTCGGCGCCGGCCTGATCCTGGGCTCGGGGACGGACTTCGGAACGATCACGGGTGAGTAGGGGAGTGCGACTGCACATGAACAGGAGAAGTCAACTCACAGCACCCAAGGACCCATTGGCCTCACTTCGCCGCAATACCTTTCGCATTCGCAATCCGTTGTGGGACAGTCGACACCTGGTACTCCCGACAGGTCGAGGTCCCAACCGAGCGCGAGGGAGGTGGAGATCGTGGACGCCCTGACGTCCGGCACGACCAGCCAGCAGATCACCGCCGCCCACCCGCACGAGGAACACGGCTCCGCCCACCCTGGAGGGGAACACCATGACCAACTGGCTCCACACCGCCGCCGCATACCTGCACACCCGCCTCACCACCCAACACGACAAGGGCCAGACGGCGGTGGAGTACCTGGGCATCATCGCCGTGGTGGTGGCGATCGTGCTGGCGATCACGGGGACGGACATCGGCGAGACGATCTACAACGCGATCACGGACAAGATCGACGAGGTCATCGACTGACGCTGTACTCCAGCCAACGGGACGCAGGGCAGGCCTTCCCTATCTACGTCACAGTGGTGGCGGGTCTGCTCTTCCTCGCGCTCGCGTACTTCGCGGTCGGCCAAGCCGCGACGAACCGCAACGGCGCACAGACGGCAGCTGATGCCGCCGCCCTCGCCGCAGCGCAGGAAACCCGCGATCAGCTCGCGGGGGAGTGGGCGGACAACCTGTCGGACCCCGCTTCGTGGGATCGCATCTTCGACGGTTTGGGGACTGGGCCCGGCGACTCGTGCTGGCGTGCTTCTGAACTTGCGGCACAGAACGACGCCCAAGTCGACAGTTGTGAGCCGGACGGCCCGCTCGTATACAGGGTCGAGGTCACGACGGACGATCCGGTCGGGGACTCGATTGTTCCCGGTACAGAGGACAAGCACGCGCAAGCATCTGCCACTGCCGTGATCGAACCCAATTGTGAATTCGAGCTGCCCGACGGGGACGGGAAGGACGATGTGCTTCCCAGGATCACCTGCGATGATCAGGACTGGGAACTGGATCCGGAGGATCTCCCAGAGTTGCCGAAGCCCCAGGACCTGTTCGACGTTCATCTGGCCGACAGCTAATCGGGACGACGAGTGACGAAGGGAGCGGAGTCATGGGCATCCGGTTCGCCTTGAAGGTCCGCAACGGAGCGACTGCATTGACTGTCGCGGTCGGGTTGACCCTCTGCATGGTCGGTTGCAGCAGTGGGGGTGGTGACGACGACAAGGCTGAGGCATCGGCATCCGCCACAGCAGGGGAGCAGTCGGATCCCACGGCGCAGGAGGGCACCGACTCTCCCCTGGCCGAACTCAAAGGCGAGGACGGCCTACTGCTGACTATCGACTCCGCCGAACGTGACGCGGGGGGTTTCGTGACAGTGAGCGGTGAGATCAAGAACGACGGCGCTGAGGCGGCGCGCGTCCCGATTCAGACCAGGGGGGACGAGACGGAGATCATGCGCCACGGTGGATCACTCGGCGGCGCCACTCTTGTGGACCCTGCGAAGAAGAAGCGCTATTACGTGTTGCGTGACACCGACGGCCGACCCTTGACGACCACGGACATGCCTCGGATCAAGCCGGGAGCGTCCATTCCCGTCTTCATGCAGTTTCCGGCACCCCCGACCGATACGGGCAAGGTCACCTTCCAACTCCCCACTTTCGCCTCCGCGCCCATTGAGATCTCGGGATGAAGCGAACAATGCGGTACAGCCGCGTCGCAGTGTTCCTCACGACGTCCGTACTGACGGCCGCCAGCGTTGGCGTGAGCCAGTCCTACGCAGCCGACGACCCCCCGGGCACCGAACCCTCCGCCTCCGCCCCCGTGGAGGTGGACCCCAACGACCCCGACCTGAAGCTCCCGGACGGGGCCACGCTCGCGCAGGCGAAGGTGCTGGACATCAAGTCGGTGGTGGAAGAGCAGAGCGGCGACGAACGCCGCGAGGACACCAACACCAGCGTGACGCTCGCGCTCCAGGCCGAGGTGCTGTTCGGCAAGGACAGCTCGAAGCTCGGCGCGGAGGCGAAGTCGCGCATCAGAGGCATCGCCGACGAGATCAGGACCCAGAACGCCACAAGAGTCCGCGTCTTCGGCTTCACCGACGACCTCGGCTCCTCCGCCCACGGCGACGTACTCTCCAAACGCCGGGCCAACGCCGTACACGACGTCCTGTCCCAGTCCCTCAACGACGCCGGCATCACCTACGAGGTCCGCGGCTACGGCGAGCAGTACCCCATCGCCGACAACTCGACGGAGGCCGGCCGCAAGAAGAACCGCAGGGTCGAGGTCTCCTTCCCCCGCACGGAACCCTGACGCGCCATGAGGTACCGAACCCACCCCCGCCCACACCCCACCCGGACCGCCCTGACGGCCCTCGCCGCGCTGACGGCCCTCACGACGGCCGCGTCCCCTCGCGTACGTCACCCCGTGCTGACGTCGATCAGCAGGGTCCTCCGCGCGGCCGCGAACAGGCGGCTCTGCTCGGCCGGCCGCTGCGAGGTCGCCTCGGTGTCGACCAGTAACTGGTACACGTAACCGGCCTTCCCGGCGACGAAGACCTCCAGGCGCTTGCGCGGTGCGCTCTGCTTCTCCCAGTGGTAGTCGATCTCCAGCCAGAGAGCGTCCCGACCGTTCTGGCGCGTCTTGTGCGTGGTGACCCCGACGTCGGCCATCGACGACTCGGAGGTGTCGCGATACCAGGCCAGCTGCCCGGCGGAGGCCGCCCGAGCGGTCGAGCCGTACGTCCTGTCCCGCTTGACGGTCAGGTCGTACCCGCCGTCCGGGGAACCCCAGGAGCTCTGCAGTTCACTGGCGGGCTTCTCGCCCCAGCCGCCCGGTCGGCCGAAGCAGACGGTCAGCGCGGGGACCTCGACCCGCCGCCACCCCTTGGGCAGAGACGACGAGCAGGACGAAGCCGAAGCCGACGCCGAAGCCGAGGAGCGCGGCTCGTCTCCTCCGGCAGGAGGTTGCCCAGTCGGCGCGGAACCCGAAGGCGCCGCCGAAGAGGGCGCCTTCGAGGAACCAGAAGCCGAAGCTGAGGCCGACGCCGAGGCCGCATCCGAACCCGAACCCGCATCCGCAGCCGAAGGCGACGCGGCCGGGGCCGCACCGGAAGTCCGGCCGGAGTCCGCCACGCTCCGCCCGATCGGCGAGGAGTTCCCGACGAGAGGTATCCCGAAGACCGCCAGGAGGAGCCCCGCGACGGCCGTGATCGCCGAGACCACGGCCGCCACCTCCCCCATCCGCCGCCCTGGCGAGGCGCCGCCACCCGAACCGCTCAAATCTCCTACCGAGCCTCTCCGTCACCGATCGGGTTCACTACCGTCAGGTACACCCGCACCCCCTGTCCTCGGCCGAGCGCGCAGACATCCTTGACGATCGGCGCAGGATTGCCCGAACTCCCGAACTGACCGGCCGACCGCTCCCGCGTGGCCGGACGGCGGCGGACAATGCCCGGAGACGAGCGACCGAGGCGGGGGCGGAGGCGCATGCAGCGGGGGACAGCGGTGCAGCAGACCGGAACGGGGGAGGCCTCGGTGTTCCTCTCCACGAACAGCGTCAGCGGCCCGGAGGGGTTCGGCTGGTGGGGCGACATGGTCAGCCGGGCGGTGATGCCGGTGTCGATCGCCAGCGAACACGCCGACCACTTCAAGGGCGAGGTCACCACGCTGGAACTGGTGGACACCGACTTCTCGGCCTTCTCCTTCTCCCCGATGTCGGCGCGCCGGACCCCGGACCACATCCGCGCGGCCGACCCGGAGAACTACTACCTCTTCCTCGTCCACGGCAGCCCGATCGGTCTGGAGCAGCGTCGCAACAACGCCCTCCTCCGGGCGGGAGACGTGGCCCTCTTCGACACCTCACAGCCCCTGGCCTGCGAGTTCCAGGACCAGGGCCGCCCCTCGCGGGTGAGCGTGCTGCGGCTGCCCCGGACCGCCCTGCCGCTGCCGAGCGACAAAACGGACCGCCTGGTGGCCACGCCGCTGCCCGCCCGCACCGGTTCGGGCGCGCTGCTCACCTCCTACCTGGCCGGACTGCGGGAGAACACCGCGCACTGCGGTCCGACGGAGCTGCGCCGCCTGGGAACCGTGGCCCTCGACCTCGCGGTCACCTTCCTCGCCGCCCGCCTGGACAGCCCGCCGGCGTTACCGGCCGAGAGCCGCAGGCGGGTGCTCCTCACCCGTATCAACGCCTACATCGACCACAACCTGCACGACCCGGACCTGGGCCCGGCGACGACCGCCGCCCACCACCACATCTCGATACGCCTGCTGCACGCCCTCTTCGAGGAGGAGCCGGAAACGGTCAGCGCCACGATCCGCCGGCGCAGACTCGAACGCAGCCGGACCGACCTCGGCGACCCCCGCCTACGACACCGCACGATCGGCGAGATCGCCGCCCGCTGGGGATTCCGCCACCCCGCCGCCTTCAGCCGCACCTTCCGCGAGGCCTACGGCATCTCCCCGACCGAAGCCCGAACCGCACTCCACGACAAACAGCCCTGCACTCCCCGCCGAGGACCGGGACATCGATCCCTGGCACCTTGAAACGGCGAGACTGCACCGAGCGGGGGAGAAGTCCAGGAGATGACACCGAACGACACGGGGGAGCCGGAGGGCAGACGCCCCTGGGAACGTTCGCCGGCCCGAAGCGGACCACCGCATGGCGACCCCGGCGACCCCGGCGACCCCGGCGACCCCGGCGGCCCGGGCGTCCCCCGCCCGGCGCACGGTGGCAGCTCATGGCACACGACGCGGAGCGTGCCGTCCATCGTGGTCGTCGTCCTCATCGTCATCTGGACGGTCCTCGCCGTGCAGTGGAAGGAGAAGGACTGCGCCATGGTGCCGACCTCGTACCTGCTCGTGATCACGCACGGCACGCCGAGCGTCTTCGAGGGATGCGGCGACCACGCCGTCGACGTCACGGACGACTAGTCCCGCCGGCCGGCCCCGCCGGCCGACTCGGCCGAGCCCTCCACGACCTCCACCCGCGCCCCCACCCGCAACCCCCACTCACCCATCGCCCCGGCCTCCGCCTCCAGCACGTGCCGCGCCCGCAGCCGGGGCAGCCCCAGCCTGCCCGGCCGCATCGTGCGCACGGCGATGACGGTGAGCCGCCGGTCGAGATAGGCCACGTCGATGGCCATCCGCATCCGGAACGTGTGCACGCTGTTGGCGGGCGTCAGCAGCATCGCCCCGTCGACCGAGTCGCGCCCCAACAGCCCTTTGCTGCGCGCGCGATACGAGCCGGCGATCTCCAACGGAACACGCGCACCTTCGCCACCCTGACCCACCACGACCAGAGCCCCCGCCCCGTCCCGCCACCGCCGTCTTCCCATTCAGGTGCCCTCCGTGCGAATCTGTCGCGGCCCAAGGCGCCATATGTACAGTGAATTTGGACCCTCTGGACACCATATGGAGACAGACTCCGCGCTGGTGCCGTTCGCCCTAGATGGATAGCGTTGCTTCGCCGAAGAGAAGCCTCGTCCCACCCAGGAGCCGTCAGTGATTCGCCGCCGCCCCACTCTCATCGCGGGACTCACGCTGACCGCCGTTGCGGCCTTGACGCTGTCCGCGTGTGGCAGCGACGACGACAACCCGGGCAAGAGGGAGGGCGAGATCGCCGGATCGGACGCGGGGGACAAGCCGTCTGCCTCGCCGAGCCCCTCCTCCTCGTCCACTGCGGCAGTCGGCCGGCCGAAGGTGGAGCTTCCGCCGGACCTGAAGCTGACCTTCGAAGACGCAGAGACCGGAGACCCGGTCAAGGACGCCGTTCTCGCCGACAACGCAGAGCGGATGCGCGCCGTCGACGCTGCCATCAGCGGTACGGACCCTGAGGGCAAGGCGCTTGGCTTCTACAACACGGGCAAGGCGCTGGAAGCAGCAGTGTCGTGGGTCGGGCAGTTCGAAAAAGCCAACGCTACCGTGACCGGTCAGGTTCGGTTTTTCGATCGGGACGTGACGCTGAAGGGCACGACTTCGGCTGTTCTGACGTTCTGCGCCGACGAGAGCAAGGGGTTCAGCAAGGACAAGGAGACCGGCGAGGTGGCCAGGACGCCCGTCACCAAGAACAGCTATGTCCAGTACAACACCAGGCTCGACAAGAATGCTGACGGTGTCTGGCAGACATCGCAGATCCTCTCCACGAGGGGGGCGGCCGAGTGCCAGCCCTAGCGGCCGACGCGCGACCGACCGGCGACTCTCTTTGTCCGGGTGTGGGCGTTGGGCGTGTCCAGTGAAGGATCGGTCACCAGTGCCTGTGTGGTGATGAGCTGTTCGACCGAAGGTGCCTGGTGGGCGGCCGAGTCATCGTGTGGACCCCGGCATGACCACGGGCTTCACTCTGGTGTCCCCGGGCCCCGGTGGATAGCGTTGCTTCGCTGAAGAGAAGCCTCGCCCCTCCAGGAGTTGACCGTGAATCGCCGCCGACCCACCCTGCTCGCAGCGCTCACGCTGACCGCCGCAGCGGCCTTGACGCTGTCCGCGTGCGGAAGCGACGACGACGGTGCCGCAAAAGACAGCGACAAGATCGCGGGTGCTGACACGGGTAGTGAGACGTCAGCTGCCCCGAGTCCGAGCAAGACGGACACCGCAGGCCGACCGAAGATCACCTTCCCTTCCGATGCCAAGAATGTCTTCGAGTACGAGAAGACGGGTAACGCGACGAAGGATGCAGCCCTCGCGGACAGCACACTGAGTGTCAACTCTGTTGATGAGGCGATCTTCGAGGGGAGTACCGACACCAAGGCGCTTGGCTTCTACAATTCCGAGTCCGCCTTGAGTGACTCGATCACGTATGCGTCGGGGTACATCAAAAAGAACCACACTTGGGTTGGTGAGACGCGGTACTTCGACTACAAGGTCAGTCTCTCGGGGGAGCTTGAGGCGTACGTCACTTACTGTTCGGACGAGAGCAAGTCATTCATCAAGGACAAAAAGACGGGAAAGGTCAAGGACACGCCGACAACGGCGGACAGCTACGTCCTTTACCACGCAAAGCTTGCGAAGAACGCTGAGGGCGTCTGGCAGACGACCGACATCGCGTCGACTCGGGGGAGTAAAGAATGCCAGCCGTAAGTAAATCCTTGAGGTGTGCGACCGTAGCCGCGATCGTTCTCGTCTCGGTGATATCGGCCCCGTCGGCCTTCGCGGGCGGACGAGGCGAGGGCGGCAGTCGCGGCTCCACGGACCAACAAGCCAACGCCGACGGTAATGGCACCGTTTCAGTCACCGTAGGCGGCGTCGTCTTCGACCGTTCGAAGAACGGGAGCGGCGATTCGGTCGGTGCGGTGACGTCGTCCACGTCCTGGAGCCCGCCGGCGTGCTGGTACGCCCCGAAGTACACGCCCGAGGAGTTGCAGGATTACCTGGAACCGATCTGGGAGGCCGAGTCCACGGGCTACGAGTGGGATGCCAAGCAGCGGGAGAAGTACAACGCGAAGGATGAGAAGAAGGGCTTCAACAAGGACAAGACGGGCGAGGGCTTCTGGTGGGGCTCGTACGTGAACGAGAGCTTCCCGCCCGGCTGGGACAAGTGCGACACGGACTACTTCTGGGTGGACACGGGTGACCCGCCACCCGCGGACAAGGAGAACGCGGTCACCCCGGAGGTCCTCGCCGAACTCGCCTACGCGGAGATCCGCGTCCCCGGGACCAAGGTGACGCTGGCGCCCGCCGAGGCGACCAAGGTGAACCTTCCGACGTGGGCGTGGCTGGACGGTGCCGAGTTCAAGCCGGTCTCGGTCACCGCGTCCGTGGAGGAGATCGGCATCGAGGCGACGGCCACGGCCGAGCCGGTCTCGCTGCAGATCAAGCCGGGCACCCCGGACGCCGAGACCTACCCGGCGTCGGGAGTCTGCGAGATCAAGAACGACCGTATCGGCGCTCCCTACGAGAAGGGCAGGGCGGACGACGCACCGCCGTGCGGCGTGAAGTACCTGCGTTCCTCGGGCGACGGCACGTTCCCGCTCCAGGCGACGGTCACGTGGGAAATCCACTGGACCGGCACCGGCGGCGCGGGCGGCGACCTTCCCGACGGTACGTTCGGCGCCACCCAGGACGTCGTCGTCCAGGAGATCCAGGCCATCAACCGCTGACCGTGTTCGCCAGTCCTCATTGGTCGCGGACGCGCACCATCCTCTGTCTGCTCGTCGGCCGTGCGGGGCGAGGTCCGGGCCGACACTGTGGGGTAGGACGAGGCACTGGCCGAAGAGCCGGGGTCCAACTGGCGTCGAAGCCGCAAGTGCAGGCGTTTGAACTTCCGGGAGGCCGGGGAGACAGGTGCCTCTCGCGTGCCGCCTGCCCCTGGTCATAGCGTTACTTCGCTGAAGAGAAGCCTCGTCCCACCCAGGAGCCGTCAGTGATTCGCCGCCGACCCACCCTCATCGCGGGGCTCACGCTGACCGCCGCTGCGGCCTTGACGCTGTCCGCGTGCGGAAGTGGTGACAGTTCTGAGGGCAACGACAAGATTGCAGGAGCGGACACTGAAGGTTCCGCCCCAGCGGCGTCACCGGCTGCGTCCGGGACGTCGGAGCCCGCCCGGCCGACGATTGGACTGCCCGCTGATCTCTCCTACACCTTCGACTGGCCCAGGACTGGGGACAAGGACAAGGACGCTGTTCTCGCCGACGGGGAGCAGTCCATCAAGGCTGTGGATCTGGCGATCGTCAATCAGGACCCGCTCGACAAGGCGTACCTCTACTACTACGAGGGCGAAGCTGCTGCCGGTACGCAAGAGTTCATTGAGGCGTACGTCAAGGAGAACGCACGAGTGACGGGTGCTTACCGCTTCTACGACGCGGTGGTCAACATGCGCGGAAACGAGGAGGCCTCGCTCGTGTACTGCGAAGACCAGGGAAAAGCCTATGACATGTATCTGAAGCCGAAGAAGACAAATAAAACGCCTGTGACCAAGAACAGTTACGTGCTGTACAACACCCAATTGAGTATGAACGACAAGGGTGTCTGGGTCGTGCGGAAGTTGTTGTCCCAGAGGGGGAGTGCCAAGTGCCAGCCCTGAAGGAAGTCACACGGGCGTTCATGGTGAGCCTGACGGGAACGGCACGGTCTCGGAGCGTCCGTCGGCTCCGTATCCGCTGCGACGAACTGGATGCCGCCCGCGTGCTACTACGCCCCGAAGTGCACTCCGGAGCAGCTCGAAAAGCCAAAGAGCCTGTCTGAGAGGCCGAGTCCACGGGCTACCAGTGGGATGCCGAGCAGCACGACAGGTACGTGAACGGGAAGTCGTACAACCCGTCGGCGGACATCCCGCAGGCGATCACGCCGGAGGTTCGGAGATCCAGGCCGTCAACCGTTGACCGTGCCGAAGCATGTGGCGTGAGACCGGCCCCTCCCCGGGGTGGCGGCCCCGAAATGGTGTTGAACGGGGGCTCGGCCGAGGGTAGGAAGGCGCCATGACTGGACTCGGTGCTGTGTTCCGCCCCCAGCTCGCCCCCGAGCGGCTCCGTGCCGTGGCTCGCGTCGCCGACGAGGTGGGGCTCGAGGAGTTGTGGCTGTGGGAGGACTGTTTCCGGGAGGGCGGCATCTCCACGGCCGCCGCCGCCCTCGCGTGGACCGAGCGGGTGCGGGTCGGGGTCGGCCTGCTGCCCGTGCCGTTGCGGAACGTGGCCGTCACCGCGATGGAGGCCGCCACCCTGCACCGGATGTTCCCCGGCCGCGCCGTCCTCGGCGTGGGGCACGGGGTGCAGGACTGGATGGGACAGGTCGGGGCCCGGGCCGAGTCGCCCCTGACGCTGCTGCGGGAGCATCTCGTGGCGCTGCGGGAGTTGCTGAGGGGCGGGCGGGTGACGTCGACGGGGCGCTACGTCCGACTCGACGACGTCGCGCTGGACTGGCCGCCGGAGCAGCCCGTCGAGGTGCTCGCCGGCGCCACCGGGCCGCGCTCGCTGCGGCTGGCCGGTGAGGCCGCCGACGGCACCGTGCTCACCGCGAACACCCCGCCCGACGGGGTGCGCCGCGCCCGGCGGCTCATCGACGAAGGGCGGGTGGCGAGCGGGCGTACGGAAGCGCACCGGGTCGTCGTGTACCTCCTCACCGCCACCGGACCCGGTGCCACTGAACGGCTTCGGGACGAGCTGGTCGCCGAAGGCGTCGGGGCGGTGCCGGATCTCGGGGTCGCCGGAGACGCGGAGGCCGTTGCCGACGCCGTGCGGCGGCTGGCCGAGGCCGGGGCCGACACCGTGATCCTCCAGCCGACCGGGGACGAGCCCGATCCGGAGGGGTTCGTCCGGTTCGCCGCCGAGCGGGTCCGGCCGCTGGTGCCCTGAGGGTGAGTGGGTGGCCGGCGGTGGCCTCGTGCCGTACGGGTTGCACCTTCCGTAGCGGAATGTGATCCGGTGGAGCTACGTCCCGATGCCGTGAGGAAGGGTCCCTGCCCATGTGTTCGTCCTTCGTGCCGCCCCGCCAGGTCAAGATCGGTGACGCGGCGGCCTTCGTCGGCAGCACGCCACGGGCGATCCGGCATTACCACGAGATCGGCCTGCTCCCCGAGCCCGAGCGGGGCGGCGACGGCCGCCGTCGTTACGGGTACGACGACATGATCCGCCTGCTGTGGATCCGCAAGACCGCCGACGCCGGGGTCGCCCTGGACGACATCCGTGACGCCTTTGCCACCGGCACGGCTTCCACCGGCGGGGACAGCGCGGAAGGTGTCGAGGACATCCTGGAGCGGTTGGAGGAATCCCTCGCCGAACGGGAGGCGGAACTGCGGCGGCAGCGGGCCGCCGTGCGGCGGATGCGCACCGAAGGCAGCCGGACGGGCCTGCTCTCCGACTTCGTCACCGAACGCCTCAAGAGCCTGCCCGAGGGCTCCCTGCGCCAGGCGGACCTGGACAGTCTGCTGGTCACCGAGCGGATCCTCGGCCCGCTCGGCGCGGCCGTCCAGGCCACCCGCTTCGTCGCCCTGGCCACGCATCCCGCCCTGCGGGAGGAGTCCGACCGCATCGACGCCGCCGAGGAGGCACTCGACGACGGTGTCGCCGTCGGTGATCCACGGGTGG
The DNA here is from genome assembly GCF_027947575.1 of Streptomyces rubrogriseus. Taxonomy (NCBI): domain Bacteria; kingdom Bacillati; phylum Actinomycetota; class Actinomycetes; order Kitasatosporales; family Streptomycetaceae; genus Streptomyces; species Streptomyces rubrogriseus. Next base: position 7,302,820 of record NZ_CP116256.1, on the reverse strand, counting down.
CTCAAGTGGCCGCCGAGCGGCGCGCCTTCGAAGACGCCCTGGAGGCCGCCATCGAGGACTCCGGCCTGGGTGCGGACGACGATGCCCTCTTCGACGCCTGGGACACCTTGCACCCTGCCACCGACGGTGCGGGCGAGGCCGACTCCGTCAGCGCGCTCGTAGCCTCCGGCTGGATGCCCTACGACTTCTCCCCGGCCCGCCGGCGCTGTATGGAACTGGCCGCAGAACCGGCGGCAGAACCGGCGGCAGAACCGGCCGCAGACCCGTCAGCCCGCGAAAACCTCGCTGCCCAGAGCCATCGAGCGGAGCCTTCCTCATGACACCCCCTGCCGACCCCGGAACCTTTGAGCACCTCGTGGCCGAAGGCTCCGCCGTCCCCACCGAAGGGTGGGACTTCTCCTGGTTCGAGGGGCGGGCCACCGAGGCCCGGCCCTCCTGGGGGTACGCGCGGTCCATGGCCGGGCGGCTGGCCGGGGCCACCGCCGTACTGGACGTGCAGACCGGGGGAGGGGAGGTGCTGGACTTCGCCCTCGAAGCCGCCGGTCCCCACCGGGCCCCACTCGTCGCCGCCACCGAGGGCTGGGCGCCCAACGTCGCCCAGGCCACCCGGCTGCTGCGTCCGCGCGGAGTCCCGGTGGTCGCCTCGGCCGACGACGCGCCCCTGCCCTTCGCGGACGGCGCCTTCGACCTGGTGGTGAGCCGGCATCCCGTCGAGCCGCACTGGGACGAGGTGGCCCGCGTGCTCATGCCGGGCGGCACCTACTTCGCCCAGCACGTCGGGCCTGCCAGCGTCTTCGAGCTCATCGAGTACTTCCTCGGTCCGCTGCCCGAGGACAGCCGCCGGCACCGTGACCCCGAGCGTGAGCGCGCCGACGCCGAGGCGGCCGGCCTGGAGGTCGTCGAGCTGCGGGCGGAGCGGCTGCGGATGGAGTTCCTCGACATCGGTGCCGTGGTCCACTTCCTGCGCAAGGTGGTGTGGATGGTCCCCGGGTTCACCGTCGAGGCGTACCGGGACCGGCTGCGCGACCTGCACGAACGCATCGAGGCCGACGGGCCCTTCGTCGCCCACAGCTCCCGCCACCTCTTCGACGTGCGCAAGCCGGATGCCACGAGCCCACCCGGCACGCGGCCCTGACACCCGCCGGACGGACACGGGCCCGCGTCCTCACGCGTGCGCCCCCACCGTCACCTCTCCGATCACCAGCTCCGCCGTCGCCTCCAGTACGGCCCCCACCCGTTCCACGCAGTCCGCCAGCCGGCGTTCCTGTGGTGCCGTCAAACGGGCCAGCGGTTCGACCGTGACCGTCGTACGGCGGCCCCGGCGGCGCTGGTGCCAGACGCCCGCCGCGACCCCGTCGACCAGGAGCACGGGGAAGTTGCCCGCCTGCCCGCCCGCCAGCGCCCGCCGGTAGGCGGCCCCCGGGAAGAGCAGTTCCCGCGGCTGCGCGGCGACGACGTACGCGTCGAAGTACGGCAGCAGCCGCACCCCGCGCAGCAGTTCGTCCCGCTCCGGTGCCTCGGGGAAGTCGGTGTCGCCCGCCGCCACCCACGCCGGGGCGCCCTCGAAGCGGACCTCCTCGATCTCGCCCGCGGCGGCCAGCTCGGCGTATTGGGCCTTCGCCCAGCCGGGTGGCGCGGCCAGCCAGCGGGCGAAGTGCTGCGGCGTCGCAGGTCCGTACGCGTACAGGTATCGGCGTACGAGGAGCCGTGACGCCTCCTCGGGCGGCAGCGGGGTGAAGTGGGGCGGCCGGGTGTACGTCACCCTGCGGCCGCGGTTCGGGCCGAAGGACAGGGCGCCGCACTGGCCGGCCCGGTGCAGGACCTGGCGCCAGCGGGGCCACATGGTCTGGAAGGCGGGCATGACCAGGTCGCCGGCCCACGGGCCGGTGCGCGCGACGACCTCCTCGCCGAGTTCGTCGATGGTCAGGAAGGCGCCGTCGAGCGCGTCGGCGATCGCGGCCACGACCTGCCCGGCCTGCTCCCCGGTGAGGCGTACGCCGGTGGGGAAGGCGGCCGTGCCGGCCGGGATCGCGGGGAGCGCGGCGCACCACATCGGGAGGTCGCGGGCCGGGAGCAGATGCACCGTCCCGCGCGGGCCGTGCGTCTTCACCAGCGCGGGCACGGGCCCGGGCGCGGGTGGCGCGAGCGGAGCGGTGGGCCACAGGGCGTCGCGTACGTCCGCGCGGGTCACGCCGTCGGCCCGCAGGCCGACCGACAGCTCGGCCGCGGACAGTACCTGGGCGTGGACGCCGAGCATCGCGGCGGCCACGTCGGCGACGGACGTGCCCGTTCGAGCCCGCCTGGCCAGGAACTGCCGTTCCAGGCGTCGTGCGCTCGCCGCGGCCCAAGTGATCCCCGTCGTCTTCGTCATGAGGCGAGGTTAGGTACGAAGTAGGACAGATTCCGTCCTCGGTCGTCCGTGGCGTCCGTGGCCGTCCGTGGTCGTCCTCGCTCGTGCTCGGTCGCGCTCGGTCGTCCAGGGGTGGATCTTCCGGGCTTAAGTGGCGCACCTTCGCAAATATCCGCGTGCACGGAGGCGGCAGGGTACGCAATCACCCGTCGATCCTCACAGGGTTTCCACATCGTTATTCATCGATGTCCTCTTCGGGTCGAAAACGACCCGCCCGGTCGCGTAGGTTCGGAGCCAGGTAATTCGCGTGAGCAAAGCTGCGCGCGTGGCACCGCGCAGTGGAGGGGGCTGCGCGGTGCCGGATCGATCGCCGGACCGTGCGCAGTGGCCGCCGGACCGGACCCGGTCAAGCCGACCGTGCCGGTCGCGTCACCCGGACGGGGGAAGCGGGCTTCCGCGCCGTCGCGCCGGTCGGCGGGCGCCGCCGCACCGCTCCAGTCGCACGCGCATCACCGCCCACCCGGAGGTGCGCGGCGATTTGGCCACAGTTCAGGCCGGAATAAGGGCTTCCGTGGTCATCCGGGCGTCGCCGGACGACTCCGGAGAGTAGTTGTGGCACGCCGATGCACGCAGCATCACTTACGAAGGGTTATGGTGGAAACCCCCCCTCGGGCCGGTCCGTCTCCCCCCCACGGACCGGCCCGTTTTTTCTGCCCGGGCGGGCGGCGCCTGCGAGCGGTACGCCCGTAACGAGGAGTTCACCGGTGCGCCGTCCCGTGACGTGGCATGGCGGCGCTTGTTCGAGGGCATAAACCAAGCAGGTCGACGCCCGAACCACGGGTGTCGGATCTCAGCGGACGGCACGGAGCCGTCCGCCCGGGAGGCCCTTTGCACCAGCCCCACCGTGCGGTCACGGCACGGAAGACGCGGCGGAGGACCGGTCCCCGGTCCGCGCCAGTGCAGGGCGGCCCCAGGGACCTGCCTGACGACGACCGTCCGGCGGCCCCCCGACCGGTCGGCTCGTTCCCGCCCTCCCGGCGCGGCTCGTTCCCGCCCTCCCGGCCCAGCGTCCACTCCGTCGCTCCCCGACCTCTTCCGAGGGGGTACGTCCTTCCGTGGTGACCAGCACAAAGCGCCACAAGCCAGATAGGCGCACCTACGTTCTCGACACCAGCGTCCTGCTGGCCGACCCGAACGCCCTGAACCGCTTCGACGAGCACGAGGTCGTGCTCCCCATCGTCGTGGTGACGGAGTTGGAGGCCAAACGGCACCATCCCGAACTCGGCTACTTCGCCCGGCAGGCCCTGCGCCTGCTCGACGAGTTCCGGGTGCGGCACGGTCGCCTCGACGCCCCCATCCCGATCGGGGACCTCGGCGGCACCGTCCGCGTCGAGCTCAACCACTCGGACCCCAGCGTGCTGCCCACCGGCTACCGCCTGGGGGACAACGACTCCCGCATCCTCGCGGTCGCCCGCAACCTCCAGGCGGAGGGATTCGACGTCACCGTCGTCTCGAAGGACCTCCCGCTCAGGATCAAGGCGTCCTCCGTCGGACTCCTGGCCGAGGAGTACCGCGCCGAGCTGGCCATCACGGACGCCTCCGGCTGGACCGGAATGTCCGAACTCACCCTGCCGGGTGAGCAGGTGGACGTGCTCTTCGAGGAGGGCCGGGTCTACGTCCCCGAGGCGGCCGGCCTGCCCGTGCACACCGGTCTGACCATCCAGTCGGAGCGCGGCAAGGCCCTCGGCCGGGTCACGCCCGACGGCAACGTCCGGCTGGTGCGCGGCGACCGGGAGGCGTTCGGCATCAAGGGGCGCAGCGCCGAGCAGCGGATCGCGCTCGACCTGCTCCTCGACCCGGACGTCGGCATCGTGTCGATGGGCGGCCGGGCCGGCACCGGCAAGTCGGCGCTCGCCCTGTGCGCGGGCCTCGAAGCGGTCCTGGAGCGCCGGCAGCACCAGAAGGTGATGGTCTTCCGGCCGCTGTACGCGGTGGGCGGGCAGGAACTCGGCTATCTGCCCGGCTCCGAGGCCGAGAAGATGAGCCCCTGGGCGCAGGCGGTCTTCGACACGCTGTCGGCCGTCACCAGCCGCGAGGTCATCGAGGAGGTGACCGCGCGCGGGATGCTGGAGGTGCTGCCGCTCACCCACATCCGGGGGCGCTCGCTGCACGACGCGTTCGTGATCGTGGACGAGGCGCAGTCGCTGGAGCGGAACGTGCTGCTGACCGTGCTGTCCCGGATCGGGGCCAACTCACGGGTCGTACTCACCCATGACGTGGCACAACGGGACAATCTGCGGGTGGGCCGGTACGACGGAGTCGTCGCCGTCGTCGAGAAACTGAAGGGGCATCCGCTCTTCGCGCACGTCACCCTGACGCGCTCCGAGAGGTCCCAGATCGCGGCGCTCGTGACCGAAATGCTGGAGGACGGTCACATCTGACGCTTCCGTGAAGTCCGACCCGTGACGGGTCGATTGCCCGCGGGAGAGCCGGTTACCCGCCGGTTCGGCGCCGTCCGGAAAGGCCCAGAGCCTAGCCGGGCGGCGCCTCGGCGTGTGCCGATTTCCGTGAATCCCCTGGGCCAAACGAGATGTGAGCTTTCACACGCAACACAGAATTGCCTCACCCCGCCGGGTTACGGCAGAGTCTCACTCCTGTCAGGCCCCGCATACGACACAGGTGTACCTCTGGGGGTACCTCCCACACCTTTAGGGCAGTGGGGGAGGTACGGCGCCCCAGAAGCACCAGATCCAACTCCATAGCAGAGTCGTATGCCGCCCGAGCACCACGCGGCGCTCCCGCACAGGGAGTTGTCCACCGGGCCCGTGCCTCCCGTGACCCGTAGTTGGGGAGGCCAGCGCCAGGGGCACGATTGCGTCCGCGAGGGTCACCGAAGCGGGCGATGCTGGAAGGAAACCGTGTGAGCCGGATCTCGGTCCGGGGATTCGCAGTGGCCTCGGCCACGGCGGTCACCGCCGTCGGAAGCGTCGTCGGAGTTGCCTCGGGCAGCGTCGCGCAGAGCAACGACGACGCGGAGGCGACGGCAGCAGGCACGACTCTGCTTGCCGACATCCCCATGGGTGAGCAGGCGCAGGTGCAGACCGCGTCCCTGACGCAGCAGGCCGACGTGCAGGCCATCGCCGCGGACGCGAGCGCCAAGAAGGACGCCGAGGAGGCGGCCCGCAAGGCAGCCGCCAAGACCGCCGTGGACAAGCAGGAGAAGGCCAAGAAGGCGGCGGCGGAGGCCAAGGAGCGCGAGGCGGAGAAGGAAGCGGCCAGCCGCGACGCCCAGCGCGACGCCAGCAGCTTCACCGTCCAGAGCTCCTACAGCACCAGCCAGATCCAGGCGATGGCGCGCCAGATGGTGCCCAGCGGCCAGTTCCAGTGCTTCAGCAACATCGTGAACCACGAGTCCAGCTGGAACTACCAGGCCGTCAACGCCTCCTCCGGCGCCTACGGTCTCTTCCAGGCCCTCCCGGCGGGCAAGTACGCCTCCGCGGGCGCCGACTGGCGGACCAACCCGGCCACCCAGATCAAGTGGGGCCTCAGCTACATGGACAACCGCTACGGCAGCCCGTGCGACGCCTGGACCTTCTGGCAGGCCAACCACTGGTACTGAGCCCGTAGTCGCCCGCCTTCCCCGGCGCCGCGGTCCACGCTCAACCTCGCGCAGCCCCTCACCGTCTTGTGGTGAGGGGCTTTCGCGCTCCCGCCATGTACGGTCGGACCGGAACGACTCCAGGGGGGAGTGGTGGGGAAGGACGGGGGAAGAGGACGGATCATGTCACGAGTGCCAGGGTGGCTCGGCCGGCTCGGCGCCGGACTGACGCGGGCGAGCGAGCGGTTGGAGCAGCGCCGCGAGGAAGCACGGCGCGACGACGCCGACCACGGACCCGGGCCGGTCTCCGACCACGAGAGCCGGCCCCTGGACGACACGGCTGAGGACGAGGCCGGGGACTCCGCGGTCGAGCACCTCGCCGCCCACCGTCCGGTCGCACTCGCCGACCGTCCCGATCCGGCTCAGGCCGTGCCCTGGGGAGTACGGGTGGCCGCGGAGGCGGGGTGGCGGCTGCTGGTGCTCGCGGGCACCGTGTGGGTGCTGATGCGGGTCATCAGCGCCGTACAGCTCGTGGTGCTGGCGTTCGTGGCCGCGCTGCTGATCACCGCGCTGCTCCAGCCGGCCGTGGCCTGGTTGCGCCGGCACGGGGTGCCGAGGGGGCCGGCCACCGCCCTGACCGCGATCCTCGGGTTCGTGGTGATGGGACTGATCGGCTGGTTCGTCACCTGGCAGGTCATGGAGAACATCGACAACCTCTCCGACCAGGTCCAGGACGGCATCGACGAACTGCGCAACTGGCTGCTGAACAGCCCCTTCCACGTCACCGACAAACAGATCAACGAGATCGCGAAGAACCTGCGCGACGCGGTGGGCGCCAACACCGACCAGATCACGTCGGCCGGACTCGAAGGCGTCACGGTCGTCGTCGAGGCGCTCACCGGCATCCTGCTGGCCGCGTTCTCGACGCTGTTCCTGCTCTACGACGGCAAGCGCATCTGGCAGTGGTCGCTGAAGCTGGTACCCGCGGCAGCCCGGCCGGGCGTGGCCGGGGCCGGCCCGCGCGCCTGGCGGACGCTGACCGCCTACGTGCGCGGCACGGTGATAGTCGCGCTGATCGACGCCATCTTCATCGGCCTCGGCATCTACTTCCTGGACGTGCCGATGGCCGTCCCGCTGGCCGTGTTCATCTTCCTGTTCGCCTTCATCCCGCTGGTCGGCGCGGTGGTGTCGGGTGCGCTCGCGGTGGTGGTGGCGCTGGTGACGCAGGGCGTGTTCGCGGCGGTCATGACGCTCGTCGTGGTGCTGGCGGTGCAGCAGATCGAGGGGCATATCCTGCAACCGTTCATCCTCGGACGCGCGGTGCGGGTCCATCCGCTCGCGGTGGTGCTGTCGGTGGCCGCCGGCGGCATGGTGGCCGGCATCGGCGGCGCCGTGGTCGCCGTGCCGCTGGTGGCGGTGACCAACACCGTCGTGGGCTACCTGCGGGCGTACTCCCGCGAGGCCGCCCTGCGCCGGACGCCGAGACCGCACGGAGCCACCTCGACCGACGCCGCCCCGGCCGTCGACCGCGTGCCGGGGCCGCCGAAGCCCCCGGAACCCCCGGCGGACGGCCCGTCGCCGGACACCCCCTAGGGCTTGTCTGACAATTCTCGTCTGCGGGCGACGACGTGCATTGTCAGACAGGTCCTGGCGGCGCGCCGCCGCCCGGGCACCGGTACGCGAACGGGCCCCGTCCACCTCTCGGTGGGCGGGGCCCGTGCCGTGCTTGCCGCGCCGGGACGAATCCCGTGCGGGACTACTCGGCGGCGAGGACCGCCTCGGCGTCCAGCGTGACGCCGACGGCCTCGACCACGGCGGCGATCTTGAACGCCTCCTGGATCGTCTCGCGGTCCACGCCGGCCTTGCGGAGCACCTGCTCGTGCGAGTCCAGGCACATGCCGCAGCCGTTGATGGCGGACACCGCGAAGGACCACAGCTCGAAGTCGACCTTGTCGACGCCCGGGTTGCCGATGACGTTCATCCGCAGACCGGCACGCAGGGTGCCGTACTCGTGGTCCGACAGCAGGTGCCGGGTGCGGTAGAACACGTTGTTCATCGCCATCACGGCGGCGGCCGACTTGGCGGCCGAGTACGCCTCGGACGAGAGGTTCGCCTTCGCCTCCGGCTCCAGCTCGCGCAGCACGATGGGGGAGCGCGAGGCGATGGCGGTCGCCAGCACGGTGCCCCACAGCTGCTGCGCCGGGAGGTCGGAGTTGCCGATGACCGAACCCAGGTTGAGCTTCAGGTCCTTGGCGTAGTCCGGGACGGCGGACTTCAGGGAGTCGAGGGACATGTCAGATCACTCTCCCGAGAGCAGCGCGACCGGGTCCAGGGTCTCGTCGCCCTTGCTCCAGTTGCACGGGCAGAGCTCGTCGGTCTGCAGGGCGTCGAGGACCCGCAGGACCTCCTTGGGGTTACGGCCGACGGAGCCGGCGGTGACCATCGTGAACTGGATCTCGTTGTTCTGGTCCACGATGAAGACCGCGCGCTGCGCGAAGCCGTCCTCGCCCTCGATGCCGAGGTCGCGCATGAGCTCGTGCTTCGAGTCGGCCAGCATCGGGAAGGGCAGGTCGGTCAGGTCCGGGTGGTCCTTGCGCCAGGCGTGGTGCACGAACTCGGAGTCGCCGGAGAAGCCGAGGATCTGGGCGTCACGGTCGGCGAACTCGTCGTTCAGCTTGCCGAAGGCGGCGATCTCGGTCGGGCACACGAAGGTGAAGTCCTTGGGCCAGGCGAAGACGACCTTCCACTGACCCTCGTAGGTCTTGTGGTTGATCTGCTGGAACTCCTTGCCCTTCTCCAGCGAGACGCAGGCGGTCAGGTCGAACTCGGGGAACTTGTCACCGACAGTGAGCACGTGCTCTCCAAAAGCGCAGCGAAGAAACGCCCATTTTGCGAGCGTTTCCCATGGGTTGGACGTTAGTGATGTTGGCACAGGGTGCATTGATTAGTGAAATAGCTACACTCGGTCGAGTTGATCGGAGGTAGCTATTAGTGTCCAGTAAGAAGAGACAGCCCAGCCTCGCTCAGCTGCGGGCTTTCGACGCGGTCGCCGAGCACCTGCATTTCCGTGACGCCGCCGCCGCGATCGGCATGAGCCAGCCGGCGCTCTCGGGCGCCGTCTCCGCCCTGGAAGAGACACTGGGTGTCACCCTCCTGGAGCGTACGACGCGCAAGGTGCTGCTCTCCCCGGCCGGAGCCCGGCTCGCGGTGCGGACCAAGGCGGTGCTGGCGGAGGTCGGCGCGCTCATCGAGGAGGCGGAGGCGGTGCGGGCGCCCTTCACCGGCGCGCTGCGGCTCGGCGTCATCCCGACCGTGGCGCCGTACCTGCTGCCGACGGTGCTGCGCCTCGTCCACGAGCGCTATCCCGACCTCGACCTCCAGGTCCACGAGGAGCAGACGGCGAGCCTCCTGGAGGGCCTGACGACCGGCCGGCTCGACCTGCTGCTGCTCGCGGTGCCCCTCGGTGTCCCCGGCGTCACCGAACTCCCGCTCTTCGACGAGGACTTCGTCCTGGTCACGCCGCTCGACCACCGGCTCGGCGGCCGGGAGGGCCTGGAGCGCTCGGTGCTGCGCGAGCTGAAGCTGCTGCTGCTCGACGAGGGGCACTGCCTGCGCGACCAGGCGCTCGACATCTGCCGGGAGGCGGGCCGCGCGGGCGTCCCGGCGACGACCTCGGCCGCCGGTCTGTCGACGCTGGTGCAGCTGGTGGCGGGCGGCCTCGGGGTGACGCTGCTGCCCCGCACCGCCGTCCGGGTGGAGACCTCCCGCTCCAGCCAGCTCCTCACCGCGTCCTTCACCGACCCGGCCCCCACCCGCCGTATCGCCCTCGCCATGCGCACGGGCGCGGCCCGCTCGGCGGAGTACGCGGAACTGGCGGCGGCCCTGCGCGAGGCGATGGCGGACCTGCCGGTGCGGACGGTGCACGACTGAGGGACCGGGGGACCACCCGGCCGGGCGGTCCCCCGGTCCCTCGCTCACTCAGGCCCTCGGTCCTCGGTGCCTCGGTCGTGCACCCGCGGGGCCTACTCCGTGCGCAGCCCCTCCGGCCGCATCAGCCGCAGCAGTGGCGGCAGGCTGCACAGCGTCACCACCAGGACGACCCCCGCGCCGATGCCGGTCATGGCCAGGACGCCGGTCCAGTCGACGCTGACCGGGGTGTTCGTCATCTTCAGCAGCACCGTGCCCAGGGTCAGACCCACCACCGAGGCGAGCAGCAGGCCGAGCACGATGGGAATCGCCGTCTGCCACAGCACCGACAGGCTCAGCGTGCGGCGCCGGGTGCCGAAGGCGACCAGGGCCGACAGCAGCTTCTTGCGCTCGCGCAGCTGCTCCAGCTGGGAGACCAGCAGACTGGCGCCGATCAGCGCCAGCACACACGCCGCCCCCACGAACAGGCCGGTGCGGATGGCGTCGAACCGGTCGGTCCGCTCGGTCGCCGCCCAGGCCACCGCGTCCGCCAGCGGGTCGATGGCGACGGTGGTGTTCCGAACCAGGTCGTGCACGTCCGGCACCGACTGGTCCAGCCGGAGGTAGGCGTGTCCGTCCAGCGCCGGCGCGAGGGCCTCCGGCATCGCCTCCCGGGTCATCAGGACGCCGCCCCGGTCGGTCCCGGCCAGCAGACCGGTACGCGGCTTCGCGGCCTTGACGCCCTGCGGCACCGTCCAGGGGATCTCATGGCGCTTCGGGATGCCGTCGTAGGACGGGTCGACGTAGAGCTTCCGGCCCGGCGCGGCCAGTTTCGGCACGTCCTCCTCGCCGTCCCACTCGGCGCCGTGGACGACGAACACGTCCCCTTCGGCGCACGACGACAGCCTGGCGATCTCCCGCAGCGAGGCGCAGTCCCCCACGGTCAGCGTCGTGCCGTGGTCCGGGTCCTTGGACCGGTCGCCCAGCCAGGCCTCGGAGAAGGCGTTGACCGCCTCGACGCCCTTGGTGTCGCGGAACTTCACGGCCGCCTGGTCCATGGGGACCCCGCTCGGGAGGATCGCCTCCATCTGCGCCCACGACACGTCCTGCCCGGTGGACTTGGTGTAGTCGTCGTCCACGCCGGCGAACAGCATCTGCAGCGCGATCGCCCCGGCGACGGCCACCGCGATGCCGTTGACCATCCGGGCCGCCGTCCCGCTGCTCAGCTGGAGCCTGCGCACGGCCAGCTGCCAGGCCACGCCGCCGGAGCCGAGCCTGGCGACGACGCTCTCCACGACCCACGGCAGCAGCGCGGTCACGCCCACCAGGAGCAGGACGACGCCGCCGGTCACCAGGTACTGGTTGAAGTCGCCGTTCTCGCGCCCGTTGCCGATCATCGGGTAGAGCATCGCCAGTCCGGCCAGCGGCAGAATCAGCCGCCACCACAGTCGGCGCCGGGCCGGCCGGCCCGCACGCACCACGCCGAGCGGCTCGATGACCACCCCGCGCAGCGCGAACAGCGTCACCAGCACCGCCGCCGTCGGCACGGCCACCGCCACCAGCAGCGCCAGCACCGGCGAGGGGTTGAGGTAGCTGGGGAACACGCTGATGCGGAACACCTCGGCACTGCCCGCGAGCTGCCGTCCGACCATGAAGAACCCGGCACCGAAGACCAGCCCGAGCGCCGCGCCCGCCATCGCCTCACCGGCGGCGATCCGCCGGGTCATACGGCTGTCGGAGCCGACCAGGCGCAGCGCCGCGAGTCGCCGGTCCCGACGCTCGCCGCCGAACCGCACGGCGGCGGCGATGAACACCGCGACCGGCATCAGCAGCACCACGAAGACGACGAGGACCAGCAGGATCAGTACCGGGTCGGACCGCTCCTCCCCGGGGTCCGGGTCGCCGAACCGGTCGATACGCTCGATCCGGCCCGACGTGATGTGCTCCGCGAGCCCCTCCGCGCCCCGGTAGTAGGCGAGTTCGGCCGAGCCGATCAGCCCCTCCTCGGCGATCGTGCCGACCACCCGGTCCGGCAGCCGCTCGCGCAGCAGCGCACCGGAGTCCGAGTTCAGCAGCTCCTTCAGCGCGGGGGAGACCACCATCTCGCCCACCGCCGGGAACTTCTCCACCCCCGGCGGCAGCGGTGCCCGCGGACCCTCGGGCTCCAGGGCCCGGCCCCGGACGTCGTCGTCGCGGAAGGTGTCGTCGAGCCTGGCGAGCACGAGCGTGTCGTTCGCCTTCGGCATCGGGTCGGTGGCGAAGGTGATGTCGGAGCGCGCCGCCTCCCGGTCGTGCCGCACGGCGAGCGCGTTCGGGATCGCCGTCGTCAGCAGCAGCAGCGCCACGCCGAGCCCGACGCCGACGGCGGTCAGCACGGCCCGGGTCCAGCCCTCGCGGCCGCCGGTGAAGGCGAAGCGGACGCCCAGCATCAGGTCGGCGGCCCACTGGCGCACGTTCATACGACCCGCTCCATGTCCCGGGACTTGCCGTCGCGTACGACGATCTCGCGGTCGGAGTAGGCGGCCACCCGTGCCTCGTGCGTGACCAGCACGACCGCGGCGTTGGTGGAGCGGGCGGCGTCCGTGAGCAGCTCCATCACGCGCTCCCCGTTGAGGGAGTCCAGCGCGCCGGTCGGCTCGTCCGCGAAGAGCACGCGCGGGTTGGTGACCAGCGAGCGCGCCACCGCGACCCGCTGCCCCTGGCCGCCCGAGACCTCGCCGGGCCGCTTCTTCCCGAGGTCGTCGACCTCCAGCCGCTCCATCCAGCTCAGCGCGGCCCGCTCGGCCTCCTTGCGGGAGGTGCCGTTCAGGCGCAGCGGAAGGGCGACGTTCTCGACACAGGTCAGCTCCGGCACCAGCTGGCCGAACTGAAACACGAACCCGAAGTCCGAGCGGCGCAGCGCACTGCGCTGGGCGTCGGACATCGCCGACAGCTCGCGCCCGTTGTACGTGATGGTCCCCGAGTCGGGCGGCACGATGCCGGCGAGGCAGTGCAGCAGCGTCGACTTGCCGGACCCGGAGGGGCCCATGACGGCGACCACCTCGCCGGGGTGGATGGAGAACTCGGCGCCGTCGAGGGCGAGGGTGGGGCCGTAGGCCTTGCGGAGCTGGTCCGCCGAGAGCAGGGAACCTGCGGGGGGAGTCATCGGGTTACCGCCTCACGGAGCTTGTCGAGGCGCGCGGCGGTCAGTTCCAGCCAGCGCAGGTCGGCCTCGAGGTGGAAGAGGGCGTGGTCGCAGATCAGCTGGTCCGCGAGATCGCCCTTGCGCTTGCGGTCGGTGAGGATGCGCATGCTGCGCAGGTGTTCCGAACGCTGGGTGTCGAGGATGTCGGCGGCGTCGCGGTGGGTGAGCAGCGCGAGGACGACCTTGGTGTACAGCGTCGACTGGAGGTACGGCTCGGGCTTCTCCGGCGTGGCGAGCCACCGCTGTACGTCGGTGATCCCCTCGTCGGTGATCGCGTACCGCTTGCGCTCGGGACCGCCGCCCGCCTCGATGCCGTCGACCACGACGAGGCCGTTCTTCAGCAGGCGGGACATCGTCGAGTAGACCTGGCCGTAGTGCAGCGGCCGGTCGTGACCGAACTTCTCGTCGAAGGCGCGCTTGAGGTCGTAACCGTGGCGCGGCCCGGACTCCAGGAGCCCCAGGAGGGTGTGACCGATGGACATGCGGAGCACTCTACACACGGTGTATACGCACCATGTATACGCACGGTGCAGAGATCGTGGCGGCGGGTACGGGGCGGGACCGGCCCGGGCACAGGACCGCAGGTGGGGGCCGATTGTCACGGTTCCGCTACGACGGAGGCCGCGCCTTCGTCCGGTGGCGGAGGCGCGGCCGGCGAGAGTCGCTCACGAGGGTGGCGCGGCCCCCGGGCCACCGCCCCCCGGCGGGCGGCCACGGCGTGGCAGCGGTCCGGTGCCGCCGGGCAGCCGGCCGGCCTCGGCCAGCGCCCTGCGGAGCAGGAACTCGATCTGGGCGTTGGCCGAGCGCAGCTCGTCGCCCGCCCAGCGGGCCAGCGCCTCGTAGACCTGTGGGTCCAGCCGCAGCAGCACCTGCTTGCGCTGCTGCGGCCGACGCTTCGGGGCCGAGCCCTCGGACGGCGCGGAACCCTGCGCGGAGCCCTCGGGCGCGGAATCCTCGGGCGGGTTCGTCACTGGTAGAGCGTCCCCGTGTTCAGGACCGGCTGGGCGGCGCGGTCCCCGCAGAGCACGACCATCAGGTTGGACACCATCGCCGCCTTGCGCTCGTCGTCCATTTCCACGATGCCCTGCTCGCTGATCCGGGCGAGCGCGGCCTCGACCATGCCGACCGCGCCGTCCACGATCTGCCGCCGCGCGGCGACCACCGCGCCGGCCTGCTGCCGCTGGAGCATCGCCGAGGCGATCTCCGGCGCGTACGCGAGGTGCGTGAAGCGCGACTCGATGATCTGCACGCCGGCCGCCTCCACGCGCGCGTGCAGTTCGACGGCGAGCTTCTCGGTGATCTCCTCGGCGTTGCCGCGCAGCGAGAGGCCGTCCTCGTCGTGGGCGTCGTAGGGGTACTCGATGGCGATGTGCCGCACGGCCGCCTCGGTCTGGGTGGAGACGAACTCGACGTAGTCGTCCACCTCGAAGGTGGCCTGCGCGGTGTCCTCCACCCGCCACACCACGACCGCCGCCAGCTCGATCGGGTTGCCGTAGGCGTCGTTGACCTTCAGGACCGCCGTCTCGTGGTTGCGCACCCTTGTCGAGATCTTGGTGCGGGAGGTGAAGGGGTTGACCCAGCGCAGGCCGTCCTGGCGGATGGTGCCCCGGTACCGCCCGAAGAGCTGCACCACGCGGGCCTCGCCCGGCGCCACCATGTTCAGGCCGCACATCGCGAGGAAGGCGGCCAGGGCGATCAGGATGCCGCCGATGATCAGCACGGCCTTGCCGCCGGTCGAGTCGACCGCCGTGGCGCCTGCGATCAGACCGGCGCCGACGAGCAGCCCGACCAGTCCGAGCAGCAGCGCGAAACCGCCGCCGATGCTGTGCGCCTGGTTCTCGCGCACCCGCGGCGCCGGCATCTCGGGCACATCCGCGGTGACCTGCGGGGCATCGTGCGTGGACATGGGTGGTCCCCCGTTCTCTCTTTGCTCTCTAAGTGATATCACTTTACCACCGGATCACAACCTTGAACCCCTCTCGTACGTCGGTTCCTATGGAGCGGGTGCTGATTCTCACGTCCGTACAAGGCTGGATCGGTTGCCGTTTGTCACATCTCCCGGTGTTAGCTTTCTGAGCTGACCTGAGCGACGAACCTGTGTGGCGCGTGAGCGAGACGTGCCCACAGATGACCGAAGCGGAGCGGATCGGACCCATGGGACGAGCGGAAGAGAGAAAAGCGCGACAGCGCGGTGGACGCCGCGCGGCGCCGAAACGCCGCCGTTCGTCGGGCGCGGGCGCGGCCGCGGGCGGGAAGAGCCGGATACGCCGGCTGTTCACCTGGAAGAAGATCCTCGGCACGTTCTTCGGCCTCTGCCTGCTCGGCATGGGCGCCTTCATCGTGCTGTACATGATGATCGACATCCCCGAGGGCAACCCCGAGGCCGATCTGCAGAGCAACGTCTACAAGTACAGCGACGGCAGCATCATGGCGCGCACGGGCGAGCGCAACCGCGAGATCGTCGACCTCGCCAAGATCCCCAAGGACGTCCAGCGCACCTTCGTCGCCGCCGAGAACAAGACCTTCTACAACGACGCCGGCGTCGACCTCAAGGGCACCGCGCGCGGCGTGCTCAACACCCTCTCCGGCAAGGGCGCGCAGGGCGGTTCGACGATCACCCAGCAGTACGTCAAGAACTACTACCTGACCCAGGAACAGACGGTCTCGCGCAAGCTGAAGGAACTGGTCATCTCCCTCAAGCTGGACCGGGAGAAGTCCAAGGACTACATCCTGGCCGGCTACATCAACACCAGTTACTACGGCCGGGGCGCCTACGGCATCCAGGCCGCCGCACAGGCCTACTACCGCGTCGACGCCGAGGACCTGACGGTCGAACAGGGCGCGTACCTCTCCGCGCTGCTCCAGGCGCCGAACCAGTACGACTGGGCGATCGCCAGCGAGACCGGCAAGAAGCTCGTCCAGCAGCGCTGGAACTACGTCCTGGACAACATGGTCGAGCAGAAGTGGCTCGGCGCGGGCGACCGCCAGGGCATGAAGTTCCCGGAGCCCAAGGAGCCCAAGGCCGCCGCGGGCAAGGAGGGCCAGGTCGGCTACCTGGTCGACGCGGCCGACTACGCGCTCAAGAAGCAGCTCGTCGCCCAGGGCGCGGCCGAGGACATGGAGCAGGCCAAGGCCCTGGTGGACCTCGGCGGTTACACCGTCACCCTCAACATCGACAAGAAGAAGCAGGCCGCGCTGGAAGAGGCGGTCAAGAAGCAGCTCACGGGCAAGCTGGACCCCGACAAGCGCAAGGTCGACGCCGACGTCCAGGCCGGAGCCGCCTCCGTCGACCCGAAGACCGGCTCCGTCGTGGCGATGTACGGCGGCGTGAACTACCTGAAGCACTACACCAACAACGCCACCCGCGACGACTACCAGCCCGCCTCCACCTTCAAGCCGGTCATCCTCGCCGCCGCCGTGGACCACGACGCCGAGACCCAGGACGGCGTGCCGATCACGGCCAACACCCTCTACGACGGCGACAGCGAGCGCCCCGTGATGGACGGCGACAAGGAGGTCGGCTTCGCACCGCCCAACGAGGACGACCACGACTACGGCGAGATCGACGTCCAGGAGGCGATGAACAAGTCCGTCAACTCCGTCTTCGCGCAGATGGGCATCGACGTCGGCATGCCCGAGGTCATGAAGGTCGCCGCCGACCTCGGCATGGACACCGAGGGCGAGCAGGCCGTGCCCGCGCAGACCCTGGGCAGTATGGGCGCCAGCCCGCTGGAGATGGCAGGCGTCTACGCCACCTTCGACAACCACGGCAAGAAGGTCACCCCGGCGATCGTGAAGTCGGTCGAGCACAAGGACCGCAAGGTCGAGATGCCCGACCCCATCGGCGAGCAGGTCATCAGCCGGGAGGCCGCCGACACGGTGACCTCGGTGCTCACCGGCGTGGTCAACGACGGTACGGCCAAGAAGTCCGTCCGGGAGAACCCGCTGCGCGACGGGCAGAAGGTGGCCGGCAAGACCGGTACGTCCGACAACAACAAGTCCGCCTGGTTCAGCGGCTTCACCCCCGGCCTCGTCACCTCCGTCGGCCTGTTCGGCGAGGACGACGAGCCGCCGCACAAGCAGGTCCCGATGTACAAGGCGGCCGGGGTCGACTACCGCGTCAACGGCGGTGGCCCGCCGGCGGAGATCTGGGCCGCGTACACCTTCGGCGTCATGGACGAGGTCACCGAGTTCGACCTGGAGACCAAGCAGGGCGCCGCGGTGCGGCCGAGCAAGTCGCCGACGGCCCCCGAGTCGCCGACCAAGTCGCCGACCCATGAGGAGACGTCCGAGGCACCGCCGCCGTCCAACGACCCGACGACCGAGGCGCCGCCGTCCAACGACCCGACGACCGAGGAACCGCCGGAGTCGCCGACGAACTCGCCGTCGAACAGCCCGTCCACCGAACCGCCGCCGGACGGCGGGTCCACCGAGTCGGGGGACCCGGACCTCCCCGGCGTGGACTGGGGGCAGTAGGCCGCACGCGGTCGCTGACGCGCGCGAAGGGGCGCCCGGTGCTCACCGGGCGCCCCTTCGCGCGACGCCGTTCACCGGCCGCGGACCGGCCGCGGACCGGCCGCGGTTCAGCCGCGGTTCAGCTCGAACCACACCACCTTGCCGGTGCTCAGCCGCGTCGCGCCCCAGCGCCGGGCCAGCCGGTTCACCAGGTACAGCCCGCGACCGCCCTCGTCGGTCGCCCGCGCCTGCCGCAGCCGGGGCAGCTGCGGCACGTCGTCGCCGACCTCGCAGCGCAGCACGTCCGTGCGCAGCAGCCGCAGGGTGACCGGCTTGGAGGCGTACCGCACCGCGTTGGTCACGACCTCGCTGACGAGCAGCTCCACCGCGTCCGTGAGGTCCTCCATGCCCCAG
Source organism: Streptomyces rubrogriseus (assembly GCF_027947575.1). NCBI lineage: Bacteria > Bacillati > Actinomycetota > Actinomycetes > Kitasatosporales > Streptomycetaceae > Streptomyces > Streptomyces rubrogriseus. The sequence goes on along the minus strand of NZ_CP116256.1, from coordinate 7,284,913 downwards.
CGGGCGAGCGCCCGCCGGGCCAGCCGCCGGGCCTTGCCGGGCGCCGCGTCCTCCGGGTCCAGGAACCAGTACGACACGTCGCTGGGCGCGATGCCGTCGAAACGGGCGGCGAGCAGCGCGATGTCGTCGTCCCGGTCACCCGGGCCGAGCATGTCCAGCACCTCGTCGCACAGGGCTTCCAGGGGCGGCGGATGGTCCGGCCCGGTCAGCTGCGCGGTCGCCGCCAGGCGCTCCCGCAGCTGCTCTATGCCGGTCCACACGTCCCGCAGCCGGGACTCCACCAGCCCGTCGGTGTACAGGAGCAGGGTCGCGCCGGCCGGGGCGTCCAGCTCCACGGCCTCGAAGTCCACGCCGCCCACCCCGATCGGGGCGCCGGCCGGGACGCGCAGCACCTCGGCCTCGCCGCCCAGGTGCAGCAGCACGGGCGGCGGGTGGCCGGCGTTGGCGACGGTGATGCGGTGCGCGACCGGGTCGTACACCGCGTACAGGCAGGTGGCCATCCGGTCGGTGCCCAGTCGCTGCGCCTGCTCGTCCAGGTGGTGGAGCACCTCCTGCGGCGGCAGGTCGAGCCCGGCCAGGGTCTGCGCCGTGGTCCGCAGCTGGCCCATGATGGCCGCCGACGTCATGGAGTGGCCCATCACGTCCCCGACGACCAGCGCGACCCGGCTGCCCGGCAGCGGGATGGCGTCGTACCAGTCGCCGCCCACCCGCGCGGTCTCGGCGGCCGGGAGGTAGCGGGAGGCCAGCCGTACGCCGGTGCAGCGCGGGAGGTTCTCCGGGAGCATCGTGCGCTGCAGCTCGTCGGCGATGTACGCCTCCCGCCCGTACAGCACCGCCTTGTCGATGCCCAGCGCGCTGTGCGTGGCGAGCTGGGCGGCCACCAGCAGGTCGTCGGCCTCGAAGGGGATGCGCTCCGGGCCGCGCAGGAACAGCGCGGCGCCGATCACCCGGCGTCGGCCGCGCAGCGGCGCGAGGATCGCCCTGCGGCCGTCGGGCAGGGGGAAGTCGCGCTCCTCGCCCAGCAGTTCGGGCAGCGCGGCGCGGGCGGCCGGGGTGTCCGTGAAGACCGGGCGCACCCCGCGCAGCACCTCGGCCAGCGCGCTGCCCGGCCGCACCTCGCACAGCTCGGCGCCGACCGTCTCCAGCTCGGAGGGCTCCGGCTGGGCCGCGGGTGCGAAGCCGCCCTCGGTGTCCCGCTCGGCCGGTATGCGGTCGGTGCGCCGCAGCCTGAGGACCAGGGGGCCGGTGGGCCGCTCGTCGCCGACCGGCAGCGGCTCGCGCAGATAGACGAGGATGGCGTCCGCGAAGGTGGGCACGGTGGCCCGGCACAGCCCCATCACGATCTCGTCCAGGTCCATGCCCCGGGCGATCCGCCGGGTCGCGGCGCCCACGAAGCGCAGCCGGTCCCCGTCCCGCCGCATGGGCGTGGGCTGTCCGGGCGCGGTGGGCTGCCCGGTACGCCGGTCCGGCTCCGCCGGGGCGCCGCGGAGGTCCGTGGCACCGGCCGGCACCTCGGAGCCCGGCCGCGCCGGAGCGGCCTGCCCGCCGCCGGGCACGCCGTCCAGGGCCGAGCCGTCCGGCACACCGCCCGGCTGCCCGCCGTCCGGCTGTACGGGAACGCCCTCGGACCCGGGCCGCGGGCGGTGCGTGTCGGGCTCCGCCGCCTGCCCGGCGCCCGGCTGGGAGTGCTCGAAGGCCCCCGCGGAGTCCGCGCCCGCGGTGGGCGGCGTCTCCCCGGTGCGCCCCTGGGCCGGTAACGCGGACCCGGAGGCGCGCGGCGGCACCGGGGCAGGCAGGAGCGCCCCGCGGGGATCCGTGGGGTCGGCGCCCGTCGAGGGGCGGTCGAAGGAGGTCGGGTGCTCCGTCACGCGTGTCGAATCCATCCGTCCGGGACTGCGCGCGGCGCGTGCAGTTCGTCCCGCAGAAATCCCGATACCCGCAATCCGTGCCCAAGGAACGGGGTTCCCGCGTGGTCAGAGGCTGTTCCTGTGTCACCGGCGGGCCGTCCGCGGCCCGTCTGCGTGTTGCCCTCGTACCCCTCGCTCACGTCCTGCCGCCCCTCGGTGACGATCGGTCAAGCACAGCGCACGCTCCGCCGGTTGCCGCTGCCGCGCTCATTGCGGAGGACGATCCTACGTTTCTTGCCGGGGGGCACATCAAGGGTCTCATGAGGAGACGTGCGCGGGCGTGCGATCCCAGTCCCCCGGCAGCGACGGTACCGGCCACGCCGGATCGGGCCGCCAGTGCTCCCACCCGTCGGCGAACGGTGACCCCCAGGCACGGATCTCCGCCACCGCCGACCGCCCCGCCCGGCGCACCCGCCCGGCCGACCCGGGGTCCATCAGGCCGTCCCGCAGGGCCTGCGCGAACTCGTCCTCGTCCCGCCAGTGCCAGGTGCGGTCCGGGTGGACGGAGATGTCCAGGAAATGGTCCTCGGAGTCGACCCCGCCCTCCCAACGGGTCAGCGGCCGCTCCAGGTTCACGTACCAGTTCTTGAAGCGCCAGCCCGGGTCCCAGAACAGCCACACCGACCAGGCCTCGCCGGGCCGGGCCAGCTTCAGCACCCCCGTGCCGAACCACCGGTCGCGCTGCACGGCGCGCGGCTTGGTGTAGCGCGTGGCCAGCGGTTCCAGGTGCACGGGCGTGCCGTCGGCCAGGACCGGCTTCACACACTCGGTGCCGGGCGCCAGCCACACGGCGAGCAGGTCGGCGTCGTCCCGTACGACGGTGACGGGGCGCGCGATGTGGATGTGCGGGCCGCCGTTCTCCCGGTACCGCCACAGGATGTGGCTGCCGGGCGCCCAGTGCTCCACCGGGCCCGGCGGGCCCGCCGCCCCCGGCCCCGCCGCCGCGCTCACCGCTTCTCCGTCTGTCATGGAGAGATATTAGGTGCCATGGCCAATCGACGCGCCGAAGATCGCGAGAGCGTGCGCCGGCGTACGCTCCCGTGATCGCCCGCCCCTCTCACGGGCGGGTCATCCGCAGCACGTCCAGGGCCTCGTCCAGCTGCTCCTTCGTGAGGTCGCCGCGTTCCACGTATCCGCCCTCCAGCACGGTCTGCCGGATCGTCTTCCGCTCGGCCAGCGCCCTCTTGGCGACCTTGGCGGCCTCCTCGTACCCGATGTACTTGTTGAGCGGCGTGACGACGGAGGGGGACGACTCGGCGTACTCGCGGGCCCGCTCGGGGTGCGCGACGATCCCGTCCACGGTCCGGTCGGCCAGCAGCCGGGAGACGTTGGCGAGCAGCCGCACCGACTCCAGCACGTTCTTGGCGATGACCGGCAGCATCACGTTCAGCTCGAAGTTGCCGGCCGCGCCCGCCGCGGCGACCGTCGCGTCGTTGCCGGTGACCTGGGCGGCGACCATGAGGACCGCCTCGGGGATCACCGGGTTGACCTTGCCGGGCATGATGGACGACCCGGGCTGGAGGTCGGGCAGCGAGATCTCGGCGAGCCCGGTGCGCGGCCCGGACGCCATCCAGCGCAGGTCGTTGGCGATCTTCGTGAGTCCGACGCCGATGGTCCGCAGCTGCCCGCTGGTCTCGACGATGCCGTCCCTGGCGCCCTGCGCCTCGAAGTGGTCGCGCGCCTCGGTCAGCGGCAGCCCCGTCGCGCGGGCCACCTCCTCGATGACGGCGGCGGAGAAGCCGGGCGGGGTGTTGATGCCGGTGCCGACCGCGGTGCCGCCCAGCGGCAGCTCGGCGAGCCGGGGGAGCGACGCCTGGAGCCGCTCGATGCCGTACCGCACCTGGGCCGCGTAGCCGCCGAACTCCTGGCCCAGGGTCACGGGCGTGGCGTCCATGAGGTGCGTACGCCCGGACTTCACCACGTCGGCGAACTCCTCGGCCTTGCGCTCCAAAGCGCCGGCGAGATGGTCCAGGGCCGGCACCAGGTCGCGGGTGACGGCGGCGGTGGCGGCGATGTGGATCGAGGACGGGAAGACGTCGTTGGACGACTGGGAGGCGTTGACGTGGTCGTTGGGATGCACGTCGCGGCCGAGCCGTTCACTGGCCAGGGTGGCGACGACCTCGTTGGTGTTCATGTTGGACGAGGTCCCGGACCCGGTCTGGAACACGTCGACGGGGAAGTGCTCGTCCCACTTCCCCTCGGCCACCTCACCCGCCGCCTCCTGGATCGCGCCGGCGAGGTCCTCGTCGAGCACTCCCAGCTCGGCGTTGACCTTCGCCGCCGCGCCCTTGATCCGCGCGAGCGCCTCGATGTGCGCGCGCTCGATGCGCTGCCCGGAGACGGGGAAGTTCTCGACGGCGCGCTGCGTCTGGGCGCGCCACTTGGCGTCCGCGGGGACGCGGACCTCGCCCATGGAGTCGTGCTCGATGCGGTATTCGCTCATACCGGGTACAGCGTGCGGGGCGACGCGGATGTTCCGGGGCCGGGCCGAACGGGTGCCGGGTCACGCCGTGGTCGGCACCCGCCCGGCGGGTCAGCCCTCCAGCAGGCTCACGTCGTCCAGGACGAAGCCGGTCTGCAGGCTGCCGTCCTCGCTGCCGGTGAAGCTCAGGGCCACCTGCCGGCCGGCGTGGGCGCCGAGGTCGACCGTGCGCTGCACGTAGCCGTCGCGGGCGTCCACGTTGGACAGGGTGGCGAGCGTGGTGCCGTCGGCCTTCACCTTGAAGGTGTCGTACGCCGTCGTGCCCGTCTCGTCGGTGTCGATGTGCAGCCAGTACGTCAGCCGGGTGCATCCGGCCGGCACGGTCACCGTCTGGCCGACCGACTCGGTGTGCGTGGAGCCGTAACCGGCGAGCCACGCGAAGCGGGTCCCGGTGTGCGCCGACTGGCCCGAGTGGGCGCCGATGGTGCCGGTGTCCCCGGTCCACGGCGAGCTGCCGCTCTCGAAGCCGCCGTTGACGACGGGGGTGGTGTCGCAGCCGTCGCCGCCGTCGTCGCCGGTGCCCACGGCGCGCTGCCAGATGGTGTACGCGATGCCGTCCGACGCGCGGTCCAGGCCGGTGGTGTTGATGTTGTCCAGGTTGTCGCACGACCGGTGGTAGCACGGGTCGTACGAGGACCCGGCGGTACCGCCCCACTTGGCGGCCTGCGCGGAGGTCTTGCGGGCACTGGCGCCCATCGCGTAGCCCGAGGTCGGGATGCCGTACTGCTCGAAGGAGTAGTCGTCGCTGCGCCCGGCGCCCTCGGTGTTCTCCTCGGGCTGCAGGCCCAGCGAGTCCCAGTACGCCTTCATCGGCGCGGCGGCGGACGAGGTGACGTGGTTGACGAAGTAGCCGCCGTTGGTGGAGGCGATCATGTCGAAGTTGTAGTACGCCGTGATCGCGGACCGCTGCGCCGAGGAGAGCGAGCGGACGTAGAAGTCGGAGCCGTTGAGGCCCTGTTCCTCGTCGGTCCACCAGGCGAAGCGGACCCGGCCCTGCATCGTCGGGTTCTGCCGCGCCAGGGTCAGGGCGTTCTCCAGGAGGGCGGCCGAGCCCGAGCCGTTGTCGTTCATGCCGGGGCCCGCCGAGACGCTGTCCAGGTGGGCGCCGAACATGTACACGTCGTTCGCGTCGCCGTGCGGCCACTCGGCGATCAGGTTGGGGCCGGCGCCGCTGCTGCAACCGGAGGTGCACGGCTGCTCGGTGACGGTGTAACCGGCCGCCTGCAGCTTGCCCTTCACGTAGGCGACGGAGTCGCGGTACCCCTGGCCGGTCGAGCGGCGGGTGCCGCCGTTGCGCCCGGCTATGGAGTGCAGCTCGGTCAGGTGCGCCGTCACCTTCGTCACGTCGACGTCGGGCGACTGGGCGGCGGGCGTGGTGCCGGCGGCGACGGCGGGGAGTGTGCCGAGGCCGAGCACGACGGCGAGGGACAGGCTCGCCACGGCGAATCTTCGTTTCACCTTGGTCCTCCAGAAGTGGCTGAGGGGTGGCCACGCATGGCATGTACGCATGGCGTGTACATGTCGGAGCGGCGAAAGACTCACAGGGGGAGCCGGGGCAGTCAATGGAACGGACGCCCGGGAGGGCAGGTTGTCCGAAAGAAGAACCGTCTGTTCGATATCCGGACGGCGGGGAGCGGCGAAAGGCCGGTCCGGACGGAGCCGGACCGGCCTGCTGCCTAGGAGTGAGCGTTACGCCAGGCCCGGCCCCCGTACCGGAATCGTCGTGAACGTCGGTGCGGGCGCCGGGTCCTGGAAGAAGTCGTTGCCCTTGTCGTCCACCACGATGAACGCCGGGAAGTCCTCGACCTCGATCTTCCAGACCGCCTCCATGCCCAGCTCCTCGTACTCGACGACCTCGACCTTCTTGATGCAGTCCTGCGCGAGCCGCGCCGCGGGCCCGCCGATCGAGCCCAGGTAGAAGCCGCCGTGCGCGTCGCACGCGTCGGTGACCTGCTTGCTCCGGTTGCCCTTGGCCAGCATCACCTTGGAGCCGCCCGCCGCCTGGAACTGCTCGACGTAGGAGTCCATGCGCCCGGCGGTGGTCGGACCGAAGGACCCGGAGGCGTAACCCTCGGGCGTCTTGGCCGGGCCCGCGTAGTACACCGGGTGGTCCTTGAGGTACTGCGGCATCTCCTCGCCCGCGTCCAGCCGCTCCTTGATCTTGGCGTGCGCGATGTCGCGGGCCACCACCAGCGGACCGGTCAGCGACAGCCGGGTCTTGACCGGGTGCCTGGTCAGCTCGGCGAGGATGTCGTCCATCGGCTGGTTGAGGTCGACCTTGACGACGTCACCCTCCTCCGCCAGCTGCTCGTCCGTGGTCTCCGGCAGGAACCGCGCCGGGTCGGTCTCCAGCTGCTCCAGGAAGACGCCCTCGGCGGTGATCTTCGCGACCGCCTGCCGGTCCGCCGAGCAGGACACCGCGATGGCGACCGGGCAGGACGCCCCGTGCCGGGGCAGCCGCACCACGCGCACGTCGTGGCAGAAGTACTTGCCGCCGAACTGCGCGCCGATGCCGATCCTCTGGGTCAGCTCGAAGACCTTCTCCTCCAGCTCCTTGTCCCGGAAGCCGTGCCCGAGCTCCGAGCCCTCGGCCGGGATCTCGTCCAGGTAGTGCGCGGAGGCGTACTTCGCGGTCTTCAGCGCGTACTCGGCCGACGTGCCGCCGACCACGATCGCCAGGTGGTACGGCGGGCAGGCGGCCGTGCCCAGCGAGCGGATCTTCTCCTCCAGGAACTTCATCATGGAGGACTCGTTCAGGACGGCCTTCGTCTCCTGGTAGAGGAAGGACTTGTTGGCCGAGCCGCCGCCCTTCGCCATGAACAGGAACTTGTAGGCGCCGCCGTCGGTCGCGTACAGCTCGATCTGGGCCGGGAGGTTGGAGCCGGTGTTCTTCTCCTCCCACATGGTCAGCGGGGCCATCTGCGAGTAGCGCAGGTTCAGGTTCTTGTACGCGTCGTAGATGCCCCGGCTCAGGGCCTCCTCGTCGCCGCCCTCGGTGAGCACGTTCTGGCCGCGCTTGCCCATGACGATCGCCGTGCCGGTGTCCTGGCACATCGGCAGCACGCCCGCCGCCGCGATGTTCGCGTTCTTCAGCAGGTCCAGGGCGACGAACTTGTCGTTGCCGGACGCCTCCGGGTCGTCGATGATGCGGCGCAGCTGTGCCAGGTGCGCCGGGCGCAGGTAGTGCTGGATGTCGTGGACGGCCTTCTCGGCCAGCTTGCGCAGGGCCTCCGGCTCCACCTTGAGGAAGGTCCGCCCGTCGGCCTCGAAGGTGGAAACACCCTCGGCGGTCACCAGCCGGTACGGAGTGGTGTCCTCGCCCTGGGGGAGCAGATCGGTGTACGCGAACTCAGGCATCTCGCCCATTCCTCACTCGACATCACGCGCGGCTGGATTCCTCAGCAACGACGGCTGGCCTCCATTGGCAGCGTCAACCAGCGTAAAACCTGCCGACGACGCCGAGCTTGTGAGGTAAGGCTCAGTGGAGCCGGCCCCGGTTCCGGCCCGGCCCGGCCCCGGTTCCGGCCCGGCCGGGTTCCGGTCCGGCCCGGTCCGCGACAAGGTTGTCCACAGGGCTAGTCGCGATCTATCGCGTTTCGGTACGCTACTGCCGTGGACCTTCAGAAGCACGCCCCAGCCGCCGCCCCGCGCACCTCCGAGCTGCGCGCCTCGGACGCCGACCGCGACCGCGTCGCCGACATGCTGCGCGAGGCCCTCGCCGAGGGACGGCTCACCGCCGACGAGCACGCCGAGCGCGTCGAGGGCGTGCTGGCCGCCAAGACCGTGGGCGAGCTGGACGTCTTCGTGCGCGACCTGCCCGCCGCCCACCGCGGCCGGGAGACCACCGCCCCGGCTCCCCACCGCCCCACCGCCGACGCCATCCCGGCGGAGCCCGACGAGAACGTGGTGGCGGTCTTCAGCAGCGCCGTCCGCAAGGGCCGCTGGCGGGCGAACCGCCGCATCCACGCCTACGCGGTCTTCGGCAGCGTCGAGATCGACCTCAGCGAGGCGGTCTTCGAGTACCAGCAGGTCGTCATCAAGGCGTTCTCCGTCTTCGGCAGCGTCGAGGTGCGCGTCCCGGAGAACGTGTCGGTGCGCGGTGCCGGCGGCAGCGTGCTCGGCAGCTTCGAGGTCCACACCCTCGACTCCGACGAGGCCGAGGCCCCCGTCATCTACATGGACGGCTGGGCCGTACTGGGCAGCGTGGAGGCCCGCCCCAAGCGCGGCAAGGTCGTCGCCGACATCCTCGACCGGGTGCACCGACGCGTCGAGAAGGGTTTGCGCAAGCACGTGTAGGACGGCACCGGCAGCGGTCGGGAACCCAGTGCATAGGCGCGCGTACAACGGGTAAGCCTTGACGCATCGTCTCTCGCTAGCGAAGCCGTCGTCAGGAGTAGACCCGTGCTGCAACCGCCGCATTCGTCCCTGCAGGTAGCTGCCGTTCCGGCCCAGCGGGGGCCCGTGCGGGACAGGGACCAAGACGCTCCCTGGCACACCGAGGCGGTGTGCCGGCGCGACGAGGCCGGACTGTTCTTCGCCCCCTCCAAGGAACCGACCGCCGCCCGGCTCTCCCGCGAAGAGGCCGCCAAGCGCGTCTGCGCGCGCTGTCCGGTCATGGTCGAGTGCCGCGAACACGCCCTCCTGCAGCCCGAGCCCTACGGCGTCTGGGGCGGCCTCACCGCCGCCGAACGCCGCGTGGTCCTGGCCCGACGCCGCCGCCGCGACGTGGAACTCAAGAACGCCGCCCGCACGACGGGCCGCATAGCGGCGGCCGGCTAGAACCCAGACACCCGAAAGGGCACCCTCTCCGCACAGAGGGTGCCCTTTCGACGCCGGGGAGCGCAGTCAACCAAGGGGCGCGGGGCTGTGTCCGATCTGCGGCTCCGCCGCGTGGGCGCGACCAGCCACGACGCACCCGCACCCGCCACGCGACAGGCACCCCCAGCTCAACAGGCGCCCCGCGACACCGACGGAGTCACTTCGCCCGGTCGAAATCCACCGCGCTGTACGCCCGCAGCTTGCTCAGCCGGTGCTCGGAGTCGATCCGCCGCACCGTCCCCGACTTGGACCGCATCACGATCGAGTCGGTCGTCGCCGTCTCCGAGCGGTACCGCACCCCGCGCAGCAGCTCGCCGTCGGTGATGCCGGTCGCGACGAAGAAGACGTTGTCCCCGGAGACCAGGTCGTCGGTGGTCAGCACCCGGTCCAGGTCGTGCCCGGCGTCGACCGCGCGCTGCCGCTCCCCGTCGTCCTTGGGCCACAGCTTGCCCTGGATGGTGCCGCCCAGGCACTTCACGGCGCAGGCCGAGATGATGCCCTCCGGCGTGCCGCCGATGCCGAGCAGCAGGTCGATGCCGGTGCCCTCGCGCAGGGCCAGGATGGAGCCGGCCACGTCGCCGTCGGAGATCAGCTTGATCCGGGCGCCGGTCTCCCGGACCTCCTTGATGAGGCCCTGGTGCCGCGGCCGGTCGAGGATGACGACGGTGACGTCCTCGGGCGTGCGCCGCTTGGCCTTGGCGATCCGGCGGATGTTCACGGCGACGGGCGCGTTGATGTCGACGAAGTCGGCGGCCTCGGGGCCCGTGACCAGCTTGTCCATGTAGAAGACCGCGGACGGGTCGAACATGGAGCCGCGCTCGGCCGCGGCCAGCACCGCGATCGCGTTGGTCATGCCGTTGGCGGTCAGCGTGGTGCCGTCGATCGGGTCGACGGCGATGTCGACCTCGGCCCCGGTGCCGTCGCCGACCCGCTCTCCGTTGAAGAGCATCGGGGCCTCGTCCTTCTCGCCCTCGCCGATGACGACGACGCCGTTCATCGAGACGGTGTGGACGAGGGTCCGCATGGCGCGTACCGCGGCACCGTCGGCGCCGTTCTTGTCACCGCGCCCGACCCAGCGGCCCGCGGCCATCGCCGCGGCCTCGGTGACCCGCACTAGCTCCATGGCGAGGTTGCGGTCGGGGGCCTCCGAGGGGACGTCCAGCTCGGACGGGAGATGATGCTCGGTCATCGGAACGCACCTTTCTGATACGACGACGGCCGGATGAGGGTATGGCCACGACTCTATCGTCAGTCCGACAAAATGAGCAGGGGACCCCACGTATGAGCGGAGCGGGCACCTGCGACGATAGGGGGCGTGGCAGGTATGAAAGGCAAGCAGAAGTCGGCCCGGGACATGATTCTGTCCCTCGGGGTCATCGTCCTCGCGGCGGGCGTGATCTGGATCTTCATCCCGCACGACGACGGCGAACCGGACGTCAAGCGGGTCGACTACCGGGTCGAACTGCTGACCGCGCAGCGCGCCGCGTCGTATCCGGTGGCGGCGCCCGAAGGGCTGTCCGAGGACTGGAAGCCGACCTCCGTCCGCTTCCGCGGTGACGACTCCGACGCCTGGCACCTGGGGTTCCGGGCCCCGGACGGCGAGTACGTGGCGGTCGAGCAGTCCACGAAGAAGCCGTCCACGTTCATCCGCGACGCCAGCCAGGGCGGGGAGGCGACCGAGCGGACCGAGGAGATCGGCGGCCGGACCTGGACGCGGTACACGGGCGGCCGGTACGACGCGCTGGTGCTGGACGGCACCGGCGACATGAAGGGCGCGACGACGGTCGTGGCCGGCACCGGGTCGTTCGAGCAGCTCGGCAAGATGGCGGCGGCCCTGAAGCTGGCCTGACCGGCCACCGGCCACCCTCTACATGAAGGGCGCGACGACGGTCGTGGCCGGCACCGGGTCGTTCGAGCAGCTCGGCAAGATGGCGGCGGCCCTGAAGCTGGCCTGACCGGCCACCGGCCACCCTCTACCGGCCCCCGGCTACCAGCCCCCGGCCCCCGGGTGCACGGCCCGGATCGCACACCGCACAGCACGACGAAGCCCCCGGCAGCTCGCCGGGGGCTTCGTCGTGGTGTGCGGTGCCGCGTGACTCAGACCGTGGTGACGACCTGGTCGTAGGCCAGCCGCGGGGAGCGCGGGAACCAGGCGTCCGGGCCCGGACGGCCGATGCTCACGACCATCAGCGGGGTGTGGTCGTCGTCCAGGAACTCCTTGCGCACGCCCTCGAAGTCGAGGCCGGTCATCGGCCCGGCGGCCAGGCCCGCGGCGCGGACGCCGACGATGAAGTACGCGGCCTGGAGGGCGGCGTTCAGGGTGGCCGCGCCCTCGCGGACCGGACGCTCGCTGAAGAAGGCGTCCTTCGCGGCGGGGAAGTGCGGGAAGAGCTCCGGCAGCTCCTCGTGGAACTCGTTGTCCGCGGACAGGATCGCGACCAGCGGGGCGGCGGCGGTCTTCGGCCGGTTGCCCTCGGCCATGTGGGCGACCAGGCGCTCGCGGGCCTCGGGGGAGCGGACCAGCGTGATGCGCAGCGGCGACTGGTTGAAGGCGGTCGGGCCGTACTTGACCAGGTCGTAGATCGCCTGCACCTGCTCGTCGGTCACCGGCTCGTCGGTGAAGGTGTTCGCCGTGCGGGCCTCGCGGAACAGCAGGTCCTGGGCGGCGGGGTCAAGAACGAGAGACATGCGTGATCTTTCTCCGGGGATGCGTCGGCTCCGCGCGGTGTGGGGACCGGGGGCCGTTGACGCCGACGACACTACGCCAAAGAAGTTCAAGCTTCAACCAAAAGGGGATTGCGGTGATCCGCTTCACACGCCCGCCCGAGTGAAGGGGCCCTGGCGTGTACGGCGGCGCGTGTGTCGGGGGAACCGGCCTCTGCGCGGTGCGCCTATATGACGAAAGGTGAAATTCAAGTCGGACAGTACGCACCTTGATGTATCCGGACCAACCGTCGCGGTCGTGGGGCTCGGCTATGTGGGCCTCCCCACCGCACTCGCCCTCTGCGACGCGGGCGCCACCGTCATCGGCGTCGACAGCAGTCCGGAGCGGCTGCGGGACATCGCACGCGGAGCCGTGGACCTGCTCCCGCTGCACCACGCGCAACTGGCCTGCGCCTCGGCAGGCGACCGCTTCCGGCTCACCCCGGACGCCACGGCGGTGCGCGACGCCGACGCCGTGGTCATCTGTGTGCCCACCCCCGTCGACGCCCGGCGCCGGCCCGATCTCGCCGCGCTGTCCGCCGCCTGCGCCTCGGTGGTGGAGCACGCCGTGCCCGGCCAGTTGGTCGTGCTCACCTCCACCAGCTACGTCGGCACCACCCGCGACCTGCTGGTCGAACCGCTGCGGGCCCGCGGGCTCACCGTCGACGAGGACGTGTACGTCGCCTTCGCCCCCGAGCGGATCGACCCCGGCAACGAACGCCACACCCCCGAACGCACCCCGCGCCTGGTCGGCGGCGCCGGACCGCGCAGCAGCCGCGCCGCCGCGGACCTGCTGGCCCCGACGGCCTCCGCCGTCCGGACGGTCCCCGACCCCGAGACCGCCGAGATGGCCAAGCTCTGGGAGAACACCTACCGCGCCGTCAACATCGCCCTGGCCAACGAACTCGCCGACGCGTGCCACTCCCTCGGCCTGGCACCGGCCCCGGTGATCGAGGCCGCCGCGACCAAGCCGTACGGCTTCATGCCCTTCTACCCGGGGCCCGGCGTCGGCGGTCACTGCATCCCGTGCGACCCGCACTACCTGCTCTGGCAGTTGGGCAAGGTCCGGCAGCAGGCGCCGCTGGTCGCCACCGCCCTCGCCGCCAACAGCCGCCGGCCCGCACGGATCACCGAACGCGCCCTCGACCTGCTCGCGGACGCCGCCGTCCCCGCGCGCGGCGCCCGCGTCCTGCTGATCGGCGTCGCCTACAAGGAGGGCGTGGCCGACGTCCGGGAGAGCCCCGCCCTGGAGATCCTCGCCGGGCTCGCCGAGGCCGGCGCGCACGTCGCGTACTGCGACCCCCTGGTGCCCTCGCTCCGCGTCGGCGGGGACGCGCTGCACCACCTGCCCGACCCGCACACCCGGCCCTGGGACCTGGTCGTCCTGAACACCGTCCATCCCGTGCACGACCTGACCTGGCTGTGCGCCGACGACGCCCCGCCCGTCCTGGACACCCGCCAGCGCGGCCCGCTCACCAAGGCGGCGGCGCGGGCCGCCACCGGCGTCCCTCCCGCCGCGGAGGCCACCGCATGACCGTCCTGCGCCCCGGGCACGGCCCGGCCACCCCGGTCCGCTCCGCCGCCCGCCACCGGCTCGGCACCCGCCTCGACGCCCTGGACCCCCGCGTCCGCCGCGACGTCGTGCGGCTGCTCACCCTGCTCGCCCTGCTGCCCCTCCTGCTGCTGCTGGCCCGCGGCGCCGTCCGCCTGCCGCACGCCTTCGACCCGCTCGCGCTCTACGGCCTGGCGGTCCTGGCCGGCACCGTCTGCCTCCTCCACCTCGCCTACAGCCGCTACGACGACCCGGCCGTACGCCCGGTGCGCAGCCGCCCGCGCCACGCCGAGGCCTTCCCGGCCCTGCCCGCGCGGCCCCGGGTGAGCTTCCTGCTGGCCGTACGCAACGAACGCGCGCACATCGAGGCCTGCGTGCGCTCCATGGCCGCCGTGGACTACCCCGACCTGCAGCTCGTCGTGGTCGACGACGCCTCCGACGACGGCACACCGGACGTGCTGGAACGCCTCGCCGCGGAGCTGCCGCTCACCCTGATCCGGCTGGAGCAGAACCTCGGCAAGAAGGGCGCGCTGGTCCGCGCCTGCGCCGTCGCCGACGGGGACGTGCTGCTGTTCACCGACTCCGACTGCGTCGTCGCCCCGGACGCCGTACGGCACTGCGTGACCGCCCTGGTCCGGCACCCCGAACTGGGGGCGGTCAGTGGACACTGCCGGGCACTCAACACCGACGCCGGTCTGCTGGCCCGGATCCAGGACATCTGGTACGAGGGGCAGTTCCGGATCAGCAAGGCCGCCGAGGCCGCCTTCGGCTCGGTGACCTGCGTCTCCGGACCGCTCGCCGCCTTCCGCCGGGAAGCTGTCTGGAACTACCTGCCCGCCTGGGCCGAGGACCGCTTCCTCGGCGCCCCCTTCCGCTTCGCCACCGACCGCCAGCTCACCGGCTACGTCCTGGGCCAGGCCTGGCACGGCCGCGCCCTCAAGGACCGGCACGCCGACTCCCCCTTCGTCCGCGACCACGACTACCCCGAGCTGCGCTGGGAGGTCGGCTACACCCGTGCGGCCCGCGTGTGGACCCGGGTGCCGTCCCGCCCCGGCTCCTTCCTGCGCCAGCAGATCCGCTGGAAGAAGAGCTTCATCAGGAACCTCTTCTTCACCGGCCGCTTCATGTGGCGCCGGGGCCCGGCCGCCGCCGCCCTGTACTACGGGCACGCCCTGTGGGTGATCGCGGCACCGGCCCTGGTCGTACGGCACCTGCTGTGGGCCCCGCTGCACCTGGCCGGCCTGCTGACCCTGCTGTACCTGGGCGGGGTCGTCCTCAAGGGCTGCGTCTGGGGCCTCGCCTACCGGCTCGACCACCCCGGGGACCGCGCCTGGCGCTGCCGCCCCCTGATGAGCCTGCTGTCCTGCTGCGTACTGGCCTGGCTGCTGCCGTACGCCCTGCTCACGCTGCGCCGCGGCGTCTGGTCGAGGAGTGCCGCATGAGAGTCCTGCTGAGCGGGCTGGGCCGCTCGCTCGCCGTCGGCCTCACATGCGCCGCCGTCGCCCTGGTCTACGTGTTCGTCGTCACCCGGGGACGGTGGCTGTGAGAAGCGACGGCTCCCGTGTTGACCGGCCCCGGCGGACGCCGGACGGGCGCCCACTGCTGCGCGTCGCCCTCGGACTGCTCACGGCGGCCGTCGTGGCCCTGCCCTTCACCGCCGCCTGGCAGTACGACGCCCTCCGGCACGCGGTGGCCGAACAGGCCGCGCCTCCCGTCTCCGGCGACGGCGGCCCCGGCCCCGGCCCCGGCGCGGACGCCAAGGCGGCGCCCGCCGGGAACGCGCCCGTGGTCCTCGCCTACCACGACGTCGGCCCCGACGACCGCAGCCGCTACACCGTCACCCCGGAGCACCTCGACGCCCAGCTGCGCGCCCTGCGCGACGCCGGCTACCGCACGCTGACCACCCGGGAGTTCACCGACTTCCTGCGCACCGGCCGCGCCCCGGGACCGCGCACCGTCCACCTCACCTTCGACGACGGCACGCACGGACTGTGGACGCACGCCGACCCGGTCCTGGCCAGGTACGGAATGAAGGCGGCCGCCTACCTGATCACCGGACAGGTGGGCACCCACCGGCCGTACTACCTCTCCTGGCCCGAGGTGGAACGGATGGCGCGGTCGGGGCGCTGGGACTTCCAGGCCCACACCCACCTCAGCCACGAACGGGCGGCGGTGGACGCCGCCGGACACGAGCGGTCGGTGTTCACCAACCGGCTGTGGCTCGCGGACGAAGGGCGCGTGGAGACCTCCGACGAGTACCGGCGCCGGGTCGCGGAGGACCTCGACCGGTCGGTCCGCGACCTCGTGCGGCACGACCTGCCCCGCCCCCGGCTCTTCGCCTACCCCTTCTCGGAACGGCTGGACGAGTCCAACCTGGACGCCAGCGACGCCGACGCCCTGCGGTCCATGCTGCGGGAGCGTTTCACGGCCACGCTCACCAACAGCGCGGCGCGTCCGCTGCCGGCCGGGCCGCGTGCGGCCGCCGCCGGACAGGTGCAGCGCCTCGAGGTCACCCGGGACACCACCGCGGCCGGTCTGCTGCGCGAACTGGCCCGCCGGGCCACCGTGACGCCGCAGGACGCCGACCGGCCGCTGTCCCACCCGGCGCACTGGCAGACGACCGGTGCCACCGGGCAGACCGGGCCCGGGATGCTCACCGGCGACAGCCGTCCCCCGGCCGGCACGGCGTACGCCTCGGCCGACTACCGCCCGTTCGCCACCGCCGACTGGACCGACTACCGCCTGCGCGCCGCCGTCGGAGGCCTGCACGGCACCTCCAACAGCGTCGGCATCACCTTGCGGGCGGGCAGCGAACACCCCGTGTCGCTCTCCGTCGGCCACCACACGGCGAGCCTCACCACGCAGGACCCGGAGGGAACCGGCGACCGACGGAGCTGCCGGCTGAAACCCTCCGCCACCCACCGGATCACCGTCTCCGTGACCCCGCGGCACGTGCGGGTGAGCGTCGACGGCGAGAGCTGCGCGACGGTCCGCGCGGGCCGGTGGCGGGCCCCGGAGGGCGCCGGGGGCTTCTCGCTCAGTGTGCGCAACGACGGGCCGGAGCGGCAGTGGCCCCGCTTCACCTCGCTGACGGTCGGGTGACGCGCATCACACGCGGCCGCCGATCACTTCCCGCGCCGGCCGCGGTCTCAAGGGCACAACACCACTCGTGACCCGTACCCCGCACCTCGTCCCCAGGGAGCGCATCGACATGACCGCCACCGTGAAGGGCCCGGCCTCGTACTTCCCGTCCATCGAGAAGAAGTACGGCCGCCCGGTCGCGGAGTGGAAGGACCTCATCCGGTCCTCGCCGCTCACCAAGCACATGGAACTCGTCGCCTGGCTCAAGGCCGAGCACGGCATGGGCCACGGACACGCCAACGCCCTCGTCGCACACACCCTGGCCGAGGGCCCTGCGAAGGGCCCGGCCCGGGAGGCCTAGTCGGCCCCGCCGCCGTCCGCGCCGGAGGCTCCGTCCTCCGGGTCCGCCTCCTCGGCCAGCGCCGCGTCCAGGCGGGCCCGCGCGCCGTCCAGCCGGCGGCGGCACACCTGCGCCAGCTCCTCGCCCCGCTCCCACAGGGCGAGGGACTCCTCCAGCGTCGTGCCGCCGGCCTCCAGCCGCCGGACGACCTCGATCAGCTCGTCCCGCGCCTGCTCGTACCTGAGCGCCTCGGACATCGCCGTCGGCTGCTCCACCTCGCTGGTCATCCACCCACCCTATGCGTCGACTCGTACGGAGAAATCGCCCTCGGACACCCGCGCCCGCAGGGTCTCGCCGGGCTCCACCTCGCCGGGGTCGCGGACCGCGTGGCCGTCGGCCCGCTGGAGCACCGCGTACCCGCGCTTGAGGGTGGCGGCGGGGGAGAGGGCCACCACGCGCGCGTGCGTGTGCGTCAGCTCGGAGTCGGCCCGGTCGAGGTGGTGCCGCAGCGAACGGCGTCCCCGGTCCAGGAGCGCCGTCACCTGCTCGGCCCGCTCCTCGATCATCCGGTGCGGGTCCTGTATCGACGGCCGGGCCAGCGCGTGGGCCAGCCCGCGCTCCTCGCGGTCGACGAACGCCGCCACGCACCGCCGGGCGCGGTCCCGCAGCAGCCGTACCCGCTCGTACTCCTCGCCGACGTCCGGCACGACCTTCTTCGCGGCGTCGGTCGGCGTGGAAGCGCGCAGGTCGGCCACCAGGTCGAGCAGCGGGCTGTCCGGCTCGTGGCCGATCGCCGAGACGACCGGCGTACGGCAGGCGGCGACCGCCCGCACCAGCTGCTCGTCGGAGAACGGCAGCAGGTCCTCCACGCTGCCGCCGCCGCGCGCGACGACGATCACGTCCACGTCGTCCCGCGCGTCCAGCTCCTTCACCGCCTGCACCACCTGCGGCACCGCGTGCACGCCCTGCACCGGGACGTTGCGCACCTCGAAGCGGACGGCGGGCCAGCGGTGCCGGGCGTTCTCCAGGACGTCCCGCTCGGCGGCCGAGGCCCGCCCGCAGACCAGCCCGATCAGCTGCGGCAGGAACGGCAGCGGCTGCTTCCGCTCCGCCGCGAACAGCCCCTCGCGCGCGAGCGCCTTCTTCAGCTGCTCCAGCCGCGCCAGCAGCTCACCGACGCCCACCGGCTTGATCTCGGCGGCCCGCAGCGACAGCTGCCCCCGCGGCGCGTACCACTCCGGCTTCGCGTGCACGACCACCCGCGCGCCCTCGCCGACCACGTCCGCCACGGCGTCGAACACCTGCCGGTAGCAGGTCACGCTCACGGAGATGTCGTACGACGGGTCGCGCAGTGTCAGGAACACCACACCGGCGCCCGGCCGCCGCGACAACTGCGTGATCTGCCCCTCGACCCAGACCGCGCCGAGCCGGTCGATCCAGCCCCCGATCAGCCGGGACACCTCGCCCACGGGCAGCGGACTTTCGGGGGTCGAGTTGGCAGCCATGCGCCCGAGCGTAACGGCCGGGTCCGACAATCAGGCCCCGGCGAGCCCGTTCCCCCCACCCGCCGACCGCACCACCGCCCCAGTCCGCGCCGACCTCCCCCTCCCGCCGCCTCTCCGCCGCGCCCGTCGCCCCCGCGGTCCTGGCTCTCCGGCTCGCGCCGAGTCCGTGGCCCCCGCGTCTGTCGGTCCTTCGGACCCGGCCCTTGAACCGGGTCGAGCCCGTGTCCCTGCGGCCCGGTCACCCATCAGCCGCGTCGAGCCGGTGTGCACGCGCGGCCCACGCCTCACGCCCCCGTCGTCTCCGCGTCGCGCCGCCCCCTCCACTGCGCCGCCAGCACCGCCAGACCCACCGCCAGCCAGATCGCGCCGACCACCTGGGCGGTCCCGGACGCCTCCACGATCACCGCGATCGTGATCGCCGCGCCGAGCACCGGCACCAGCAGATGCCGCCACCAGCTCACCCGGCCCGCGCCGCGCCGCACCACGAACCAGCCCACCACGCTCGCGTGCAGCAGCGTGAACGCGGTCAGCGCGCCCACGTCGACCACCGAGACCAGGTGGTCGAGACCGTCGTCCCGGCGCGCCGCCCACACCGCCGCCGCCATGGTGATCACCGCCGACACCAGCAGCGCCACGCGCGGCACCCCGGCGTCCGTCCGCGCCAGCACCCCCGGCAGCCGCCGGTCCCGGCCCATCGCGAACAGCAGCCGCCCGGCCGCCGCCTGCCCGGCCAGCGCCGCGAACGCCGCGCCGATCGCCTTGCTCACCGCCACCAGATCGTGCAGCCACGTGCCCACCGACGCGTCCACGGCGTCGTAGAACGCCGACCCCTGCCGCTCCGGCTCCGCCGCGAGCTGCGCCGACGACACCGGCTCGAGGAGCGCCACCAGGTACGTCTGCGCCACGAACAGCACGCCCGCCAGCGCCAGGCAGAACAGCAGCGCCCGCGCGACCTTCGCCGAACCGCCGGTGACCTCCTCGGCGAACGTGGCGATCGCGTCGAAGCCCAGGTACGACAGCACCGCCACCGACACCGCCCCGACCACCGCCGACAGCGCGAACGCCCCCTGCGTGCCGTCCCCCGACAGCGGCGACAGCCAGTCGCGCTCGGCCCCGTCCTGCGCCAGGACCACGATCGCCGTCGCCACGAAGACGATCAGTACGACGATCTCCATGGCGAGCACCAGGAAGCCCACCCGGGCCGCCGTCCGCACCCCCCACAGGTTCAGCAGCGTCGTGACGACCACCGCGATCGCCGTCCACACCCACCGCGACACCTCGGGGACCAGCGCCTCCATGGCGATGCCGGAGAAGAGGTAGGCCACCGCAGGGATGAGGACGTAGTCCAGCATCGCCATCCACCCGGCGACGAACCCGGCCCCGTTGCCGAGACCCGCGCGCGCGTAGGCGAACACCGACCCCGCCTGGGGGACCACCCGCACCATCTGCGCGTAGCTGAACGCGGTGAACGCCATCGCGACCGTGGCGACCAGGTAGACGAGGGCGACCGCACCGTGCGACTTGGCGTCCAGCGTGCCGAACACGCCGACCGGCGCCATGGGCGCGATGAACAGCAGCCCGTAGACGACCAGGTCCCTGAAGCCGAGACTGCGCCTCAGCCGCTGTTCCCCACCGGCCTCCGGGGCCGTCGTACCGCTCTGCGCCATGGTGCCTCCGCCAGTGCCTCGGTCCTCGCCCCGGTTTCCGCTTCGGGCTCCGCCTCGGAACGTTCCCGCCAGTCTCCCCGGCAACGCCGCACCCACGCGATCTCTGACCCGCCGAACGCGGCCTTACGATGGGTGCCATGACTGCTTCGCCTGGCCGCCGTGTCCTGCTCGCCGCCCCCCGTGGCTACTGCGCGGGTGTGGACCGCGCCGTGATCGCCGTCGAGAAAGCCCTGGAGCAGTACGGGGCTCCGGTGTACGTCCGGCACGAGATCGTCCACAACAAGTACGTCGTCCAGACCCTGGAGAAGAAGGGCGCGATCTTCGTCGAGCGGACGGAGGAGGTCCCCGAGGGGAACATCGTGATGTTCTCCGCGCACGGCGTGGCCCCCGTCGTCCACGAGGAGGCCGAGCGCGGCAGGCTCGCCACCATCGACGCCACCTGCCCGCTCGTCACCAAGGTCCACAAGGAAGCCGTCCGCTTCGCGAACGACGACTACGACATCCTGCTCATCGGCCACGAGGGCCACGAGGAGGTCATCGGCACCTCCGGCGAGGCCCCCGACCACATCCAGCTCGTCGACGGACCCGAGGACGTCGCGAAGGTCGAGGTCCGCGACCCGTCCAAGGTGGTCTGGCTCTCCCAGACCACCCTCTCGGTCGACGAGACGATGGAGACCGTCGACGCGCTCAAGGACAAGTTCCCGCAGCTCATCTCCCCGCCCAGCGACGACATCTGCTACGCCACGCAGAACCGCCAGCTCGCGGTGAAGCAGATGGGTGCCGAGGCCGAGCTGGTGATCGTCGTCGGCTCCCGCAACTCCTCCAACTCCAAGCGCCTGGTCGAGGTCGCCAAGCAGGCCGGCTCCCGCGCGGCGTACCTGGTGGACTTCGCCGACGAGATCGACGAGACCTGGCTGGACGGCGTCACCACGGTCGGCGTCACCTCCGGCGCCTCCGTACCGGACGTGCTGGTCGAGCAGGTCCTGGAATGGCTGTCGCGGCGCGGCTTCGAGGACGTGGAGATCGTCAAGGCCGCCGAGGAGTCGATCATCTTCTCGCTGCCCAAGGAACTGCGCCGCGACCTGCGCGAGGAGGCGGCGTCCCTGGTGGCGGAGCGGGGCGGCTCGGGGACCGCGGGGGACTGACCGGCCGGGACTGACGGGCCGGGGACTGACGGGCGGGGACTGACGGGCCGGGGCACCGCCTGGGTGACTGTCAGTCGTCCGTCGTAACGTAGGGCCATGCAGATCTTCGGCGTGGACATCGGCGGATCCGGGATCAAGGGCGCCCCTGTGGACCTCGACAGGGGCGACCTGGCCCAGGAGCGCTGCAAGGTGCTGACCCCGCACCCGGCGACCCCCGACGGTGTGGCCGACGGGGTCAAGGAGGTCGTCGAGCACTTCGGCTGGACCGGCCCGGTCGGCCTCACCTTCCCGGGCGTGGTGACGGGCGGCGCGACGGTGCGCACCGCGGCCAACGTGGACAAGAGCTGGGTCGACACCGACGCGCGCGCCCTGTTCGGCGAGCGGCTGGGCGGGCTGGACGTGACGGTGGTCAACGACGCGGACGCGGCCGGCGTGGCCGAGATGCACTTCGGCGCCGGGCGCGGCCGCAAGGGCACGGTCATCCTGCTCACCTTCGGCACCGGCATCGGCAGCGCGGTGTTCACCGACGGCCTCCTGGTCCCCAACACCGAGCTGGGCCACCTGGAGCTGGACGGTCACGACGCGGAGAAGCGCGCCTCCAGCAAGGTCAAGGACGACCACGACATGTCGTGGGAGCACTGGGCCCACCGGGTCCAGAAGTACCTCGCGCACGTCGAGATGCTGTTCTCGCCGGAGCTCTTCATCATCGGCGGCGGGGTCAGCCGCAAGTCCCAGAAGTTCCTGCCCCACATCAAGGGCGTCCGGGCCGAGATCGTCCCCGCCGAGCTGCAGAACAACGCGGGGATCGTGGGCGCGGCGATGCACGCGGCCGGCTGAGCGGGAGCGGTCACGCGGGGGGCCGGTTGCGGGCGGCGGCGGCCCGGCGCCGCATCAGCCGGATCCGGCGGACGATCACGGTCGACCCGGCGACCAGCGTCCCGCCGTACAGCCACCCGGCCTCGGTGGCCAGCGCGGTCACGATCCCCATCAGCCGTCCGCCGAGACCGCCGTCCCCGCTCTCCGCCACGGGCACCAGGCCCACGGCGAAGGCGATCGGCACGACGACGGGGGCGGTCAGCAGGTCGCCCCGGCGCACCCAGAGCGCGGTGAGCAGACTCACCGGCACGAACAGCACCCCGTACGCGGTGAGGGACGCGCCGAACAGCAGCTCGTCGAGGAAGCCCAGCAGGGTCATCACGGCAGCGCAGAACAGACCGCTGCCGAGCCCGGTCAGCCGCGGATTGGGCATCCCGCGCAGCGCACGCACCACCCTCGCCACCGGCGAACCCGCCACCGGAGCCGGGCGCGGGCGGGCCGGTTGCACCGGCCGTCCCACCGGCCGCCCGGCCGCCCGGCCACCGGCGGTCGCGTGGCGGCGGCACCGCCCCGCCCCTGTGCGGGCAGCGGCGCCCCGCTTCGTCGCGGTCCGTACTGGGCAGGTCGCGTCCTGTGTTGCTCCACTGGACCAACTTAGGTCGGTTTATGTGCCGAATAGGCCGACAGACACGCCGCCGGGCGTGTCTTGGCCAAGCGTTCGACTCCGCGCGGGTCCGGTACGGCACACCCCGTAGACTGGTGGATCGGCCCATGCCTGGCCCGCCCCACCCCACCCCGCCCCTCCGCATCTCACGTACGGGAAGTCGCAACGTGTCGCTCACGATCGGAATCGTCGGTCTGCCGAATGTCGGCAAGTCGACCCTGTTCAACGCCCTGACCAAGAACGACGTGCTCGCGGCCAACTACCCGTTCGCCACGATCGAGCCCAACGTCGGCGTGGTGGGCGTCCCCGACCCCCGCCTGACGAAGCTGGCCGAGATCTTCTCCTCCGAGAAGATCCTCCCGGCCACGGTCGACTTCGTCGACATCGCGGGCATCGTGCGCGGCGCGAGCGAGGGCGAGGGCCTGGGCAACAAGTTCCTGGCCAACATCCGCGAGTCCGACGCGATCTGCCAGGTCATCCGCGCCTTCAAGGACGAGAACGTCGTGCACGTCGACGGCAAGGTCTCGCCGAAGGACGACATCGAGACGATCAACACCGAGCTGATCCTCGCCGACCTCCAGACCATCGAGAAGGTCCTTCCGCGCCTCCAGAAGGAGTCGCGCATCAAGAAGGACGTCGCTCCCAAGGTCAAGGCGGTCGAGGAGGCCAAGGAGATCCTGGAGAAGGGCGACACCCTCTTCTCCCAGGGCATCCTCCAGGGCAGCGAGCGCGCCGAGCTCCTCCACGACCTCCACCTCCTCACCACGAAGCCCTTCCTCTACGTCTTCAACGTCGACGAGGACGAGCTGACCGACGACGACTTCAAGAGCGAGCAGCGCGACCTGGTCGCCCCCGCCGAGGCGATCTTCCTCAACGCCAAGCTGGAGGCGGACCTCGCCGAGCTGGACGAGGACGAGGCCCTCGAACTCCTCCAGTCCGTCGGCCAGGACGAGCCCGGCCTCGCCACCCTCGCCCACGTCGGCTTCCGCACCCTGGGCCTGCAGACCTACCTGACGGCCGGCCCCAAGGAATCCCGCGCCTGGACCATCAAGAAGGGCGCCACCGCCCCCGAGGCCGCCGGTGTCATCCACACCGACTTCCAGAAGGGCTTCATCAAGGCCGAGGTCATCTCCTTCGACGACCTGGTCGAGACGGGCTCGGTCACCGAGGCCCGCGCGAAGGGCAAGGCCCGCATGGAGGGCAAGGAGTACGTGATGCGGGACGGGGACGTGGTGGAGTTCCGCTTCAACGTTTAGCCGCATTTCCACCACGTCACGATCTCTAAACATGCAGGCCAAGTTGGCCCAGCTCCTCCAAGCTGGGCCCTTGGCTCGTTCCCGTACTGGTTTGGACCGCCCTCGAAACCGGTCGTCAAGTACCTGGTGGCAGAGGGGTACCTCGACCAGGACCACGGACTGCTCTTCCTAATGAACATCACAGCAGTGTTCACCGCCCCGCCTCAGTCCACCGTGCTGCAGGGCCGGACCGAAATCGGCCGTACCGACCACGGCTTGCTCACCGAACAGATCACCGGCTCGGAAACGATGCTTCGTAGAACCAGTCGACCCGGTGAACCTGAGCCGGAGAGCTCGGGGCTGCCTGGAGGAAGCACGGGAGCGCTTCATGGAGCAAGTGCACCCAGGGGGCACGCTGATCGTGCGGGATGCCGAGGCAGAGGCTCAACGATCACTGGGGACGTCTACGGGATGACCTCATGCCGACAGACTGGAGGCCCGCCCGACAGGATGGGACCGAGCGGCTGGCTTTGCCGAAGGTCGACGAAAAGGTCGTGAGGGACCTTGAATTCGGAGATGCTCTCCCCTCACGACTGGCCGAGGCAATGCCGTCGACCAGACTTGCAGACCTCGAATCTGCGGCTGCTGTGCTGTCCGAGCAGGTGCGCTTCACCGTAGGGGATGTCTGAGCTTCGCGTGCTGGGACGAAGTTCCCGTGCTGGACGGCTGACCTTTGTCACGACGTAAATAGGTTTCCCGGCTCGGCACTGGGTCAACTTCGGGATGGCAATGTCATAAACCAACCGGCACATTGGGTGTTAGATGCGCCCCGCCCCGCCCCGCCGGGACGATGGTGCGCGCAGCAAGTGCCGCTTCGGTTCAGTCTGGCGGGGAGGGCAGCGGCGAACCTCGTCTGCGTACCGCCTGCCTGTCAGTCGCGGCACGGCGCGTGTCGTTGCTGACGGCTGGGTACACAGAGGGCCGCGTGACGAAGCGATCATTCGTGCCCGCGGAGCTGCGGACCTCAGTGTGCCGTGCAGAGGGTTACGCGCAGCTGAGATGTGACCGGCTCAGCGCATTACACGGACGTGAAAATCGAGGACTCGTTAGCCAGACCGCGCAGCTTCTCGCGGGTTTCGGGATCGGTCGAGTACACCACCGTGCCGATCATCCCTCGCGTCAGCAGGACCTTGTACGTATTACGGATCAACCGGTCCACATCCGCGTCCGGGGTGGACTTCTTGAAGACCGGATCCTTGGACGCTGAACGGTCGGTGACCCAGCGGTCGCCGCGCCACACCAGGTCGGGTCCGATGATGACGCCGCTCCAGTCGTACTCGAAGCCCTGCGCCGTGTACACACAGCCCACCTGCCCGAAGCCGGCGGGATCGGTTGCCCACAAAGCGGCCGGAGGTGCGCCGCCGACCGATCTGTCGCCGAAAACGTTCCAGGGCCGCTTCCACTCTCCAATGACGACGTCGGCGGGAAGCACCTCCCCTGGTGCAACTTTCTTCGTCCACTTCCAGCAATAGCCGGCGGCCATGCGTGCGCTGTAGTCCTGGGAGCGTCGGCTGTCGAGGAACGCTTCCATTTCCTGCGGGCTGTCCGCGACCGTGAGCTGCATCTTGTCGTCGGGCTCCCAGATCACCGGGCCACCCGGCTCTAGGCCCAACAGGCGTATCACCCAGCGCAGGTACGCATCACTGCCACCGCACCGGAACTGGCTGTCGAGCGGTACCACCCGACATGGGAGACTCTTCGTCGCAGCGACTTCCTTGATTTCCGCAACCGTGCCCATTTCGCCGGGTCGCACCACTTGATGCTCGTCGAGCAGGAAGACCGGTACGCGGGCTGCGTCGATGAGTTCCTCGAGTTGTGCCTTGCCGGTACGGTTCGACGCCCGTGTATAACGGTTGGCCGACGTCTCCCGGATGCGGTGGGCTTCGTCGCAGATCAGAACGTCGAGACTGTTGCGATCGGCGGTCATGAAGCTGTTGAAGTATTTGAAGAGGTCCTTCACCTCACGCTTCCGGGCGCCTGCCACTTTCCTCATCGTGGTCGTGAAAGAGCTGGATCCCGTCGCGTGCAGCGCTGTGACGCCCTGTCGATACAGCTCGCCGAGGAGGGACAGGGCGATGACGCTCTTGCCGGTGCCGGGTCCTCCGGTGACGATCACGATCTCCTTCTGATCGGATTGCTTGGCGCGACGCACGGCGTTCAGGACAGTTCGGTAAGCGATCTTCTGCTCGCCCAGCAACACGAACTGCTCACGTTCCCGAACCTCTTGGGCAGCCACCGCCATAAGCTGCTTGGACGGGCCGATCTTGCCGTTGACCAGTTCGTCCGCTGCCGCGGCGCCGGATTCCGGACCCAGCTTCGTGCGTAGATAGTCGATGAACTCGCCACGTCGCGCCCCGATGAACAGCCGACCGTACTGATCCTGCTCGGCTTCGAAGAGCCCGCTGACACCGAACTCGGTGGCGTTGTGCAGATACGCAGCGCCGTTGACGCGGTACGGATGGTCGGCGAGTGCTCCGTTGAAGGAGACGAGGTACTCACAATAGCCGCGGACCTGGTCGACTGGATTGAGTACCGCCCGCGAGTAGGAGTCGATGCGGCACAGCGACGGATCGTCGTCATCGGGCTCCGCGCTGCTCCACTGCTTCAGTTCCACGACAACGTACGACGGGAGCCCGGTGTCGGGGTGCACGCCGGCCAGGACCGCATCAGCCCGCTTGCTGTTCAGCGGCAGTCCGTATTCCAGGAGCATCTCCACCTGCCCGAGACCGGCGTCGTTGAGCGCGCTCGCGAGCACGGGGATGCTGCGCTCCCACGAGCGCACCTCGGACAGACCGGGCTTATGACCGTGCACGTGCACGAACTGCTCCGTCAGGCGGAAGAACAAGGCACCGGAATGGCACTCGGCAGCGACCGCTGCGGCAGAGTCACGGAACAGCAAGACAAGCCCCCAGGCAGCACGAAGAAACTCGTGCGGGTGGGGGCATGTCCTTCGTGACTCCGCGAGGCGGAGCGGAAGCCCGGCGGGCCGCAGCTAGGTAGGGATCAAGGTTACCGGTGTCGTCTGCGATGGGCCGGTGGTAGCTGTGATCCTTCGGCGGTAAGCTTCGGCTGGGCGCCGTCGTAGTGCTGCATGCCGATGGCGCCGGGGATGAGCCTGCGCAGTTCGTTGTGGGTCGCGGGATCGACCGCGTAGACCACGGTGCCGACGACGCCCCGCGTGAGGAGCACGTGATAGGCGTTGAGGATGCACCGGGTGACGACCTTCTCGTCGATCGGCCCCCGGAAGGCGGGATCGCACGAAGCGTTCAGTTCCACCTTGAACTTCCCGTCACGGAAAAGCAGATCGGGTCCGATGATAACGCCGTTCCAGTCGTACTCGAAGGTCTGTGCCGTGTAGACGCAGCCGATCTGGTCGATACCTCGACGATCGGTCGACCACAGGTCCGACCGCGGTGCGTCTGGGACGCTGTGCTCTGGCTTCACGTTCCAAGGCCGGCGCCAGCCCTTGATGTGTACGTCATCGACCAGTTGCTCTCCCTCCGGGTTGCTCCACGGCCAGCAGAAGCCCGCGGTGATGCGGGCCGTGGCCCCTTCGAAGTGGCGTTCCCGTATGAACTGCTCCATCTGCTCAGGTGAGTCGGCGACCGCCAGAGTCATCCTTCCGTCCGGTCGCCAGGCGATCGGATCGGACGCGTCAAGGCCCAGCAACTGCTGGACCCAGCGCTGGTACCGCTTGCTGCCACCTGCTCGGAACGTGCCCTCCAGATCGGCCACTTCGACATCGCAGCCCATGCCCTCGGCCAGCTCTTTGAGATATGTGGCAGTGCCCACCTCGTCCGGGCGAATCGACTGATGGTCGTCGAGCAGAAAGATCGGCACCTTGGTGGCTCTGATCACCTCGGTAGCCTGGGGCCGATCATCGTCCCGCAGCTCCTTCGGAGTCCAGCGGTATGTCGAGCTGCGCCGCATGCGATGGGCCTCGTCGCAGATGAGGACATCGATGCCGTTCGGTGGGCTCTCGCTGAAGCTGTTGAAGTAGCGGTACAGCTTGACAGCTGCACGACGCTTGTCCGCTGTCTGCCCTCTCCTGGCCGTACTGAGCATGATCTCGCGCAGAGTCTCCGTGTAGGCGTGAGAGCCACTTGCCAGAACCGCCTCGCGGCCTTTGAGTCCGAGGGAGCGCTGCAACTCAAGGGCCACGGCACTCTTCCCGCTACCAGGGCCGCCCCGCAGGATGTAGACGCGCTTAGCACCCGCATCGAGGGCAGGGCTGTGTGCGGCTTCGGCGTCATAGAACAATCCGACGTTGAAGCCGGTGAAGTGGGCGGTCTTCTCCAGATGCCGAGTGATCCGATCAACGGCGACGTATTGCTCATCGAGGAGCGTCAGGCCGCCACCGACGACGGAGCGCTGACGGGCCACATCAGTGACTTTGAGCAACGGGTCCTGACGGGCATGCTCCAGTGCTGATGCGGCCCGCTTCCCGGACGCGGGAGTGAATCTCGAAGTAAGGACTCGTCGGAAGCGAGCCAGATCATCGAGCGTGTAGAGGAATCCATGGTTGATTTCGGACAGGCCGAAGAGCGCCTCCACATCCGCATCCCGTGCGTTGTGGAGCAGTGCCACACCCATCAATCGGTCCTCATTCTCCCGAAGATGGGGCAGATAGCGCAGCATGTACTCGCAGTAGCGCTGGACCTGCCGGACCGGATGCAGCTTGTTCTTCCCATCGCCGAACCCGAGGTCGACGGCGATGGGGCACAGGGGGTCTACCGTGGCGTGCCGTACCTGCTTCAGTTCAACTGCAAGATATGAATCAGTCTCCGTACCAGGAGACTGGCCACAGAGCACCAGGTCGACCGCAGAGTTGGTGTGCGGCAGATCGACCTCGATCTGTACCTCAACTTCGTCGAGGCCGCAATCCAGTAGAGCCTTGATTACTACGGGGAGGCTGTTGTTCCAGGAAGCGATGTCGCCCTGGCCGGCCACTCCTCCCTTGATCCGGGAATGCTCCCGGATCAGTTGCTCGGTGAGCGGAAGGTGCGCCGATCCGGCTCGGGCCACGATGAGTCGGCCGAGCTCGGCTGCGGACAGTTGCAGGAGCACGAAGGATCCCCAGGCACGAGATGACTCGTGCGGGTGGGGGCATGTCCTTCGTGACTCCGCCGAAGCGGAGCGGAAGCCCGTCGGGCCGCAATGACGTTCTGAAGATTACCTGGCTGAGAAGAGAGTAGGGCGGGCCCCTGGAGGCCCGCCCTATCGCCCGGCTCAGCCGAGGCGGTGCACTACGAACTGTGCCAAGGTCCACGCCAGGTTCGAGCCGATGCTCGCCACGATGCCAACAAGAACATCACGGACCCAGGTGCGACGCTTGGGCGTGTACTCGACAGCAACCACGGGAATGCGTCCCCTTCGATTTGATCGGTGACGGCGCCGGATGGCTCCCGCCGGGAGCGCACCAAGGGGCTGAGTCACCGGACCGAAGGGCAACGCAAACTCCTCGGATCACGTCGCGTACACCCTCCGAGGAGGGCACGCAGTGCACAGCAACGGTAGTCCAGAAGTGGGGAGCTTGGACAAGAAGTTAATGCACGGACTTCGATGAGCGGATGGGGCGAGAGGCATGGATGGGTTGAGGATGGTCGGTTGACATCTGAGCAGTTCGTGGTGCTGGCATAGGACACCCGTGCTGGGATGGTGCTTGGATGACTCCATCGAAACCCTCGTTTGCGCAGGTTAGAGCTCTGCAGTGCAGGTTCCACCGCGAGGACGGCCCGGCGTCCCACGCTCCAGAGCTTCGGCGAGGTGCGGCCCAGCGGCATCCGAGAGCCGGTGTCGGCGCGGACGACTCGGTCAGGGACAGCCGTACTTCCAGCCCGAATCGGCGAATCTCCGGGCCAAAACGTCGATCCGTGCTCATTACCAACCCCCACCTGGACAGCGACCACGAGAGTCATTGGTGGACACTCACCGTGTCGGGCCGTTTCCCTTCGTGCTCGAGAGCGAGTTTGACGCGTGAGGCGCTCACGGAATCCGGGTTCGGCGGGGGTTGCCTGTTGCCTCTTCGTGTCGCCTTCGACTGGGCCAGGGTGATGAGTGGCGCGGCGGGAGCCGCTTACTAACGACTCTGTTACTAACATCGTCGTTAGCGAGATGCTGTGGAGGTCGGCGGGCATGGTGGGCTTCCTGGAGCGCGGGCAGGATTGCTTGCGACGCTGGAGCGGGAGCTGCGGAAAGTGGCAGCGGGGGTGCCGGGCGAGCGGCCCGCTCGGTGCGTGACGCTGCGTGGGCGGCGACGAGTGGGTAAGTCTCGGTTGGTCGAGCGGTTCGCGGAGCGCTCCGGAGTCCCGTTCCTGTTCTACGCGGCGACCGGTGCGTCACCAGGGGACGACCTGGCGCGGCTGGCCCGGGATGCCCAGGCATCGACGCTGCCGCCGGCGGGGCTGGTGGCCGCCGCTCGGCCGGAGAGTTGGTACGCCGCCTTCGACGTGCTGGCCGCGCCGCTGCCCGCCGACCGGGCGAGCCTGCTGGTCGTCGATGAAGTGCCGTACCTGATGGATGCCGGGGGCGCGTTCGAAGGGATGCTGCAACGAGCCGGGGACCGGGCGCCGGAGACCAAGCCGGTACTACTGGTCCTGATCGGCTCCGGCCTGTCCATGGTGAAGGCGCTGAACGGCTACGGCCGGCCCTTCCACCAGCGTGGCCGGGAGATGGTGCTGGGGCCGCTCAACCCCGCCGAGGTGGGGCAGATGCTCGCGCTCGAACCGGCGGAAGCCTTCGACGCGGCGCTGGTCACCGGCGGACTGCCGCCGATCTGCGCCGAGTGGCCGCACGGCGCCGGAATGTGGGACTTCCCCGGCGAGGCGCTGAGTGACCCGGTCTCGGCTCTGCTCGTGTCCGCCGAGCGCTCACCGGCCGCTGAATTCCCACCGCAGGCTCAGGCGCGCCGGTCCTGGCGGCGATCGGCAGCGGCGAGCGGACCTTCACCAACATCGGTCGTGCGGCCGGCGGCATCGGGGCCACGCCATTGCAGCGAGCCCTTGAGCTGCTTGCAGAAAAGCGGGTCGTCGTGGGGGAGTTGCCCGTGTCACCGCGCCCCTCGACGGACCGACGCTACCGGGTGGCAGATCCCTACTTGCGGTTCTGGCTGCATCTGCTCGGCCCGTCCATGGAGGAGATCGAGCGGAGGCGCGGTGATCTGACCCTGGCACGGATCCGAGAGAACTGGACCAGTTGGCGCGGCCGGGCCGTCGAGCCACTCGTCCGCGAGGCCCTGGCAAGGATCCTGCCGGACGACCGGCTGCCCGCGGCCCCGGCGGTGGGCGGCTACTGGACCCGCACCAACGACGTTGAGATCGACGTCGTCGGAGCGGATCGCGCTCCCGTGGCCAAGGAGGTGCTCTTCGTCGGTTCCGTCAAGTGGTTGGAGCAGTCGCCCTTCGACCGGCACGACCTGGCGGCTCTCCACCGCCACCGCGCCGCACTCACCGACGCGCCTGTTCCGGTCGTGGCGGCCTCGCGCAGTGGAGTCGACTGCCGAGGGCTCGATGCCGCATACGGTCCTGGCGACCTGCAGACCGCTTGGTCACTGTGAGTGTCCGTGGCCATCGCCAAGCACGGCGTGCGGCCCGGGTGTCCCGGTGCGGAGTTTGCTCTTCAGCGGGGCAAAGCGCCGGTGAGCAGGTCGCGTAGTTGGGTGCGGGCGGTGATGCCCAGTTTGGGGAAGACCCGGTAGAGGTGTGAGCCGACCGTGCGCGGGGAGAGGAACAGCTTCTCCCCGATCTCGCGGTTCGTCAGGCCGTGGGCCGCGAGCCGGACGATCTGCTGCTGCTGGGGGCTGAGTTCGGTGAGGGCGCCGGGTGCGGCGGTGTCCGCCTCGATGCCGGCGGCCCGCAGTTCCGCCTTCGCGCGGTCGATCCACGGCCGGGCGCCGAGTCGCCGGAACGTGTCGAGGGCTCCGGTGAGCAGCGGGCGGGCCTCCGCCACACGGCGCTGCCGGCGCAGCCACTCCCCGTAGTCCAGCCGGGTCTGCGCCCGCTCGAAGGGCCACTGCTCGCCCGCTTCCCCCGCCAGCGCCGCCCGGAAGTGGCGTTCGGCATGCTCCGGTTCGGCGAGCAGGGCGCGGCCTCGCTCGACCAGCAGGGACAGGCGTGCCGACATGCCGGGGGCCAGGTGCCGTGCCGAGTGCTCCAGCAGTCGCGCGGCGGTTTCGCGGTGTCCTCGGCGGACGGCCGCCGCGGCGAGTTCGGCCAGGACGGTGGGGGAGACGTGGTAGTGGACCGGGTCTCCGTCCTCGGTGAAGGCGGCGCGGAACTGCGCGTACGCGCTGTCGTAGTCGCCCTCGGCCACCGCCGCCAGCCCCAGGGCACGACGGGCGAAGACCGCGACGGAGCGGCTCTCCAGGGGGTCGACGAGGGCCAGCGCCCGCTCGGCGCTGTCGCGTGCCTCGGCCGGTTCACCGAGCAGCGCCAGGACCGTCGCGTCGAGGGTTCGTGCGCACGCCTCGGCGTGATCCAGCCCGGCCGCCGAGGCCACCTCCGCGATCTCGGCCGCCACCGAGCGGGCGTCGGCCCAGCGGCCCTGCTCCAGATAGGCCCAGCCGGCGGCGCAGGCCAGACCGGCTGGCAGCGGGCCATGGGCCTGCCAACGGCCGAACGCCTCGTCGAAGGTCCTGGCCGCGAGCGGGGTCCGGTCGAGGAGCCAGGCCACGACGGCGAGCGCCGTCAGTGATCCGGCCTCGTCCTTGGCCGCGGCGATCAGCCGGGGCAGCGCCGGGGCGAGGGACGCACCCGCGCCGGCGGGATCGGAGACGGCCAGTACCCAGGCGCGCAGCGCACCACCCGCGGCGGAGTCCGGCACATCGGCGAGCAGGGTCTCGATCCGCTGCCGCTGGGACTCCTCGCCCGAGTAGTAGCGGACCACCGCCGCCGCGGCGAGCGCGTCCAGCAGGCGGGGCGACCGGGTGGCCGCCGCCTCGTCGGCGACGCGCGACAGCAGTCCGAAGGCTGCCGTGTGGTGCGGACCCATGGTCATGAGCCGCCCCGTCGCCAGCGCAACCCGGCCGGTCAGCGCCGGGTCGTCACTGCGCTCCCGTACCCCGGCGGCCAGGTGTTCCACCCAGCCGAGCTGACCGGTGAAGACGGCCGTGTCCGCGGCGTCGGCCAGCAGTCGCGCCTGGTCCGCGCGGTGCGGGCTGAGTTCCGCGGCGCGCTCCAGAGCGGCGGCGGCGGCCGCGTGACCGCCCCGGCGCCTGGCCCGGCCCGCTGTTTCCCGGAGGGCCGCCGACACCTGCTCGTCGGGCCGTACGGCCGCGGCGGCGAGGTGCCAGGCGCGGCGGTCGGGCTCCTCGCCCAGCTGTCGGGCGAGGGCGAGGTGGGCCCGCCTGCGCTGCTCGAAGGGCGCGGCGTGGTAGACCGCCGAGCGGACGAGCGGGTGGCGGAAGGAGACCCCGGTGCCGTCCCGCCGTACGAGACCGGCGCGTTCGGCGGGCGCCCACACCGTGTCGGCCGCCTCGGGCAGGCCCCGTGCGGCCGCCGGGGCGTCCGCCGCGTCGGCGGCGGCGAGCAGCAGCAGGGCGCGGCGGGTGGCTTCCGGGAGGAGCCGCAGGTGGCGCGCGAAGATCCCTTCCAGCCGGTCGGTGACGGGCAGCGGGCCCTCCACTCCGCTGCCCTCCGGCTCTCTGTCCGCCGCGGCGCGGGCGAGTTCGACCAGGGCCAGCGGGTTGCCCGCCGCCTCCCGCAGGATCCGGGCCCGGGTGCGGCCGGTGGGCCGCTTCGGCTGCTCGTCGAGCAGCCGGTTGGCCGCGTCACCACTCAGCGGTCCGATCTCCAGGCGCTCGTACCCCTTGTCGAACCCGGGCAGTACCGCCGCGGCACGCACGCCCATCAGCAGCGTCACGGGCTCGCCGGCCATGCGCCGGGCCAGGAAGGAGAGGACGTCCAGCGACGCGCGGTCGATCCACTGGGCGTCGTCGACCACCACGAGCAGCGGTGCCGGTTCGGACAGGTCCGACAGCAGGGTCAGCACTGCCAGGCCGACGAGCAGGGCGTCAGGGGTACTGGCGTGATCGGCATGATCGGCGTGGTCAGTGTGTTCGGCGTCTCCGGCGTCTCCGGCGTCCTCGGCCAGTCCCAGGGCCGTCCGGAGCGCGGAGCGCTGGCGTGCCGGGAGGCCGTCCAGGCTGCGCAGCACCGGGCGGAGCAACTGGTGCAGGCCGGCGAACGCGAGCGGTGTCTCGGACTCGCTGCCCACCGCCCTCAGTACCCGTTGGCCGGTGTCGCGGGTCAGCCGTACGGCGAGGTCGAGCAGGACGCTCTTGCCGACACCGGGGTCGCCCTCGACGACCAGCACCGAGCTGTGGGAGCGGTCGGCGGCGACGCGACTCCTGATCTCCGCGATCTCGGCTTCCCGGCCCACCACGGCCGGACCGGGGTCTGCGGGCGAGTCGTGGCCCGCTCGGGCGCGTTCACCATTCTTCACGGATGCTCCAGGAACTGAGACTGCCCTGACGGCAACGTGGCCGGGTCGCGGCCGTATTCCTGCCGTCCCCCGTCCGCTCACGGCCGATCACTGCCGGTCGCGGCCGCTCACCACGGGTCCGGGCGGACACGGTGCAGTCACGTGACGCATACCGCCGCCCGCCACCCGCCACGCACCCTTGCGGAACAGGGGCGTGCGTTCACGCCCGACCTTCTGGAGATCTTCCGAACTGGAGCAACCCCTTGGACACCATCACCCTGGGCGATGTCACCGTGACCCGGGTCCGGGAGTACTACGGCCCCGTCGGCATGACGCCCGAGGCGTTCGTCCCGGACAGCCCGGCCCAGGCCTGGGACACGCACCGCTCCTGGCTGGTTCCGGACTTCCTGGACGCCGAGACCCGCATCGTCAACACCGCGATCCAGACCTGGGTCCTGCGCAGCGAGGGCCGGACCATCCTGGTCGACACCGGCGTCGGCAACCACAAGGACCGGCCGTACGCGCCGGTGTGGAGCCGCCTGGAAACCGACTTCCTGGGCAATCTCGCCCGCGCCGGGGTCCGGCCCGAGGACGTCGACATCGTGATCAACACCCACCTGCACGTCGACCACGTCGGCTGGAACACCTACCTCGACGGCCGGACCTGGGTGCCGACGTTCCCCAACGCCACCTACCTCATGGCCAGGGCGGACTTCGACTACTGGAACCCGGCCAACGAGATCAAGACGCTGCTCGGTCGCGGCAACCAGAACGTCTTCGAGGACAGCGTCGCCCCCGTGCACGCGGCCGGCCTCACCCGGCTGTGGGAGGACGGCCACCGCATCGACTCCAACCTGCGCCTCGAGCTCGCACCCGGCCACACCCCCGGCTCGTCGGTGCTGCGGCTGGAGTCCGGCTCCGACCGCGCCCTGTTCGTCGGCGACCTGATGCACAGCCCGATCCAGATCCACGAGCCCGACGCCAACAGCTGCTTCTGCGAGGACCCCGCCGAGGCCCGTGCCACCCGCCGCCGGCTCCTGGGCTCGGCGGTGGACAGCAACGCCCTCGTCTTCCCCGCGCACCTCGGCGGCCACGGCGCCGCCGAAGTCGTCCGCGAGGGCGGCAAGTTCGCCGTCAAGGGCTGGGCGCCCTTCACCAGGTACACCGAGTCGGTCTGAGGCCCGCGGAAGGACACGCGAGATGAACCACCACCCCGAACCCGTCGTGACCACCGCGCAGGGCGCCGTCCGCGGCCTGCGCCGGGACGACACCCTCACCTTCCTGAACATCCCGTACGCCGCTCCGCCCCGCGGCGCCGCCCGGTTCGCCCCGCCGCGGCCGCACGAGCCGTGGGACGGCGTACGGGACGCCACCGTGCCGGGACCCAACGCCCCGCAGTCCGAACGCAGGCTCGGCGACGTCGACATGACCCCCTACTTCGGCACCGGCTGGAGCCGCGGCGAGGACTACCTCACCGTCAACGTCTTCACGCCCGCCACCGGGGCCGGTGAACTGCCGGTCATGGTCTTCGTCCACGGCGGCGGCTTCGTCGCCGGATCGACGCGGGCCACCCTGTACGACGGCTCCGCGTTCGCCCGTGACGGCGTCGTCCTCGTCACCCTCAACTACCGGCTCGGCATCGCCGGGTTCCTCGACATCCCCGGGGCGCCCGCCAACCGCGGTCTGCTCGACGTCGTCGCGGCGCTGCGCTGGGTGCGGGAGAACGTCTCCGCCTTCGGCGGCGACCCGGACAACGTCACCCTCTTCGGCCAGTCGGCCGGGGCGACCGTCGTCGGCGGCGTCCTCGCCACCCCCGGGGCCGACGGGCTGTTCCGCCGCGCCATCGTGCAGAGCGGCAGCGGTCTGGGCGCGTTCACACCCGAGCAGGCCGCCCGCGTCACCGGGGCCGCGGCCCTGGCCCTGGGCATCGAACCGCACGTCGACGCGTTCGCCGGCGTCCCCGACGAGCGGCTCGTCGAGGCGGCGTCCGGGCTCGCGGGCATCGACCTGCGGACCGGGACCCACCGCGACCCGCTGATCGGCCTCAGCCCCTTCAGCCTGGTCCTCGACACCCAGCCCGCCGCGTCCGTCGCCGCCGGCCGGGCCGCCGACGTCGATCTGCTCGTCGGCACCAACACCGAGGAGGGCAACCTCTACCTGGTCCCGGTGGGCAAGTACGCCACCTCGACCGCCGCCGACGTCGACGAGGCCGCCGCCCGCTCGCACCCCGATCCGGCGAGGCTGGTCGCGGCCTACCGTGCGTCGCGCCCCGGGGCATCCCTCGGGCAGTTGCGCTCCGCCGTCATGGGCGACGCCCTGTTCGGCGCCGGCAGCCGGGCGCTGGCGAGCGCCCATGCCGCCCACCCGCGGGCCGCCACCTACGCCTACGAGTTCGCCTGGCGCTCCCGCGCCCTGGACGGAGAACTCGGCGCCACCCACGCGGTCGAACTGCCCTTCGTCTTCGACCTCGCGGACCGGCCGGAACTCAACGGACCCGCCGCCCTGCTCGGCCCGGAGCAGCCCCCCGCGGACCTCGCCGCCCGCGTCCACGCGACCTGGATCCGGTTCGCCCGGACCGGCGACCCCGGCTGGGACCCGTACGACACCGACCGTCGGGCCACCATGCGCATCGACGCCGAATGGAGCCAGGTCGACGACCCCCGCGGCCATGAACGACAGGTGTGGAGCTGACCGCGGGTCACTCCCGGGGGAGCGGGCCGGGCGCGCCCAGGCCCTCGAGGGCGATCCCCATGAGCCGGGTGGCGTGGTGGGCGGCGTCGGGGGTGTGCTCGGCCGCGAGGGACACCGCGTTGGCGAGGGAGAGCAGTTCGAGGGCGGTCACGTCGTCGCGGACGGTTCCGTCGTCCTGGGCGCGGGCCAGCAGGTCGGCGCCGGCCTCCATCAGCAGTTGCTCACAGCGCGAATCCCGCGCGGACGCCGCGTTCGTGCCGGTCGCCTGAAGCAGGGAACGGGCGGCGCCGCTCGTGACGGCGCCGAAGACCGCCAGCGACGTCAGCCATCGCGTCAGAGCGGCCGCCGGCGGGTGTTCGGCCGCCAGGGACCGGGCCTCGCCGCACAACTGCGCCACGCGCTCCTGGAAGACGGCCTGGAGCAGGCCCCACCGGGACGGGAAGTGGCGGTGCAGGGTGGCCGAGCCGACGCCGGCCCGCCGAGCGATCTCCTCCAGGGAGGCGTCGGCTCCGTGCCGGGCGACCTCGGCCGCGGCGGCCTCGATGATCCGGTCGTAGTTGCGGCGTGCGTCCGCGCGCTTGGGCGGGCTCGGATCCTCCCGGCCCACACTCGGATTCTCCCGGCTCACACTCGTGCTCTCCTTCCTCGCCGACGAAACGGGGTGGCACCCCATTCTTGCACCGCCGCAGGGCTGCGTCGTTTGACAGGAAGTGGGGGGTGGCCCCATATTCGAGAAAACGGAGGGCCACCCCGTTTCTGCCCTCACGACACAGGA
Source organism: Streptomyces rubrogriseus (assembly GCF_027947575.1). Lineage (NCBI taxonomy): Bacteria > Bacillati > Actinomycetota > Actinomycetes > Kitasatosporales > Streptomycetaceae > Streptomyces > Streptomyces rubrogriseus. The sequence continues at coordinate 7,247,053 of NZ_CP116256.1, read as the reverse complement.
GACGAAGGCATGCGCGCCGTACAGTTCGACCGTTTTGGCCCGCCCGACGTTCTGCGCGTCAACGACGTCCCCGCGCCCCGGCCCGGACCGGGCGAAGTCCTCGTCGAGGTGCACGCCGCGAGCGTGGACGCCGGTGAGACCGCCTTCCGGGCGGGCAGGATGCGCCGGGTGACCCGCGTCCGCTTCCCCCGCGGCCTGGGCAGCGACTTCGCCGGCCGGGTCTCGGCCCTCGGCAGCGGCGTACGCGCCTGGAGCGTGGGGGACGCGGTGTGGGGGCTGATGCCGCACCTCACCTTCGGGGCGATCGCCGACTACGTCGCCGTGCCCGAGCAGCGGCTGGCCCGGGCTCCGAAGAACCTGGACCTGCTCGAAGCCGCCGCCCTGCCGGTGGTGGGCACCACCGCGATGACGGCCCTGAGCGGCAAGGCGCGACTCCGGCCCGGGGAACGGCTCCTGGTCCGCGGCGCCACCGGCGGTGTCGGCAGCGTCGCCGTGCAGCTGGGCAAGGCGCTGGGCGCGCACGTCACCGCCCTCGCCGCCGCCCGCAACCTCGACTGGATCACCCGGCTGGGGGCGGACGAGGCCTTGGACTACCGCACGACCCGGCCCGAAGACCTCGACCGGTTCGACGTGATCGTCGACGTCGTCGGCACCGACCTGGGTGCCTACCGGAAGCGGCTGGCCCGCGGCGGGCGTCTGGTCGCCCTCTCCTTCGACTCCGACCGCGTCGTCTCCTCCATGCTCGGCATCGCCCTGCGGGCGGCCGCCACTCCCCGGCGCGTCAAGATGTTCAGCAACAACCCCTCGGCCGACCGGATCGCCGAACTCACCCGGGCCGTCGAGGCGGGCACGATCCGGCCGGTGATCGACACCGTCTTCCCCATGCGGGACATAGCGGCGGTCCATCAACGGCTCGAAGCCGGCGGCGTCCGCGGCAAGTACGTCGTCGACCTGCGGCTTCCCTAGTTCACCGCCTGCGGATCCCCTGGTTCGGCCCGACGGCCCGACGGCCCGACGGCCCGACAGCCCGACAGCCCGGCAGGGGTGTCAGCGCGTCAGCGCGCACTCCGCCGCCGCCACGACCGTGCGGGTCTGGAGTTCCACCTGGGCGGGCACCGGTACCCAGCGCAGCCGCAGGGACGTCTCGAAGTCCGTGCACCAAGCGGTGAAGAGAGCGTCCAGCTCGTGGTGGAGCCCGGCGGCGGCCGGGGCGTCGGCCGCGTGCAGCAGCCGCAGCAGGAGTCCCGCCGCGCGCAGCGGCTGGCGGCGCGCGACGACCTCCAGGGCGCTGATCCCCGCTGTCGTCAACGCGGGGGAGCCGTCGGTGCGCGGTCCCGCCTCCGCCTGCCGGACCAGCGGGCCCCAGGAGTCGGCCACCAGGTCGTACAGGTCGTCGGCCATCCACTCCAGTACGCGTACGGGTGGGCTGTCCTCGGGTGCCGGCAGGAAGCCGCGGGCCTTCTCGAACACGGCGGTCACCTGCCGGCCGCCCTCCCGCACCAGCCCGGACAGCGCGCGCAGGGCCCGGGCGGGGGCCGCGTGCGGGGTCGGGTCGTCCGCCGGGGCGGTGGCCCACAGCGGTACCTCGACGATCGCCGTGGCGCCGCCGTACCGCTGGGGTGCGCACCAGGTGGACCGGCCGATGTCCTCGGACCCGGCCGCCGGCCGCGCGGTGCTGCCCGGCGGCGGCAGGACATGGATGCCGGGGGCCGGGTTCTCCCAGTACAGGGCGTCGTAAGTGCCGTGCTGGACCGGGACCCCCAGGGCGGCGGCGGACGCCGCGAAGGGGGCGGCGAGTTCGGGGAGGTCGCGGGTCAGCTGGGCCCAGGTGCCGCCCGCGTCGACGTTGTGCAGGGAGCACTGGAGGACGGGGCGCAGGTCGTCGATCACGTCGAACAGGGCACGGCTCTCCGGGAGTGGCCGGCCGACGATCGGTGCCCACTCCGGCTGCTCCGCGGCGACCGGGCGGAAGGCGGCGCGGTAGTACGGGGCCAGGGTCGGGGCGGGGCCGGCCGTCGCGGTCTCGATGCCCTCGCTCAGCGCGGCGCCGTCCGGGTCGAGGCACAGGACGATGTCCCAGGTGACGGCGTCGGGGTCGGTCGCCGGGGAGCGCCGGTCGCCGTCTGCGACCCGCTCCGCCAGCGCCAGTGCCGTCGCGCCGCCCACCGGCTCGTCCGGGTGCGGCCGGGCCACCACCAGGACGTGCCGGGGTCCGTGGCCCACCGACAGCATCAGGATCGGCCGGCCCGCCCGGGACGTGCCGACACGGCGCAGGCGGCCGGTCCCCGGGGAACGGGAGACCAGCCGTCGCGCCGCCTCGGTGACCTCCGCGACCGTGGGGTATCGGTTCATCGGGCGTGTCCGGTCAGGCTCCGCCGTCGCCGCTCTGGTCCGCCATGCCGTCTCCTTCCGACGGAGCCCGTGGATGCCTGCGGGTGCCCGTGGCTGCCTGCCGTGCATGTGGCTGGCCTGTCGTGCCCCTCGTGCCTGTCGTGCCTGTGGTGTGCGAGGCGCGTCGTGCTGCTGTCAGCGTCCGCTCACCGGATCACCGCTGTCAACGGCCGGTGCCGCCCGCGCGGTCGGGGGCGGCGAGGCCGGCACGAAGGCGAGGGTGCGCGTCAGGCCGGGAAGACGTGGTCGTGGGTGACGTGGCGGGAGCGCAGCAGCAACTCGCCGTCCGCACCCCGGACCAGAACGTCGTGCACCAGGCAACTCGGCCCGAACCCGGGCGCCTTGACGTCGGCGCGGACGGTGAGCACCAGGCAGTAGCCGGTCGCCGTGATCGAGCCGCCGGACGCCTGCGGCAAGAGGCTCGAGCACCTCGGCAGCGGCCTCGAACAGGGCCGGCGTGGGCTCGGACGGCCCGCCCTCACCCCGCAGGCTGTCGAGGCCCTGGTCGCGCAGACCGAAGCCGCCTACGGGCACCGGCCCTACGCCGAACCGGTCCGGGTACCGCGACCACCGGCACCTTGCCGTACCGGCCGCCCTGGAGCGGACCGAGCAGCCCCAGGAGGAGACCAAGTGATGCGCATCCTGTTCGGCGAGGTCCGGTCCGGGGCGTGCCCGCGCATGCCGGCTGAGGCCGGCCGGGAGCGTCGTCAGCGGCCCGTGGCACCGTCGATCAGCTCGCGGAGGATGTCCGCGTGGCCGGCGTGGCGGCCGGTCTCCTCCACCATGTGGGTGAGGGCCCAGCGGACACTGGGCGCGGGGCGGCCCGGACGCGGCCGGGGGACCGGTGCGCCGAGGTCGGTGCAGGTGTCGAGCACGCGGTTGGCCCGTTCGACGGCCTCCCGGTAGCGGGCGACGACGTCGGCGACGCCGTCCCGGGGCGCGGCCCGGAACGTCGCCGGCCAGCTGCGCACCTCCTCCCCGAGGAAGACCGCGCGCTCGACGTGGGTCAGGTGGTTGAGCAGCCCGAGCAGGTTGGTGCCGGACGGTACCGCCGCCGTACGGACCTGCGGTTCGGGGGCGTCCTCGACCTTGCCGGCGATCGAGGTCCGCAGGTAGTCGAGGAACCCGCGCAGGGTCTCGGCCTCACCGCCACCGGTTCGGGGCGGCGGGGTGTCCCGGCGGTGGGTGCGGGGGGTGGTGGGCATGGTGACCGGCCTCCGGAGGGTGTGGGGCGGGCGGGCCGCGGGCACGGGGCCCGTCAGTCCGCGCGGCGGACGAGCAGGACGTGGTCGACGACCTCGGCGGTGCGCCCGCCCGGGCCGGTCGCGGTGCGGCGCGGGGCCTCGGCCCGTTCTACCCGCCACGTCGCCGGGTCCAGGGCGAGGTCCGCCGCGATCTCCTCCGGGGCCGGGTGGCGCGCCTCGGGGTCCTGGTCCCACGACCACGGCGCCGTCGAGCCGTGGTCGACGACCAGCAGCCGCCCGCCCGGACGCAGCGCGTGCGCGGCCGCGCGCAGGACCGACGCGCGGTCCAGGTCGAAGGGCGTGTGGAGGTAGTGCGCGCTGACCAGGTCGAACCGGCCCCCGGGGAAGGACGCGCGCAGGTCGTGCCGCACGGCGTCGACCAGGTCGCCGAGGCCGTGGGCCCGGGCGTGCCCCGCGAGCCGCTCGGCCGCGACCCCGGAGATGTCCAGGGCCGTGACCCGCCAGCCCCGCCGGGCGAGCCACAGCGCGTCGCCGCCGCTGCCGCATCCCAGGTCCAGGGCGTCGCCGGGCGGCAGGCCGGTGACCGTCTCGACCAGGCGGACGTTCGGGCGGGGCGCGTCGGGCGCCGGGCGGGCGGCGTACACGCCGTCCCAGAACGTGACCGCGTCGGTGGCGCTCATCGGAACTCCTTCAGTCGGTTCGGCCGACGGCGGCGGACAACGCGAGTCGCGGTCGACGCGCCGCGAGCCGTCGATGCGGCCAGTCTCGACACCCTCCGCCCGAACCGGCACGAAAACTTGCGGTTGTGGCAAGGTGGCCCGATGGACGCCGGAACGGACGACGTGCTCGACGCCGTGGGCCCACGCCTGCGCACGCTGCGCCGCGAGCGCGGCATCACCCTCGCCCACCTCTCGGCGGCGACCGGAGTGTCGGAGAGCACCCTGTCCCGGCTGGAGAGCGGACAGCGCCGCGCGACCCTGGAGCTGCTGCTCCCGCTCGCCCGGATCTACGACGTCCCCCTGGACGACCTCGTCGGCGCCCCGCGCACGGGCGACCCCCGCATCCACCTGAAGCCGGTCAGGCGCTTCGGGATGGTCTTCGTGCCGCTGTCCCGGCGACCGGGCGGCACCCAGGCCTTCAAGATGATCATCCCGAGCCGCCCGGCGCCGCTCGAACCGACCCCGCAGACCCACGAGGGGTCGGAGTGGCTGTACGTGCTCAGCGGCCGTCTGCGGTTGCTGGTCGGCGAGCGCGCCCTGACGCTGTCGCCCGGTGAGGCGGCCGAGTTCGACACGGCCCTGCCGCACTGGCTGGGCAGCGCCGACGGCGGCGCGGTCGAACTCCTCGTCCTGTTCGGGCTGCAGGGCGTGCGGGCCCATGTGCACAGCGGCTGAGGGCCGTTCGACGTGGCCCGCAGGGGCGCGGATGCCGGACAGGAAGCCCGGCCCGGACGGCGGACGGTCCGCGACAGCCCTGAGGGTGCGTCACGCCCGGTCCGTCACCCGGCGGCAGGCCTCCACGTACCCGCGCACCAGTGCCCGCCCCTCGTCCTCGCGCCGCCGGGCCAGGGCGTAGCGGCTGGGGGACAGGCCGCGGACCGGGCGGGTGACGACCCCGCCCAGGGTGATCAGCGGGGCGTTGCCCGTGGCCACCAGGCAGATGCCGAGCCCGGCGACCAGGGCCTCGTACGTCTCCTCCGTGCCGGAGATCTCGGCGCCGACGCGCGGCGGGCGGGCGGCGGGGCCGTCGAGTGCGCGCCGTTCGTCCAGCGCCAGCCAGAAGTCGCGCAGGACGCCCGCCTCCGGGGGCAGGGCGAGGAACGGCTCGCCGGCCAGGTCGGCGAAGTCGATCTCCTCGCGGGCGGCGAGGGGGTGGCTGTCGGGGAGGGCGACCAGGCGGGGCTCCTCGGCGACCACCGTCCAGGCGTAGCGGTCGGCGTCGGGCAGCGGCAGCCAGACGTACGCGACGTCGGCCGTGCCGTCGGCCAGGCCCGCGGTCGGGTCCTGCCAGCTCATCTGCCGCAGCCGCAGCACCGCCTCCGGGTGGGCCGCGGTGAAGCGGGAGCGGATGGCCGGGAGCAGACCGCCGCGGCCGGGGCTGGTGCTCATGCCGACGACCAGGGTGCCGCGCCGGGCCGCACGGGACGCCTCCACCGCCGCCGCGCCCTCGGTCCAGTCGGCCAGCACCCGCCGGGCGTGCGGCAGCAGGGCCGTGCCCGCCTCGGTGAGCGTCACGCCCCGGGGGCCGCGGTGGAACAGCTCGGCGCCCAGCTGCCGTTCCAGGGCCCGGATCTGCTTGCTCAGCGCGGGCTGTGACACGTACAGGAGTTCGGCCGCCCGCGTGAAGTGCAGCTCCTCGGCCACCGTCGCGAAGTAGCGCAGCTCCCGCACATGTACGTCCGTCGTCATGCCCATTGGTTATCACCGCGGGTCTTGGACCGGCAACCGGCTTGTGGGCGAGGGTGGTTGACGTCGGAACAAGGCGACAGAGGAAACCGAGGGAGTCGGGATGAACAAGGTGTGGCTGATCACCGGGGCGAGCAGCGGCTTCGGGCGGGCGATCGCCGAGGCGGCCCTGGCCGACGGCGACGTCGTGGTCGGCGCGGCTCGGCGCCCCGAGGCGCTGGACGACCTCGTGGCCGCGCACCCGGACCAGATGGAGGCGCTGCGCCTGGACGTCGCTGACACGGCCGCCGCCGGGGACGCCGTACGGGACGTGGTGGCGCGGCACGGCAGGGTGGACGTACTGGTCAACAACGCGGGCCGCACCCACGTCGGTGCCCTCGAGGAGACCGGTGAGGACGAACTGCGCGCGCTGTTCGACGTGCACGTCTTCGGCCCGGCCGCGCTGACGCGCGCGGTGCTGCCGTCCATGCGGGAGCGGCGTTCGGGCGCGATCGTGCAGATGAGCAGCATGGGCGGGCAGATGTCCTTCGCGGGCTTCTCCGCGTACAGCGGCACGAAGTTCGCCCTGGAGGGCATGTCCGAGGGGCTCGCGGACGAGGTCCGGGACTTCGGCATCAAGGTGCTGATCGTCGAGCCGGGCTCCTTCCGCACCGGCCTGTTCGAGGCCGGGAACGCCGGGATCAGCGCGGACAGCGGCGTGTACGCCAAGGTCGGCGAGACCCGCGGGATGATCGCCGCGGGCGACGGCAGCCAGCCCGGCGACCCCGCCAGGGCGGCCGCGGTCATCCGCGCGGCCCTCGCGGCCGAGCACACCCCGCTGCGCCTGCCGCTGGGCGACGACGGCGTCACCGCGGTCCTCGGCCACCTCGACCGGGTCCGCGAGGAGGTCGAGACCTGGGAGAAGCAGACCAGGGCCACGGCGTTCGACGACTGAGGGGCGCCGGAGGGTTCGTTGCTGGCACCTTGGTTCCCGCGCCCGACCGCACCCGACCGTGCCCGTGCCCGGCCCGAACCAGGAGTCCGCCATGCTCTCGTCCCTGAAGGCCGTCAACCTGCTGGTGATGTTCCTGCTGGAACTCGCGGTGTACACGGCGGTCGTGCTCTGGGGGGTCGCCGTCGGCGACACGTGGCCGGTCGAGGTGGCCCTGGGGGTGGGCGCGCCGGTCGTGATGACGGCGGCGTGGGCGCTGTTCGGATCGCCGCGCGCCCGCCGTCCGGCGCGCGGGGCCGGGCAGTTCGTCCTGGAGGTGCTGTGGTTCGGTGCCGGTGCGGCCGCCCTGGCCGCCTCCGGGCGACCGTGGTGGGCGGCCGCCTTCGCCGGGGTCTGCCTGGTCAACGCGGCGCTCAGACGGCTGTGGAAGCAGTGACGCCCGGCGCGCCCGCGACCCGCGCACCGCCCCCCGCGCGGACCGCGCTTACGATGCGCGAGGCCGCACCCGTCGCCGCACCACCCTCTCGAACAGGAGCACGGTACTCGTGTCGATACCGCCACCGCCGGGGCCCCAAGGGCAGTACCCCCAGGGCCCGTACGCTCCGCAGTGGGGTCACCCGCTCGCGCCGTACCCCCGGCAGGCTCCCGTGAACGGGCTCGCCATCGCCGCGTTCGTGCTCGGTGTGCTGTGCTTCGTGCCCGCGGTCGGGCTGGTGCTCGGCCTGATCGCGCTGGCCCGGATCCGGAAGCGGGGCGAACGCGGCAAGGGGTTCGCGGTGGCCGGCTGCGTGCTGTCCTCCGTGGGGCTGGCCCTGTGGACGCTGACGCTGTCGACGGGCGCCGCGGGCGACTTCTGGGACAGCCTCCGGGACGCCGCGCGCGGCGAGGGCACCGCCTACTCCCTGGAGAAGGGCCAGTGCTTCACCACCCCCAGCGGCTCCCTCCAAGGGGTGACGTACGACGTCGACGAGGTGCCCTGCGCGCGGGAGCACGACGGCGAGGTCTTCGCCTCCTTCGACCTGCCGGACGGTTCCTACCCGGGCGACGGGGAGATCACGCGGGCCGCCGACGACCGGTGCTACGCCCTCCAGGACGCCTACGCGATGGACCGCTGGGCGCTGCCGACCGACGTCGACGTGTACTACCTGACCCCGACCGCCGCGAGCTGGCGGACCGGCGACCGCGAGATCACCTGCCTGTTCGGCAACACGGACGAGCGGGGCACGCTGACCGGTTCGCTGCGCAACGACGGCGCGCGGCTCGACGCGGACCAGCACACCTACCTGCTCGCGGAGGGCTACCTGAACCGGGCCATGGACGAGGTGCCCGCGGCGGAGGCGGTCGAGGACGACCTCGCGGGCTACCGGATCTGGGCCGGGCAGGTCTCGGAGGCGCTCAGGGGCGAGGTCGCGATGCTGGAGGGGCACGCGTGGCCCGCCGGCGCCGAGCGCCCGGTCGCCGCGCTGACCGACGACCTGCGGTCGGCGCAGGAGGAGTGGGCCCTGGCGGCGAAGGCCGCCGACCTCGACGCGTACTACGAGCACTACGGCAAGGGCTACGACCTCGTCGTCGCCGACAGCACGGTCACCGCCCGCAAGGCTCTGGGCCTGGCCACCACGCCGCCGGACTACGAGGGCGGCGACGGCGGGGGAGACGACCCCGGCGTGGAGGTGTGAGGACGGCCATAGCGGGGAGAAAGTGCCTGCGTAAAGCCCTCGCGCGGCACAAGTCATCACATCGAGTGATTCTTTGGCCTTTGCTTGCCTGGGCCAACCTACGGTTGCCACGCTGTTGCTGTCTGTACAACCTGATGGGAGCGGCCAGTGACATTCGGTGAGCAGCCGGCGTATCTGCGTGTCGCGGGTGATCTCCGCAAGAAGATCGCCGACGGCCTGCTGCCGCCCCATACCCGCCTCCCGTCCCAGGCGCGGATCCGCGAGGAGTACGGCGTCTCGGACACCGTCGCGCTGGAGGCCCGCAAGGTGCTGATGGCCGAGGGCCTGGTCGAGGGCCGCTCCGGCTCCGGCACCTACGTGCGCGAGCGGCCCGTCCCGCGGCGCGTCGCCCGCTCCGGATACCGGCCGGCCGGCGGGGCCACGCCCTTCCGCCAGGAGCAGGCCGACGGGGACGCGCGCGGCACCTGGGAGTCGCGCAGCGAGCAGGCCGAGGCGAGCGGTGCCGTGGCCGAGCGGCTCGGGATCAAGCCCGGTGACCGGGTGATGTGCACGCGGTACGTCTTCCGGGAGGCCGGTGAGGCCGTGATGCTCTCCACCTCCTGGGAGCCGCTGGACCTGACCGGCCGCACCCCGGTGATGCTGCCCGAGGAGGGGCCGCTCGGCGGCATGGGTGTCGTGGAGCGGATGGCCGCCATCGACGTCGTCGTCGACAACGTCACCGAGGAGGTCGGCGCCCGCCCCGGCCTCGCCGAGGAGTTGCTCGCCCTGGGCGGCGTCCCGGGACACGTGGTGCTGGTCGTCCAGCGCACGTTCTACGCCTCGGGGCGTGCCGTGGAGACCGCCGACGTGGTCGTCCCGGCCGACCGCTACCGGGTGGCGTACCACCTGCCCGTCAGGTAGCCCGTCGGGCACCCCCTCAAGCAGGGCCGCGGCAGGGAGTGTTCGGGGGACCCGGCGCGGGGCGGGGCGGCGGTGCGGGACGGCGGTGTGAGAGGACGGGGTGGGACGACGGTGTGAGATGGCGCACGCCAGTCGTGCGCCTCCCGTGCCCCGTTCCCCCGCTCACGCATCCTCCGGGGCCCGCGGCGCCGTCCGCCCGGCGCCGGAATCCGGTCGTTCCCCCAGGTCGTCTCCCCGTGCCCGGCACGCCTGTGACCGGAGGCATCGGTGTGCGGAGACGGCGCGTTCCGCACCGTGCGCCCCCTGCGTTCTGGCTGGTTGCGTACCTCTTTGTGCAAAGCCGTGTTCGCTCCGTGAAGGTTGGGCGTAGGCTCGGGCATATGCGGATTGCGGTTTCCTTGGCGGGCGGGGCGCGGCGGGTGCCGCGAGCGGCGGGAACGGGAAGTGGAGGGGCGCAATGACGGACAGCACGGTCACTCTTCCCTGGCTGGTCTTCCGGCAGGACGACAACGGCAATCGCTATCGCGTGGGCAGGTACGCCACCCGGGCGGAGGCCCAGGACATCGCGGACACCCTCGACGGTCGCGGCCACAAGCAGCTCTACTGGGTCGAGAAACTCGCCGCTCCCGGCGCGGGCGCGGCGGACTGACCCACCGCGGACCGGCCCGGCCGGGCAGGCCGTAGGCTCCGGCGCATGACGGAACGGATCGTGGTGGGCGCCGCCCTGCTCGACGGCGGGCGCCTGCTCGCCGCGCGCCGCAGCGCACCCGCCGAACTGGCCGGACGGTGGGAGCTGCCCGGCGGCAAGGTCGAGCCGGGCGAGACGCCCGAGGCGGCGCTCGTACGCGAACTGCGCGAGGAACTCGGGGTGGCGGCCGAGGCCGGTGGGCGGGTCCCGGGGCAGTGGCCCCTGCGGGCCCCCTTCGTCCTCCAGGTGTGGACCGCCCGTCTGCGCCCCGGCTCCGCCGCCCCCGCGCCCCTGGAGGACCACGACGAGCTGCGCTGGCTGACCCCAGGCCAGATCTGGGACGTGCCCTGGCTCGACCAGGACGTACCGGCCGTCGAGCGGGTGCTCGCACACCTGGGACTCGAGGCGGGCACCGGGAGGAGCGGTACCGGGCCCGGATAAAGGGTATGTGCCCATTAACCCCATGAAAACGGGCATCGATGGGGTCGTCGGCCGGGGAAGTGATCGGCGTGAGTGACGGCGAGGGCGACTGTGCCGAGTGGGTCTTTCCCGCGGCGCCGGACGCCGTGCGCACCGCCCGCTCCCTGGTCCGCCGCACCCTGGACGAGTGGCGGCTCGACAGCGTCGGGGACATCGCCGCCCTGCTGGTCAGCGAGCTGGTCACCAACGCCCTGCGGCACGCCACCGGCCCCATCGGCGTCCGCCTGGTGCGCGGCCCCGCTCCGACCGCCGGAGCCCCCGGGGTCGCCGGAGCCGCCGGAGCCACGGGAGCCGCCGGAGCCGCCGGAGCCCCCGGGGCCGACGGGGTCCTGCTGGTGGAGGTCTCCGACCCGCTGCCGGACCCGCCCCGCGAGCGCGTCGCCCGCCCCGACGACGAGGACGGCCGGGGTCTGCAGTTGGTGGCCTCCGCCGCGCGGCGCTGGGGCACCCGTCCCGGGGAGGCGGGCAAGACCGTGTGGTTCGAACTCGCCCTGCCGCGCTAGCGCGACGGCCCCGTGACGCACTGTCGCCGGCCCGTCGGTCGACGATCGAAATGTCCCTGTATCGTCCCTGGTCCGGGTCGCCAACCGGTTCAGGCCAGTGGCAGTTGTGGAACTGCGTGATTCGATGCCGTGTCCGCTGGTTAGAAGACTGGAAGTGTTGTCGCGGTCCGGACCGAAAACCATCGGGACCGTGCTGTGATCGTGAACACCGTGTCGTGCGGCGCCGTAGTGCTGGATACTGCGGGCAGCCGCCTCCGGTGACCGGTGCCGGATGCGGTGAGCTGGAGGGGACGGTTCGCGTGAGCGAGATACCAGCGAGGGCCAAGGAGCCCACGGAGTCCACGGAGTCCGAGGGCCCGTCGGCAGACGCGCCACTCGGTGACGCGGTGTGGCAGAGCAGCCCGCCCGGCTCCATCTACGACTACATCAAGGTCGCCTCCTTCTCCATCGGCCCCGACGGACTCGTCGACCAGTGGAGCCTGCGTGCGGAGCAACTGCTCGGCATCCGGGCCGAGGACGCCGTGGGCACCGACCCCATCGAGGCCTTCATCGACCCCGACCTGCGGGAGCGCGGCCAGCGCAAGATGACCGAGATCCTCGACGGCCGGGAATGGACCGGAGTGGTCCCCTTCCGGGCACCGGACGAGACCGGGGGGACGGCACGGCACGCGGGCGGCCGGTCCACCGGCGGCCGGCGCGGACAGCGCGGACTCGCCGAGGTGTACGTCATGCCGACGCGCACGGAGGACGGGGAGAAGGCCGCCGTCTGCATCGTCGTCGACGTGCGCGTCCTGCGCAGCATCGAGACGGATCTCGCCGCGTCGCAGGCCATATTCGGCCAGTCTCCGTTCGGGTTCCTGCTCATCGACCCCGACCTGACGGTGCGCCGCGCCAACCAGCGGTTCGCCTCCATCTTCGGCGGCACCCCCGACGACCACCGGGGCAAGGCCGTCCACGACTACCTGCCGCGCGCCGAGGCCGACCGGGTCTCCGCGACCCTGCGCCGGGTCCTGGAGACCGGCGACTCCATCACGGACATGCACGTCACGGGATTCGTGCCGGGCTCGGAGGAGCGCCGCCACTGGTCGGTCAACCTCTACCGCGTGCACAGCGGTACCGGCCGGCCGATCGGCGTCGCCTGGCTCGGCACCGACATCACCGCCCGCCGCCAGGCCGCCCGCGAGGCCGCCAACGCCCGGCGCAACCTCGCCCTCCTCAACGAGGCCGGCGCCCGCATCGGCAACTCCCTCGACCTGGAGACCACCGCCCGCGAACTCCTCGACGTCGTCGTCCCCGGCTTCTGCGACCTGGCCACCGTCGACCTCTACCAGGGCCTGCTGGTCGGCGACGAGACCCCGCCGGGACTCGCCGACGGCAGCGCGGAACTGCGCCGCGTCGCCTTCTCCAGCGCCGTCTCCGACGCCCCGTTCCTGGGCACCGGCGAGCGGGTCAAGCTCGGCGCCGTCCACCACTACCCGTTCAACTCGCCCTGCGCCGACGCCCTGCGCACCGCCCGGCCGCGCAGCGTCCCCGCCGAGGACGGGGGCCTCGTGCAGTCCACGCTCGCCGTGCCGATGGTCGCCCACGACACGGTCGTCGGACTCGTCCAGTTCGCCCGTACCAAGGGCAGCGAGCCGTTCGGCGACCGCGACCGCGACCTCGCCGTGGAACTGGCCGCGCGCGCCGCCGTCTGCATCGACAACGCCCGGCTCTACCGGCGCGAGCACGAACGCGCGCTGATACTGCAACGCTCCCTGCTCCCGCCCGGCGACCCGGAGGCCTCCGGACTCGACATCGCCTGCCGCTACCTGCCCGGCGAGGCGGCCACCGGCCGGGCCAGCGAGGTCGGCGGCGACTGGTTCGACGTGATCGAACTCCCCGGGCACCGCACCGCGCTGGTCGTCGGCGACGTCATGGGCCGCGGTCTGCGCGCCGCCGTCGCGATGGGCGAACTGCGCACCGCCGTACGCACCCTGGCCCAGCTCGACATCGAACCGGCCGAGGTGCTCTCCCAGCTGGACGAGATCGCGCGCGGCCTCGGCGCCCCCGGGGGCGTCCAGCAGGCCACCCGGGCCGCCCGCCGCCCCCGCGAGGCCGACCTGTCCGAGGTCTACCTGGCGACCTGCGTGTACGCCGTCTACGACTCGGTGACCAGGCGCTGCACCTTCGCCAACGCGGGCCACCTGCCGCCCGTCCTGGTCGAGCCCGGCGAGTCCGCGCTGATGCTGGACGTGCCGCCCGGTCTGCCGCTCGGCGTCGGCGGGGAGCCCTTCGAGGAGGTGGAGGTCGAACTGCCCGAGGGCGCCCTGCTCGCCCTCTACACCGACGGCCTGGTCGAGAGCCGCGACCACCCCCTCGACGAGGGCCTCCAGGCCTTCGTGGGCGCCCTCACCGACCCCACCCAGCCCCTGGAGGACGTCTGCGACCAGGTCCTCAACACCCTCGACAGCCACCACGGCGAGGACGACATCGCCCTGCTGATGGCCCGCGTCCAGGGCCTGCCCAGCGACAGCGTCGGCGACTGGACCCTGCCGCGCGAGCCGCGCAGCGTCGGCCGGGCCCGCGAGTACGCCCGCGCCCAGCTCCTCGCCTGGGACATGGAGCCGCTGGTCGACACCACGGAGCTGCTCGTCAGCGAGCTGGTCACCAACGCGCTCAGGTACGGCGAGGGCGAGATCAGGCTCCGCCTCCTGCTCGACCGCACCCTGGTGTGCGAGGTGTGGGACTCCGGCCTGGTCCAGCCGCGCCGGCGTCGCGCCCGGGACACCGACGAGGGCGGCCGCGGCCTGCAACTGGTCGGCCTGCTCAGCGCGGCCTGGGGCTCACGCCGTACGCCGCGCGGCAAGACGGTCTGGTTCGAACTGCCCCTGCCGGGCGCCGACACCCAGCTCACGGACCCCGCGGAGGCCTTGCTGAGCCTGTTCTGACCCGGCCCGGCGTCGTACGCGTCCGGATCCGCCGGGTGCGGCGCACATGCCCGTACCCGGCCAGCAGCAGGGCCGCCCCGGCCGTGACCAGGGGCGGCACCAGATCGACGGAGATCACCGCCACGCACCCCTGACCGCAACCGGAACACCGGTTCGAGTCGTCCCCGCTGGCACCACGCTCGGAGCGTAAGCGCGGCGACCGGTCACCGCGACCGGGGACGGACCACAGGGAGGGGACACCGTGGCGGCCACGGAACCGAGAAACACCGAACCGAAAGACACCGAACCGAAAGACGCCGAACCGAAAGACGCCGAACCCAAAGACGCCGAACCGAAGGACGCCGACGGCGAGGCCGGGCCACCGGGGCCACCCGCACCCGGGAAGAAGAGGAAGCGGCTCCGCCGTACCCGCCGCATCACCCTCGCCGTCCTCCTGGTCCTGCTCGTCCCCCTCCTCACCGCCGAGACCGCCCTCCGCATCAACTACACGGGCGACCCCGCCGACGGCACCTACACCAGGAACCGCGACGCGATCTGGCTCGGCCACGCGTGGGTCGACGGCCGCAAGAAGGACGCGGACCTCACCACGCTGGCCCGGGACCTGAAAACCACCGGCATCCGCGACCTGTACGTCCACACCGGCCCGATGGAACACGACGGCACGCTGCCGAAGTCCCGCTACCCCAGGGCCCGCTGGCTGGTGGACGCCGTGCACCGCGAGCTGCCCGGCGTGCGCGTCCAGGCCTTCCTCGGCGACGTCCTCGCCACCGAGAGCCCCGACGGCATGCGCCTGGAGGAGCCCGCCACCCGCGCCGCCGTCGTCGACTCGGCCCGCCAGGTCCTGGACGTGGGCTACGACGGGGTCCACCTCGACCTGGAACCGCTGCACTCGGGCGACGGCGACTACCTCTCGCTCCTGGACGACGTCCGCGCCGTCACCCGCGCCCGCGACGCGCAGCTCTCCGTCGCCGCGCACCAGATCGACCCGCTGCCCGGCTTCCACTCCTTCTGGGGCACGGTCGCCGGACACCCCAAGTGGTGGTCGCAGGAGTTCTTCGGCCGGGTCGCCCGCCGCGTCGACCAGATCGCCGTCATGTCGTACGACACGATGCAGCCCCTGGAGAGCCTGTACGGCGGCTACGTCGCCCAGCAGACCTCGCTGGCCCTGGAGGTCACCCCGCCGACGACCCACCTCCTGATGGGCCTGCCCTTCTACCACGAGAACCGCTTCGGGCACTGGAACCACGCGGAGACCGTTGCCGCCGCCGTCCGGGGCGTCCGCCTCGGCCTGACCCGCACGGACGCCGACCGGGAGAGGTTCGGCGTCGCCGCGTACATCGACTTCGCCGCGACGGAGCAGGACTGGGCGTCGTACCGGGACGGCTGGGTGCGCTAGGTCGTGTCCCGGGACCGGCGGCCGATCTTCGAACCCAGCCAGACCAGCGGGTCGTACTTGCGGTCGACGGCCCGTTCCTTCAGTGGGATCAGCGCGTTGTCCGTGATCCTGATGCCCTCCGGGCACACCTCCGTGCAGCACTTGGTGATGTTGCAGTAGCCGAGGCCGTGCTCGTCCTGGGCCGTGCGGGAGCGGTCCAGGCCGGTGTCACCGGCGGCGTCCAGCGGGTGCATGTCCAGTTCGGCGACGCGCATGAGGAAGCGCGGGCCCGCGAAGGCGGGCTTGTTCTCCTCGTGGTCCCGCACGACGTGGCAGGTGTCCTGGCACAGGAAGCACTCGATGCACTTGCGGAACTCCTGCGAGCGGTCCACGTCCTCCTGCATCATCCGGTACTCGCCGGGACCGAGGTCGGCGGGCGGCACGAAGGCCGGGACCTCGCGGGCCTTGGTGTAGTTGAAGCCGACGTCCGTCACCAGGTCCCGGATCACCGGGAAGGCGCGCAGCGGCGTGACGGTGATCGTCTCCTCGCGGCTGAACACGGACATGCGGGTCATGCACAGCAGCCGCGGCCGCCCGTTGATCTCGGCCGAGCACGAACCGCACTTGCCCGCCTTGCAGTTCCAGCGCACCGCGAGGTCGGGGGCCTGGGTGGCCTGGAGGCGGTGGATGATGTCGAGGACCACCTCGCCGTCGTTCACCTCGACCGTGAAGTCCTCGAGGCCACCGCCCTCCACGTCACCGCGCCACACCTTGAAGCGGGCCTCGTAACCGCTCATTCGGACCGGCCCTCCAGTTCCTCGTCGGCGAGGTACTTCACCAGTTCCTCCTTGTCGAAGAGGGCGAGCAGGTCGGGCCGGATGGGCTCGGTGGTCTGCCGCTCCAGGGCGATCCGGCCGCGCTCCGGGTCCGTCGCCGCGGGATCGCCCGCCGCCCCGCCCGCCGGGTCGGCCAGCGAGCAGAGCAGGTTGGCCGGGCGCCAGCGCCGGTCCATCGACGGATGGTCCTCGCGGGTGTGCCCGCCGCGCGACTCGGTGCGCTCCAGCGCGGCCCGCGCCACGCACTCGCTGACCAGCAGCATGTTGCGCAGATCCAGGGCGAGGTGCCAGCCCGGGTTGAACTGCCGGTGCCCCTCCACCCCGGCCCGGCGGGCGCGCACCCGCAGCTCCGCCAGCTTCTCCAGGGCCTGTTTCATCTCCGCCTCCCGGCGGATGATCCCCACCAGGTCGTTCATGGTCTGCTGGAGTTCCTGATGGAGGGTGTACGGGTTCTCCGGCGGCCCCGCGCCGGGCTCCTGCGCCTCGGCGGAGAAGGGCCGCAGGGCCTCCGCGGCGGCCGCGTCGACCTGGGCGTCGTCGACCCGGGCGCGGGTGCCCTCCTCCGTCCGCCCCGCCGCGTACTCGGCCGCGTACCGGCCCGCCCGGCGCCCGAACACCAGCAGGTCGGACAGCGAGTTGCCGCCCAGCCGGTTGGAGCCGTGCATGCCGCCCGCCACCTCACCGGCCGCGAACAGTCCCGGCACCCCGCGGGCGGCGGCGGTGTCGGAGTCCACGGCGATGCCGCCCATCACGTAGTGGCAGGTCGGCCCGACCTCCATCGCCTCCGCCGTGATGTCCACGTCCGCCAGCTCCTTGAACTGGTGGTACATCGAGGGCAGCCGGCGCCTGATCACCTCGGCGGGCATCCGGGTCGACACGTCGAGGAAGACGCCGCCGTGCGGTGAGCCCCGGCCCTCCTTCACCTCGGCGTTGATCGCGCGGGCGACCTCGTCGCGGGGGAGGAGTTCGGGCGGGCGCCGGTTGTGGTCCGGGTCGTCGTACCAGCGGTCGCCCTCCGCCTCCGACTCGGCGTACTTCTCCTTGAAGACGTCCGGGACGTAGTCGAACATGAACCGCCGGCCCTCGGAGTTCCGCAGCACCCCGCCGTCGCCGCGCACCGACTCGGTGACCAGGATGCCCTTCACCGAGGGCGGCCAGACCATGCCCGTCGGGTGGAACTGCACGAACTCCATGTTGAGCAGCGGCGCCCCGGCCAGCAGCGCCAGGGCGTGGCCGTCGCCGGTGTACTCCCACGAGTTCGACGTCACCTTGAACGACTTGCCGATGCCGCCCGTCGCGATCACCACCGAGGGCGCCTGGAGGACGAAGAAGCGGCCGCTCTCGCGCTCGTAGCCGAAGACCCCGGAGACCTTCCGGTCCTCCTGGAGCACGCGGGTGACCGTGCACTCCTGGAAGACCTTCAGCCGGGACTCGTGGTCCCCGGTCTCGCGGAAGTCCTCCTGCTGGAGCGAGAGGATCTTCTGCTGGAGGGTGCGGATCAGCTCCAGGCCCGTGCGGTCGCCGACGTGGGCGAGGCGCGGGTACTCGTGGCCGCCGAAGTTGCGCTGCGAGATCCGGCCGTCCTTCGTCCGGTCGAACAGCGCGCCCCAGGTCTCCAGCTCCCACACCCGCTGCGGGGCCTCCTGGGCGTGCAGCTCGGCCATCCGCCACTGGTTGAGGAACTTGCCGCCGCGCATGGTGTCGCGGAAGTGGACCTGCCAGTTGTCCCCGGAGTTGACGTTGCCCATGGAGGCGGCGATGCCGCCCTCGGCCATCACGGTGTGCGCCTTGCCGAACAGCGACTTGCAGATCACGGCCGTACGGGCGCCCCGCTCGCGGGCCTCGATGGCGGCGCGCAGCCCGGCACCGCCCGCGCCCACCACGACGACGTCCCATTCCTGCCGGTCGACCACGGACATCAGAAAGCCTCACTCATCAGAAGAAGCGCGGATCGTCGAAGACACCGGACGCGACCAGGTACACGTAGAAGTCGGCGAGCGCCACGCTCACCAGCGACGCCCAGGCCAGCTGCATGTGCCGGGCGTTGAGCCGGCCGACCAGCTGCCACATCCGGTAGCGCACGGGATGCCGCGAGAAGTGCTTGAGCTTGCCCCCGACGATGTGCCGGCAGGAGTGACAGGACAGGGTGTACGCCCAGATCAGCGCGATGTTGGCGAGGAAGACCAGGGTGCCGAGCCCCATGTGGCCCCAGGCGTAGTGCTCGTCGCGGAAGGCGAGCACGGTGTCGTAGCTCAGGATGCCCGCGACCAGGAGCGCCGCGTAGAAGAAGTACCGGTGGACGTTCTGCAGGATCAGCGGGAAGCGGGTCTCGCCGGTGTACTTCCGGTGCGGCTCGGCCACCGCGCAGGCCGGCGGGGAGGCCCAGAAGCCCCGGTAGTAGGCCTTGCGGTAGTAGTAGCAGGTCAGGCGGAAGCCGAGCGGGAAGATCAGGATGATGATCGCGGGGGAGATGCCCCACCAGGTGCCGAAGAGTTCCCAGTTGGGCCCCGAGCGCATCGGCTCGCAGTTCTCCGCCAGACAGGGGGAGTAGAAGGGCGAGACGTACGGGGCCGCGTAGTAGTCGGCGTTCGCGAAGGCCCGCCAGGTCGAGTAGACGACGAAGGCCAGCAGTCCCGCGGCGGTGGCGGCCGGTGCCAGCCACCAGCGGTCGGTGCGCAGGTGCGGGGCGCGGATGGCGGCGCGCGTCGGGGTGTGGACGCCACCGCCCGGGGGGCGGTCTTCGGTGGCTGGCGGTTCGGTACCAGTGGCCACTGGGCGGCTCCGGTCGGTCGGGTCGGGTTGCGGACCTTTCTCGAGTCCCCGGAACAGGCCCTAGGGGGCGCGCCGGTCGCGGGCGCCGAGACCCTCGTCGTCCGAGTCCGTCCACAGGGAGCCGTCGTACGGCGTGTCGGGGATCGGGACGAGGTCCGGACGCCTGGGCGCCTCCGGCGCGGCGGCCGCCGCCCGCAGCAGCGCGACGCTCTCGCGCAGGTGGTCGGCGTCGGTGCGGACCCGGCGGACTTCCAGGTCGCCGCTGCCCAGCTGCTGTTCCAGGCGGGTCACCGTCCGGGACAGTTCGTCCAGGCTGCGCTGCACCGATGACAGATCGTCGTGCACGGACAAGACGTGACCTCGCTTCCGTCGGACACGGCAGTGGGCCGCCGGCCTTGGGGGGCTACGTTCATGCGCCTGAGAGTGTCGCGCGTCACACCAGTCGCTGGGAAGGGATGTGCAGCGATTGGCCGGGGCGCGTCGGTGCACCGCGGGCGGCATTGCGCCGCACGGGTGACCTTACGCACCGTCGTCGCCGTGTCTCCGAGCGTGGCGGAACCGTTTCCCCTTCAGTGGCCGCATCCCCGTCCGGATACAAATGATCAACTTGAATACCGCACATACGGCAAATGCGGCACAACGTAGCGAACGCGGCCTTCCGGAGGTAGCAGAGATGTCCCACGTCGGCGTCGGACCGCGCGCGGTCATGCGTTCGGTCGCCTTCCTCACCGCGGGCGTCCTCGCGGTCCCCGCGCTGGCCGGCTGCACCTCCGAGGACCCGGCGGGCAAGCCGCTCGCCGGACAGGACGTCGCCGCCGCGGCCCGCGCCTCCGTATCCGACGGCGGCACCCTGCGCTGGGCCGTGGACTCCGTACCGGACACGCTGAACGCCTTCCAGTCGGACGCCGACGCCACGACGACCCGCGTCGCGCAGGCCGTGCTGCCCTCGATGTACCGGATGGACGAGACCGGCAGCCCGGTGCGCAACCCCGACTACCTGGAGTCGGCCGAGGTCGTCGACACCGAGCCCAAGCAGGTCGTCGTCTACAAGCTGAACCAGCAGGCCGTCTGGAGCGACGGCCGGGAGATCGGCGCCCCGGACTTCGCCGCCCAGTGGCGCGCCCTGTCCGGCAAGGACAGCGCCTACTGGACCGCCCGCAACGCCGGGTACGACCGCATCGAGAAGGTCGAGCGCGGTGCGAACGACCTGGAGGTCAAGGTCACCTTCAGCCGGCCCTACGCCGACTGGAAGGCCCTGTTCACGCCCCTGTACCCGAAGGACGTCACGGGCACCCCGGACGCCTTCAACGACGGCGCGCGGCGGGCCCTCAAGGTCAGCGCCGGGCCCTTCGCCGTCAAGAAGGTCGACACCAAGGGCGACCAGGTGGTCCTCACCGGCAATCCCCGCTGGTGGGGCGAGCCGGCGAAGCTGGACGAGATCGTGCTGCGCGCCGTCCCCCGCGACGAGCGGGTCTCCGAACTGGTCGCCGGCAAGCTCGACCTCGCCGAGATCGACCCGGAGACCGCCGACGAGATCACCCTGGCCGCCGGCCCCCGGAACCCCGCCACCGGCACCCCGCTCATGGGACCGGGGGGCACCCCGGCCGCGGGCCCGCAGGGCAGGTCCGCCGCACAGGCGCTGCGCTCCTGGGCCATCGCCAACGGCTCCGACGAGGAGGCCGCCGAGGAGGAGGTCCTCGCCCGCGAGGAGCGCCGCGAGGCCGAGGCGAAGGCCCGGCGCAGGCAGCAGGCCCTGAGCGGCTTCGAGCTCCGCAAGTCCCTGGAACCCGCCTACACCCAGCTCGCCCTCAACGGCGCCGAAGGCCCCCTCGCCGACGAACGCGTCCGCAGGGCCGTGGCCCGCGCCCTGGACCGCGAGAAGCTGGCCGAGGCGGTGCTCAAGCCGCTCGGCCTGCCCGCCGAGCCCGTGGGCAGCCACCTCGCGCTCTCCGGTCAGCCCGCCTACGCGGACGGCAGCGGCGCCCTCGGCGAGCAGAACGCCAAGGAGGCCCGGGCCCTGCTCGCGGACGCCGGATGGGTCCCCGGCGGCCCGGTGAAGAAGAAGGACGGCGAGGAGGCGGCCGGCGCCGAGAAGGACGAGAACAAGGACGAGGACAAGAAGGACGAGAACAAGGACGAGGACAAGAAGGACGAGGAGAAGTCCGAGGGCGGCGACGACGGCACGTACATCGTCGGCGAGGACGACAAGAACAAGGACGACAAGAACAAGGACGACAAGAACAAGGACGGCAAGAACGACGACGGCGCCGACCGGGAGAGCGGCGAGAAGCACAGCAGCGGCAAGAACACCGCGCAGGGCGGCGCACCCGGCGCCTACGCCCCCAAGGGAACCGCGGCCCCGGCCGGCGCGGCGGCGGCCCCGCTCGCCAAGGACGGCAAGGCGCTCACCCTCCGCTTCGTGCTCCCCTCCGGTCCCGGCTCCGAGACCCTGCGCACCGTGGCCGACCGCATCACGGACATGCTGAAGGAGATCGGTATCGGCACCAGGATCACCAAGGTGCCGGACGAGAGCTACTTCAAGGACCACATCGCGGCCGGCGAGTACGACCTGGCGCTCTACTCCTGGCCCGCCTCCGCGTTCCCCGCCACCGACGCCCGCCCCATCTACGCCAAGCCCGTCCCGGCCGCCGACGGTTCCCTGAACGTCGCCCAGAACTACACCCGGGTCGGCACCGACCAGGTCGACCAGCTCTTCGACCGGGCCCTGGCCACCCTGGACCAGAAGGAGGCCCGGGACCTGCTGCGCAAGGCCGACTCGCGGATCTGGGCGGCGGCCGGCTCCGTCCCCCTCTACCAGCGCCCCCAGCTGACGGCGGCCCGCAAGAACCTCGCCAACGCCGGTGCCTTCGGTTTCGGGACACCGGTCTACGAGGACATGGGCTTCCTCAAGAAGGGCGCCCAGGGCTCCCGGCCCACCGCCCCGTCCTCGGCCTCCTCCTCGCCCTCCCCCTCGTCCTGAACCCTCCCGGCAAGCCGCAGCCCCCGGGGCCCCGTACCATTGGGTGAGGCCGTGGCATGTACCGCCCGGCAGGCCCGCGTGACACGGACGTCCGCGACGGCCGTCCTCACACCCTCCGGGAGTAAGCCACTTATGGCCGCGTCTACAACGCGTCACGACATCCGCAACGTCGCCATCGTCGCCCACGTCGACCACGGCAAGACCACCATCGTCGACGGAATGCTGAAGCAGGCCGGCGCCTTCGCCGCGCACCAGCTCGAAGGCGTCGACGACCGCATGATGGACTCGAACGACCTGGAGCGTGAGAAGGGCATCACGATCCTCGCCAAGAACACGGCGGTGAAGTACCACCCGAAGGCTGGCGGCGACGTCATCACCATCAACATCATCGACACCCCCGGCCACGCCGACTTCGGCGGCGAGGTCGAGCGCGGTCTGTCGATGGTCGACGGTGTCGTGCTGCTCGTGGACGCCTCCGAGGGCCCGCTGCCGCAGACCCGGTTCGTGCTGCGCAAGGCCCTCAGCCAGCGGCTGCCGATCATCCTGTGCATCAACAAGACGGACCGGCCGGACGCCCGCATCGACGAGGTCGTCAACGAGACCTACGACCTCTTCCTCGACCTGGACGCCGACGAGGAGCAGATCGAGTTCCCGATCGTCTACGCCTGCGGCCGGGACGGCGTCGCCTCCCTCACCAAGCCCGAGGACGGCACGGTCCCCGCCGACTCCACCAGCCTGGAGCCGTTCTTCTCGACGATCCTGGACCACATCCCGGCGCCGACCTACGACGAGGACGCCCCGCTCCAGGCCCACGTCACCAACCTGGACGCCGACAACTTCCTCGGCCGCATCGCGCTGCTGCGCGTCCACCAGGGCGAGCTGAAGAAGGGCCAGACCGTCGCCTGGATGAAGCGCGACGGCTCCGTGCAGAACGTGCGGATCTCCGAGCTGATGATGACCGAGGCGCTCACCCGCAAGCCCGCCGAGAAGGCAGGCCCCGGTGACATCTGCGCGGTCGCCGGCATCCCGGACATCATGATCGGCGAGACCCTGGCCGACGTGGAGAACCCGGTCCCGCTGCCGCTGATCACGGTGGACGAGCCCGCGATCTCCATGACCATCGGCACCAACACCTCCCCGCTGGTCGGCCGCGGCGCCACCGGCAAGGGCGCCGACAACAAGGCGGTCGTCAAGGACCGCAAGGTCACCGCCCGCCAGGTCAAGGACCGCCTGGACCGCGAGCTGATCGGCAACGTCTCGCTCCGCGTCCTGGACACCGAGCGCCCGGACGCCTGGGAGGTGCAGGGCCGCGGCGAGCTGGCGCTGGCCATCCTGGTCGAGCAGATGCGCCGCGAGGGCTTCGAGCTGACCATCGGCAAGCCGCAGGTCGTCACCAAGGAGGTCGAGGGGAAGACGTACGAGCCCGTCGAGCGGATGACGATCGACGTGCCCGAGGAGCACATGGGCGCGGTCACGCAGCTGATGGGCGTGCGCAAGGGCCGGATGGACAACATGTCCAACCACGGCTCGGGCTGGGTCCGCATGGAGTTCGTGGTCCCCTCCCGCGGCCTGATCGGATTCCGGACGGAGTTCCTCACCCAGACCCGGGGCACCGGCATCGCGCACTCCATCCACGAGGGCCACGAGCCCTGGTTCGGCACCCTCACGACCCGTAACAACGGCTCGCTGGTCGCCGACCGCTCGGGTGCCGTCACCGCGTTCGCGATGACCAACCTCCAGGAGCGCGGTGTGCTCTTCACGGACCCCGGCACCGAGGTGTACGAGGGCATGATCGTCGGCGAGAACTCCCGCGCCGACGACATGGACGTGAACATCACCAAGGAGAAGAAGCTCACCAACATGCGGTCGTCCTCGGCCGACTCCTTCGAGGCGATCGTCCCGCCGCGCAAGCTCTCCCTGGAGCAGTCCCTGGAGTTCTGCCGCGACGACGAGTGCGTCGAGGTGACCCCGGAGGCCGTCCGGATCCGCAAGGTGAACCTGGACGCCCGCGAGCGTGCCCGGGCCGCCAGCCGGGCCAAGCACGGCTGACCCCACCGCACGACGGACGGCACCGGACCCCACGGCTCACGTGGGGTCCGGTGCCGTCCGTCGTGTTGGCGACGCGGGCGGGACGGCGGGACGCGGAGGTAGGGAAAACCCTCGATTTCCCGGCGGGGCGGCACAGGGCGGGCAGGGCCGCACTAACCTGCGCGGAAGCACTCCGCCCGGAGCGCCGGCGGGCAGCCCCGGCCGGGGGTCGGGCGGCCGGCGCCGACGGACGTGCCGGGCGCGGGACATACCTGCGGGTCAGCTTGCACCCCGTGCACGTTACGCGCAATCAATTTCTGTCGCGCGGACGTCCGTTATACGGACGGTCACCACCGTTAGATGTGTAACAAGTCCGTTTCGCAGCGATCTCGTACCAAACCCTTTGTCCGGATTTTGAAAGATCTGGCCCCTATCTGTGATCGAACCGAGACCTCGAACCTGTGGTTCGTTCCCCGGAGGATGGCAGATAGTTAGGCGCGTAGAGCTCGGATAAACGGGTCACGCGCTGACGGGGCGCAGGCTCGCGAGCGTGAGGGTGCACAGCGATCTCATCACCGGCCGATGGCTGGAACGTGACGCGTGCTCCTCTTTGCGGTGAACCAGCGGATTCATGAGGAGGAACCCATGCGAGGTGCCACAAGCGCCATATGGGTCGCGTCGTCCCCGATGGCAGGTGTAGGCCCCGCGGGTGCGTTCAGTGCCGTCACGGTTGATGCGGCAGCGGCCCGGCGTCGCGAACTTCCTTGACGTCGTGTGCCGCCGGTCGGCAGCCGCCGGCCGTGAGCCAGGGTTCTCCCGGGGCCGTGTTGCCCCTCCGTCTTTGTTCCCCTCGCGCGCTGCGAAAGACGTACGCCGTGCGAAGGCCGTCGGCTCCCGCACTCCCGACGACCTCCAACCTGTGAAATGGACGAATCATGACGAGTCCAATCGAGATTGAGGGTGCTGAAGCCTCTTCCGTCTTGGACAAAGAGAGCGCGCCGCAGGGCGACGCCCCGAAGCCCAAGGAGCCGGAGGGGCGCAAGCCCGGCCAGTTGATGTGGGCGCGCTTCAAGCGCGACCGGGCCGGTGTGATCTCTGCCTTCGTCGTCCTGTTCTTCTTCGTGATCGCGGCGGCGGCGCCGCTGATCTCGATGGTCTACGGCAAGGACCCGTACACCCTGTACGGGCAGGACAACCCCGACCTCCTGGACATGTTCACCATGCCCGCCGGCTCGTACGGCGGCATCGACGGCGACTTCTGGTTCGGCATCGAACCGGGCCTGGGCCGCGACGTGTTCACCCAGCTGCTGTACGGCATGCGCAACTCGATGGCCACCGCGCTGGCGGCGACCATCATCATGACGGTGCTGGGCGTCCTGATCGGCCTGGCCGGCGGCTACTTCGGCGGGAAGATCGACTACTGGCTCGGCCGGATCACCGACTTCTTCATGGCCCTGCCCAGCCAGCTCTTCTTCGTCGCCGCGATGCCCGTCATCACCACGGTGTTCGTCGCTCCCGACAAGGAGACGCCCACCTACGTGCGCGCCGCCGCGATCATCATCGTGCTGTCCTTCCTGGGCTGGATGAGCATGGCCCGCATCGTCCGCGGTGCCACGATGTCCCTGCGCGATCGGGAGTTCATCGAGGCCGCCCGCATCTCCGGGGCCTCGCCCTGGCGCATCCTCCGCAAGGAACTGCTGCCCAACATCGTCACTCCGACGCTGGTACAGGCGACGCTCACGCTGCCGAGCACCATCCTCAGCATCGCGTTCCTGTCCTTCGTGGGCGTGGGGTACGTCGAGCCCACGCCGGACTGGGGACGGATGTTCGCCATCGGCGCGGACATCGTCGAGCAGGACCCCTACTACATGCTCTTCCCCGGAGTCGCCATGGTGATCTTCATCGTGGCCTTCAACCTCCTCGGTGACTCGGTCCGGGACGCCTTCGACCCCAAGGGAAACCGCTGAGGCCAAGGGGAACCCCCCACATCCTCGCCCGGCCGGTTCGGTGCCGCTCAGCCCGGCCTCCGGCCACGTACCAGCAGTGCTCACTACTCACAGGCAGGTGGATTCGTCCTCATGAGCATTCTCCGTAACCGCACCGCCACGGCCGCCATAGTCGCGGTCGCAGCCGGCGCCCTGACCCTCACCGCCTGCGGTGGTGGCGACAGCGACAGCTCCGCCAAGGACAACAGCAAGAAGAAGGAGGACGCCAAGTCGCAGTCGAAGCCGGTCCAGATCGGCGACGCGCAGGCGTCCACCGGCCCGGCCCCCGAGGTCCCGGGCGCCAAGCCGGGCGGCACCATGACCGTCTACCAGACGGCGGACTTCTCCCACCTGGACCCGGGCCAGATCTACGTCTCGGACGGCAAGCTGCTCGGCCGCCTCATCTTCCGCGGTCTGACCCAGTACGACGAGGACGAGAACGGCAACCTGACCGTCGTGGGCGACCTCGCCACCGACGCGGGCAAGCAGACCGACGGCGGCAAGACCTGGACGTACACCCTCAAGGACAACTTGAAGGACGCCAACGGCAACCCGATCAACTCGGCGGACATCCGCCACACGATCGAGCGGATGTACTCCAGCTACATCACCGACGGCCCGACGTACCTCCAGCAGTGGCTGTCCGGCGACGGCACCACCTACCGCGACGCCTACGCGGGTCCGGACAAGGGCAAGCACCTGCCCGACAACGTCCTGGAGACGCCGGACGACAAGACGATCGTCTTCCACTTCAAGGTCGCCCGCCCCGACCTCCCGCAGATGCTGACCATGCCCGGTTACAGCGTCGTCCCGGAGGAGACGGACACCAAGGAGAAGTACGACTCCGCGCCCGTCGCGGTCGGTCCGTACAAGATCGCCGAGTTCAAGCCCGGCAAGTCCATGAAGCTGGTCAAGAACACCCAGTGGGACCCGAAGTCCGACTCGGTGCGCCACCAGTACGTCGACGGCTTCAACATCGAGATGAACCACGACGACGAGGACCAGACCAAGACCCTCCTCGCCGACCAGGGTGGCGCCAAGAACGCCATGATGTTCACCGGCCAGGTCGCCACGACGCAGCTCCAGAAGGTCGTCGGCGACAAGGACGCGATGAAGAACCGCACGATCCAGGGCTACGCGCCCTACGTGTGGCAGCTCAACTTCAACATGGACCGCGTCAAGGACAAGAAGCTCCGCGACGCCATCACCCTGGCCCTGCCCTCCGACTCGGTCTTCAAGGCCGACGGCGGTGCCTACGGCGGTGAGGTCGCCAACTCGCTGATGTCGCCCACCACCCCGGGCTACGACGAGGCGTTCGACCCGTTCGGCCGCGCCAAGAAGCCGAACGGCGACATCGAGGCCGCCAAGAAGCTGATCAAGGAAGGCGGCTTCGAGGGCAAGAGCCTCGTCTACGCCTACGCCAACACCCCTGAGCGGCAGAAGCAGGCCGTCCTGATCTCCACCGCCCTGGAGAAGATCGGTCTGGACATCCAGAAGAAGGAGATCGACTCCGCCACCTGGTACGAGCAGGTCGGCAAGGTCGACAACGGGCTGGACCTCTACATGACCGGCTGGGGCCAGGACTGGCCGTCCGCCTCCACGGTCATCCCGCCGGTCTACGACGGCAAGCAGATCCAGGACGGTGCGTCGAACTACTCGCACATCAACGACGACCACGTCAACTCCGAGATCCAGCGCATCCAGCAGATCACGGACACGGCGGAGGCCACCAAGGCCTGGGCCGAGCTGAACGAGTACATCTCCAAGGAGATCAACCCGGCCGCCCCGATCTACTACACCAAGGTCTTCCAGATCTTCGGTTCGAACGTCGGCGGCATCCGCTACAGCTCGGACTCGAGCTACGTGGACGTGACCCGGGTCTTCCTCAAGAAGTAACCCGTCCGGTCGGGAAACGGTGGCGGGCGCGCTGCGGAGCGCCCGCCACCGGGCCCGGACCGCCTCCAGCCCTCCCCATCCCCTTGCCGCAGTCCTGAGAGCAGCTGTCTGCCATGCTTCAATTCCTCATTCGCCGGTCCTTCGGCGCGGTGCTGATCCTGGTGTTGATCAGTGCCTTCACCTTCTTCATGTTCTTCGCGATCCCGCAGGACCCGGCCATGCTGGCCTGTGGCAAGAACTGCACTCCGGACGCGCTGGAGATCATCCACAAGAACCTGGGCCTCGACCAGCCGGTCACGGTCCAGTACTGGCATTTCCTGGCGGGCATCTTCACCGGGCGTGACTTCGCGGTCGGTCACTGCGACGCCCCCTGCTTCGGCGTCTCCTTCGCGAACAACCAGAACGTCTGGGACACCATCCTCGACCGCTTCCCGCTGACCGTCTCGCTGACCGTCGGTTCCCTGATCGTCTTCCTCATCGTCGGCCTCGGCGCCGGCCTGCTGGCCGCCAGGAACCGCGGCACCTGGATCGACAAGGTGTTCAGCTCCGGCTCGCTGGTCGTCAGCTCCCTGCAGATCTACTTCCTCGGCCCGCTCGTCCTGCTCGCCCTCGTCTACAGCACCGGCTGGCTGGAGAAGCCCAAGTACGTGCCGATCTCCGAGGACGTCGCCGGCTGGTTCGCCGGCCTGCTGATCCCCTGGATCGTCATGGCGACCATCTTCACCGCCAACTACACCCGTATGAGCCGGTCGTCGATGATCGAGCAACTACAGGAAGAGCATGTGAAGGCGGCCCGTGCCAAGGGCATGTCGAGCAACTACACCTTCTTCCGCTACGCCTGGCGCGGCTCGCTCGTGCCCATCGTCACCATCCTCGGCATCGACCTGTCCGCGCTGATGGGCGGCGGCATGGTGACCGAGATGACCTTCGGCCTGGCCGGGATCGGCCGGCTCGCGCTGGACTCGGTCATCAACAAGGACCTGCCGATGCTGATGGGCGTCATGCTGGTCAGCGCCGCGCTCATCATCGTCTTCAACCTGATCGTGGACGCCATGTACGCAGTCATCGACCCGCGCGTGCGCCTGTCCTAGGAGAACCACCGTGACCACTCAGACCAAGCCCGAAGAGGCCCCGGCCGCCGCCGCGGGAGACGCGTTTCTCTCGGTGCGCGACCTCAAGGTCCACTTCTCCACCGAGGGCGGCGTCGTCAAGGCGGTGGACGGTCTCTCCTTCGACCTGGAGCGGGGCAAGACCCTCGGCATCGTCGGCGAGTCCGGCTCCGGCAAGTCGGTGACCAACCTGGCCGTCCTCGGCCTGCACGACCGCCGCAAGACCGCCATCGACGGATCGATCACGCTGGACGGCCAGGAGCTGACCGACGCCAGCGAGAAGCAGCTGGAGAAGCTGCGCGGCAAGAAGATGGCGATGATCTTCCAGGACGCGCTGACCGCGCTGTCGCCGTACTACACGGTCGGCCGGCAGATCGCGGAGCCGTTCATGAAGCACAACGGCGCGTCCAAGAGGGACGCCCGGGTGCGCGCCATCGACCTGCTGCAGAAGGTCGGCATCCCGCACCCGCAGAAGCGGGTCGACGACTACCCGCACCAGTTCTCCGGCGGTATGCGCCAGCGCGCCATGATCGCCATGGCGCTGTCCTGCAACCCGGACCTGCTGATCGCGGACGAGCCCACCACGGCGCTCGACGTGACCGTCCAGGCGCAGATCCTCGACCTGCTCAAGGACCTCCAGCAGGAGTTCGGCTCCGCGATCATCATGATCACCCACGACCTGGGCGTGGTCGGCAACATGGCCGACGACATCATGGTCATGTACGCGGGCCGGGCCGTCGAGCGCGGCACGGTGCGCGAGGTGCTCAAGTCCCCGCAGCACCCGTACACCTGGGGTCTGCTGAGCTCGATGCCGAACCTCACCTCCGACGTCGACGAGCCGCTGATGCCGATCCCGGGGTCGCCGCCCTCGCTGATGAACCCGCCCTCCGGGTGCGCGTTCCACCCGCGGTGCGGCTTCACCGACCTGGTCTCCGGCGAGCGTTGCTCGGGAGAGCGTCCGACGCTCCCCCACGGCCGTGCCGCCGCCTGCCACCTGACGGGAGACCAGCGGCAGCAGGTGTTCATCGAGAAGATTCAGCCCCGGCTGGGCTGAGCGGAAACCGGCGACTGGGGCATCACCATGAGCGACAACAGCAAGACGACCACAGCGGTGGCCGACGACTTCCCGCAGCAGCGGGACGGCGACACCGCGCCGCTTCTCAAGGTCAGCGGCCTCTCGAAGCACTTCCCGATCAAGGGCGGCTTCCCGATCAAGCGCACCGTCGGCCACGTCAAGGCCGTCGACGGCGTGGACTTCGAGGTCTTCCCGGGCGAGAGCCTCGGCCTCGTCGGCGAGTCCGGCTGCGGCAAGTCGACCACCGGCCGGCTGCTGACCCGGCTGTACGAGCCGACCCGGGGCAGCATCGAGTACCGGGGCAAGGACATCACCCGGGCCAACCGGCGGGAACTGGCGCCGATCCGGTCCGAGATCCAGATGATCTTCCAGGACCCGTACGCGTCCCTGAACCCGCGGCAGACCGTCGGCACGATCATCTCGGGCCCGATGGAGATCAACGGGATCAACCCGCCCGGCGGCCGGGAGAAGCGCGTCCGCGAGCTCCTGGAGATCGTCGGTCTCAACCCGGAGCACTACAACCGCTTCCCGCACGAGTTCTCCGGCGGCCAGCGGCAGCGCATCGGGGTGGCGCGCGCCGTCGCGCTGCAGCCGAAGCTCATCGTCGCCGACGAGCCGGTCTCGGCCCTCGACGTGTCGATCCAGGCCCAGGTGGTGAACCTGCTGCAGGAAGTGCAGCGGGAGATGGGCATCGCGTTCGTCTTCATCGCCCACGACCTGGCGATCGTGCGGCACTTCTCGCAGCGCGTCGCGGTGATGTACCTGGGCAAGATCGTGGAGATCGCGGACCGCGACTCGCTCTACAACCGCCCCCGTCACCCGTACACGCACGCCCTGCTGTCGGCCGTGCCGGAGACGGACCTGGACGCCGAGAAGCGGGAGCGGATCCGGCTCGAGGGCGACGTGCCCTCGCCGATCTCGCCGCCCTCCGGCTGCCGGTTCCGCACCCGGTGCTGGAAGGCGCAGGACAAGTGCGCCACCGAGGAGCCGCCGCTGGTGCAGCTCTCCGGGAACCGGGAGGGCCACCTGACGGCCTGCCACTTCCCCGAGGAGGGCTCGACGGAGGCCAGGGCCGAGGACATCGTCATGGACCCGGGTCTGAAGGCGATGGAGGACGGCGCCGACGGCGGCGCGACCCTCTCCAAGGGCTGACCGGCACAGCAGGCAGCCGGTAAAGGGCGGCGGCGGGAGCAGGACTCCCGCCGCCGCCCTTCCGTATGCCGCCGCCCTTCCGTGTGCCGCCACACCTCCCGCACCCGTCCGGAGGACACCGGCAACCCGTATGGACCGGACGGGTGTGCGCCCCCGAGTACGCCCTTCGAAGCTGGACCGGAACGGACCAGCGGACGAGTCAGGGCACGAGGAGGCACTCCATGCGCGGAGCCACGCACGCCAGATGGGCCGCTTGCGCGGCGGCGGTAGTCCTCGCGGCGACGGCCTGCGGCGGCGGGGGCGGGGACGGAGGCAGCGGCGGGGGCAGCGGCGGCGTGCTCAGCTCCTCCTGGGGCGACCCCCAGAACCCGCTGGAGCCGGCCAACACCAACGAGGTGCAGGGCGGCAAGGTCCTCGACATGATCTTCCGGGGGCTGAAGAAGTACGACCCCGGGACCGGCGAGGCGCAGAACATGCTCGCCGAGAAGATCGACACCTCCGACTCGCAGAACTTCACCGTCACCGTCAAGGACGGCTGGACCTTCAGCAACGGCGAGAAGGTCACCGCCCAGTCCTTCGTGGACGCCTGGAACTACGGCGCGAGCCTCAAGAACAACCAGCGCAACGCGTACTTCTTCGCCTACATCGACGGCTACGACAAGGTGCACCCCGAAAGCGGCTCGCAGAGCGCCGACACGCTCTCGGGGCTGAAGGTGACCGGCCCCCTCACCTTCACGATCAAGCTCAGCCAGAAGTTCTCGACGTTCCCCGACACCCTCGGCTACCCGGCCTTCGCGCCGCTGCCCAAGTCGTTCTTCGACGACCACGACGCCTGGCTGAAGAAGCCCGTCGGCAACGGCCCCTACCAGGTCGACAACTACACCCGCGGCTCCCAGATGTCCCTGCGCAAGTGGGACGACTACCCCGGCTCGGACAAGGCGCAGAACGGCGGCGTGGACCTCAAGGTCTACACCGACAACAACACCGCCTACACCGACCTGATCGCGGGCAACCTCGACCTCGTCGACGACGTGCCGGCCTCCCAGCTCAAGAACGTCAAGAACGACCTCGGCGACCGCTACATCAACACCCCGGCGGGCATCATCCAGACCCTCGCCTTCCCGTTCTACGACAACGACTGGAACAAGTCCGGCTCGGAGAAGGTCCGCAAGGGCCTGTCCATGGCGATCGACCGCAAGCAGATCACCGACACCATCTTCCAGAACACCCGCACCCCGGCCACCGACTGGACCTCACCGGTCCTCGGCAAGGACGGCGGCTACAAGCCCGGCCTGTGCGGGGACGCCTGCGAGTACAACGCCGAGGAGGCCAAGAAGCTGGTCAAGGAGGGCGGCGGACTCCCCGGCGGCCAGGTCAAGATCACCTACAACGCCGACACCGGCTCCCACAAGCAGTGGGTCGACGCGGTCTGCAACTCCATCAACAACGCCCTGGACAACGACCGCGCCTGCGCCGGGAACCCGGTCGGCACCTTCGCCGACTTCCGCAACCAGATCACCGGCCAGAAGATGAGCGGCCCCTTCCGCGCGGGCTGGCAGATGGACTACCCGCTCATCCAGAACTTCCTCCAGCCGCTGTACTACACCAACGCCTCCTCCAACGACGGCAAGTGGTCCAGCAAGAAGTTCGACGACCTCGTCGACCAGGCCAACGCCGAGACCGACACCGCCAAGGCCGTCGGCCTCTTCCAGCAGGCCGAGGAGGTCCTCAGGGACGACATGGGGGCCATCCCGCTCTGGTACCAGAACGGCAGCGCCGGCTACTCCGACCGGCTCTCCAACGTGAAGCTCAACCCGTTCAGCGTCCCGGTCTACAACGAGATCAAGGTCGGCTGAGGGGGCGCCATGGGACGCTATGTCGTCCGGCGGCTGCTCCAGATGATCCCGGTCTTCATCGGGGCCACGCTGCTGATCTTCCTGATGGTCAACGTGATGGGCGACCCCATCGCGGGCCTGTGCGGCGACCGGGAGTGCGACCCGGCGACGGCCGCGCAGCTGCGGCACGAGTTCGGCCTCGACCAGCCCGTGTGGCAGCAGTACGCCACCTACATGGGCAACGTCTTCACCGGCGACTTCGGCACCGCCTTCAACGGCCAGCCGGTCACCGAGCTGATGGGGACGGCGTTCCCGGTCACCATCCGGCTCACCGTCGTCGCGATCCTCTTCGAGATCGTCGTCGGCATCATCCTGGGCGTCGTCACCGGCCTGCGCCGCGGCCGCCCCGTCGACACCGGGGTGCTGCTGCTGACCCTCGTCGTCATCTCCGTGCCCACCTTCGTCACCGGCCTGCTGCTCCAGCTGCTGCTCGGCGTCAAGTGGGGCTGGATCGACCCGGCCGTCTCCTCCGAGGCGGCCTTCGGCGAGCTGATCGTCCCCGGCCTGGTCCTCGCCTCGGTCTCGCTGGCCTACGTCACCCGGCTGACCCGCACCTCGATCGCCGAGAACCGGCGCTCCGACTACGTCCGCACCGCCATCGCCAAGGGCCTGCCCCGCCACCGGGTCATCACCCGGCACCTGCTGCGCAACTCCCTCATCCCCGTCGTCACCTTCATCGGCACCGACATCGGGGCGCTGATGGGCGGCGCCATCGTCACCGAGCGGATCTTCAACATCCACGGCGTCGGCTACCAGCTCTACCAGGGCATCCTGCGCCAGAACACCCAGACCGTCGTCGGCTTCGTCACCGTCCTGGTCCTCGTCTTCCTCGTCGCCAACCTCGTCGTCGACCTCCTGTACGCCGTACTCGACCCGAGGATCCGCTATGCCTGAACAGGAGCCCTACGAGCCCGAACGCGCCATCGCCGGCACCGGCATGGGCGGCACGATGGACCTCGGCGCCAGCGAGGCGGTCACGCTGGAGCAGCCGCCGGGCCCGGACGGGGCCGACCCGCGGGACAAGCCCCGCAGCCTGTGGACCGACGCCTGGCACGACCTGCGCCGCAACCCCGTCTTCATCATCTCGGCGCTGGTGATCCTCTTCCTGATCGTCATCTCCATCTGGCCGTCGCTGATCGCCTCCGGCAGCCCCCTCAAGTGCGATCTGGCCAAGGCCCAGGAAGGCTCCCAGCCCGGCCACCCGTTCGGCTTCAACGGCCAGGGCTGCGACGTCTACACCCGCACCGTCTACGGCGCCCGCACCTCGGTCGCGGTCGGCATCCTCGCCACCCTCGGCGTCGCGCTGCTCGGCAGCGTCCTCGGCGGTCTCGCCGGGTTCTTCGGCGGCGGCGGGGACGCGGTCCTGTCCCGGATCACCGACATCTTCTTCGCCATCCCGGTCGTCCTGGGCGGCCTCGTCCTGCTCTCCGTCATCACCAGCAACACCATCTGGCCGGTCATCGGCTTCATCGTGCTGCTCGGCTGGCCGCAGATCTCCCGCATCGCCCGCGGCTCCGTCATCACCGCCAAGCAGAACGACTACGTCCAGGCGGCGCGGGCACTGGGCGCCTCCAACTCCCGGCTCCTGCTGCGGCACATCGCGCCCAACGCCGTCGCCCCGGTCATCGTCGTGGCGACCATCGCGCTCGGCACCTACATCTCCCTGGAGGCGACCCTGTCCTTCCTCGGCGTCGGCCTGAAGCCGCCCAGCGTCTCCTGGGGCATCGACATCTCCTCCGCCGCCCCCTACGTGCGCAACGCCCCGCACGCGCTGCTGTGGCCGTCCGGGGCGCTCGCCATCACCGTCCTCGCGTTCATCATGCTCGGCGACGCGGTGCGCGACGCCCTCGACCCGAAGCTGAGGTGAGCGACCGCATGCTGCTCGAAGTGCGCGACCTGCACGTGGAGTTCCACACCCGGGACGGTGTCGCCAAGGCCGTCAACGGCGTCAGCTACGGCGTGGACGCGGGCGAGACCCTCGCGGTGCTCGGCGAGTCCGGCTCCGGCAAGTCCGTCACCGCCCAGACGGTCATGGGCATCCTCGACATCCCGCCGGGCCGGGTCACCGCGGGGGAGATCCTCTTCGAGGGCCGGGACCTGCTGAAGCTCAAGGAGGACGAACGCCGGAAGGTCCGCGGCGCCGAGATGGCGATGATCTTCCAGGACGCGCTGTCCTCGCTGAACCCGGTCCTGACCGTGGGCGACCAGCTCGGCGAGATGTTCACCGTGCACCGCGGCATGTCCCGCAAGGACGCCCGCGCCAAGGCGATCGAGCTGATGGACCGGGTCCGCATCCCGGCCGCCAGGGAGCGGGTGAAGCAGTACCCGCACCAGTTCTCCGGCGGCATGCGCCAGCGCATCATGATCGCGATGGCGATGGCCCTGGAGCCCAAGCTGATCATCGCCGACGAGCCGACCACCGCCCTCGACGTCACCGTCCAGGCCCAGGTCATGGACCTGCTCGCGGAACTCCAGCGCGAACTGCACATGGGCCTGATCCTCATCACCCACGACCTCGGCGTGGTCGCCGACGTCGCCGACAAGATCGCCGTCATGTACGCGGGCCGGATCGTGGAGACGGCCCCGGTCCACGACATCTACAAGGCCCCGGCCCACCCGTACACCCGCGGCCTGCTGGAGTCGATCCCGCGCCTGGACCAGAAGGGCCAGGAGCTCTACGCCATCAAGGGCCTGCCGCCCAACCTCACCCGGATCCCGCCCGGCTGCGCCTTCCACCCCCGCTGCCCGATGGCCCAGGACGTCTGCCGCACCGACGTACCGCCCCTCTACGACGTCACCGAGTCCGACGCCGAGCGGGGCAGCGCCTGCCACTTCTGGAGGGAGTGCCTGCATGGCTGAGACCACGGAGCCGATCCTCGAAGTCCGCGGCCTGGTCAAGCACTACCCGCTGACCTCCGGCATCCTCTTCAAGAAGCAGGTCGGCGCGGTCAAGGCCGTCGACGGCGTGGACTTCGAGCTGGCCCGCGGCGAGACCCTCGGCATCGTCGGCGAGTCCGGCTGCGGCAAGTCCACGGTCGCCAAGATGCTGGTCAACCTGGAACGGCCGACGGCGGGGGAGATCCGCTACAAGGGCGAGGACATCACCCGCCTGTCGGGCAGGGCCCTGAAGTCCGTACGCCGGAACATCCAGATGGTCTTCCAGGACCCCTACACCTCCCTCAACCCCCGCATGACCGTCGGCGACATCATCGGCGAGGCCTACGACATCCACCCCGAGGTGGCCCCGAAGGGCGACCGGCGGCGACGGGTCCAGGAGCTGCTGGACGTGGTCGGCCTGAACCCGGAGTACATCAACCGCTACCCCCACCAGTTCTCCGGCGGCCAGCGCCAGCGCATCGGCATCGCGCGCGGCCTGGCGCTGCGCCCGGAGATCATCGTCGCCGACGAACCGGTCTCGGCCCTCGACGTGTCGGTCCAGGCCCAGGTGATCAACCTGATGGCCCGGCTCCAGGACGAGTTCGACCTCTCGTACATCTTCATCGCCCACGACCTGT
Source organism: Streptomyces rubrogriseus (assembly GCF_027947575.1). NCBI lineage: Bacteria > Bacillati > Actinomycetota > Actinomycetes > Kitasatosporales > Streptomycetaceae > Streptomyces > Streptomyces rubrogriseus. Next base: position 7,210,329 of record NZ_CP116256.1, on the reverse strand, counting down.
CGATCGTCCGGCACATCTCGGACCGGGTCGGCGTGATGTACCTGGGCCGCATCGTGGAGACCGGCCGGGACGAGGAGATCTACGACCACCCCACGCACCCCTACACCCAGGCGCTGCTGTCCGCCGTACCGGTGCCGGACCCGGAGGCCCGGGAACACCGCGAGCGGATCATCCTGTCCGGCGACGTCCCGTCCCCGACCAACATCCCCTCGGGGTGCCGCTTCCGCACCCGCTGCTGGAAGGCGCGGGAGCGGTGCGCGCTGGAGGTACCGGCCCTGGCCGTTCCCGCCGAGTTCCGCTCGGTCTCCGGGCCCGCCGCGCACGACTCCGCCTGCCACTTCGCGGAGGAGAAGCAGGTGGTGCCACCCGAGGGCGAGGGTGAGGGCGGGGGCGGGGGCAGCGGGCCGGGGTGACATGGTCCCCGGCCCGCTTACGGCACCCGCACGGCCGTACGCCGATCAGCGTCGCGGGCCCGTGTGTCGGGACCGCTTCGCCGAAGTTACCCGCGTGTCAAAGGCGTGGGCGTACGGGTGACGCGGCCGGCGTCACGCCGGGGCGGGCAGCGACCGCTTGAGGAAGTCGACCTGGAGCAGCAGCAGGTTCTCGGCGACCGACTCCTGCGGGGTCATGTGGGTGACGCCGGACAGGGGCAGCACCTCGTGCGGGCGGCCGGCCGCCAGCAGGGCCGAGGACAGGCGCAGCGAGTGGGCGACCACCACGTTGTCGTCCGCCAGGCCGTGGATGACCATCATGGGCCGGTGCGGCTCGGCGGCGTCGACCAGTCCGGCGTCGTCGATCACCGAGTTGCGGCGGTAGACGTCCGGCTGTTCACCGGGGTCGCCGAGGTACCGCTCCTGGTAGTGGGTGTCGTAGAGCCTGAGGTCGGTGACCGGGGCGCCCACGACGGCGGCGTGGAAGACGTCCGGCCGGCGCAGCGCCGCGAGGGCGGCGAGGTAGCCGCCGAAGGACCACCCCCGGACGGCGACGCGGTCCAGGTCCAGCGGGAAGTCGGCGGCGAGGGCGTGCAGCGCGTCCACCTGGTCCTGGAGCACCACGGCGGCCAGGTCGTCCTTGACGGCCTTCTCCCAGGCGGGGGAGCGCCCCGGAGTGCCCCGTCCGTCGGCGACGACCACCGCGAACCCCTGGTCCGCGAACCACTGCGAGGTGAGGTGGGCGTTGTGCGCGGCCACGACGCGCTGACCGTGCGGACCACCGTAGGGGTCCAGGAGGACCGGGAGGGGGGTGTCACCGTGGTAGTCCGTTGGCATAAGCACGGCGCACGGGACACGTCGTGCGCCCCCTTGGGTGAGGGTCACGCGCGGGGACAAACCGGGGTCTTCCGCATACGAGGCGATGGTCGCCGCGGCCTTCCCGTCCCGCAGTACCCGTACCCGGGCTCCCGGCCGGTCGAGGGTGGCGGAGACGAGCACCGTCACGCCTCCCGCGCGTACCGCCGAGTGCACGCCGGGCTCCTGCGACAGGCGTTCGGCGCCCAGTTCGTTCACCCGGTAGACGTGCACCTCGCCGATCTCCGCCTCGGCCGCGTCCTCGCCCGCCGAGGCGGAGACCAGCACGTCGTCGGCACCGACGTCCAGCACCGCCCGCAGATGCAACTGGGCCCCGGTGAGCAGTCGTTCACCCACCGCGAGCACCCGCGCACCGCCCTCGTCGGCGATCCGCACGAGCTGGCCCGAGGGGCTCCAGCAGGGCACCCCGGGGAAGAGTTCCAGCCAAATTGGATCTTCGTCGGCGTGCACCATCCGGGTCGTCCCCGACTCGGTGTCCACCGCCAGGAACAGCTGGCTGCGCTGGTCGCGCGCCTGTACGAGAAGCAGCGGCGCACCCGCGGCTGACCAGTGCACTCGCGCCAGATACGGATACCGCGCCCGGTCCCAGAGGACCTCCGTGCGCCCCCCGTCGAGACCGACCACGAACAGCCGTACGTCCGCGTTGGGGGTGCCCGCCGCCGGGTACGGCACGTGTTGTGGATCACGCCCGGGGTGGGCCGGGTCGGAGATCCACCAGCGCTGGACCGGCGTGTCGTCCACGCGGGCCACCAGCAGCCGGTCCGACTCCGGGCTCCACCAGAAGCCCCGGTTGCGCGACATCTCCTCGGCCGCCACGAACTCGGCGAGCCCGTACGTGACGCCCTCGCCGTCCGCCTCGGCCAGGGCCCTGTCCCCGTCCCCTTCGGCGCCCACCACGCGCAGGGCGCCCCGGGCGACGTAGGCGACGTGCCGGCCGTCGGGGGAGGGGCGCGGGTCGATCACCGGCCCGGGGGTGGGCAGTTCGCGCGCGGTGCCGACCCGCAGCTCGGCCACGAAGAGCCGCCCTGACAAGGCGAAAGAGGCCAGCTCGACCGACGAGTCGGTGGCGTAGCCGACGATCCCGGCGCCGCCCTCGCGGCTGCGCTCGCGCCGGG